>JALEPQ010000032.1 GCA_022768685.1 Spirochaetia bacterium
TAGCGACAAGCGACGCTAGCTAGCGGTGCTGAAGTTTAGTTTCTGACTGGTAGTAAGTTTTCAAACTGTTATGTTGTTTGATTTAAACCTTCTATAATTTTGTAAACCGCAAGTTGTTTCAACAACTGAGGATTTACAAAACGTTCGCGTAAGCGAACACGTAAATAAAAAGAGTTTTTGCAAAAAAACTCGAGTTAAAATGAATAGTGCCACAGGGCTTCCGCATTATAAACGCTTTTCCGTAATGTTGGTGCGGAGGAGCGGGGCGTGGTGCAAAAAGGCTCTTTTTGTGGCTGATACGAAGCGGCAGTTCAATAGTTTCTATACCACAAAAAGCGTGTAGCGCATTATTGCGCGATTTTGAATCACGCAACCGTGACTGGGAGCAAAAAAATCGATTTTTGTTTATAATGTGTTTGCCCTGACACTTAAATTGAAAACAATAAAGGCATTGTATGAATTATTCTGATGGAAAAAAATGCTTAGATGAGATTTTGAATGCAGTAACACCAGAAGATGAAAAATTGTTTTTCTTAAACATTGAGTATCTTAAGAATTACGATGGTGTAGTAATTGGACAAATTCATAATGACGGGTTCGGAAACATTTTTGATGTTTTTCTTACTAAGAACATTGGTAGCCTTGATGACTTATACACATGGAACAGCTTTGAAGAAGCAAAGAAGAAATTGGAAGGACAAGAAAATCCATCATCAAAATGCTTTTCATTAAAAGAGGGGTTAAGAATCGGGTTTGAACACGAAATGGTTCTTAGTGATTGTTACCCCGATAGTGTCCCAGAACCAAAATGGGTTACTTTGTATAATGAATGGACAGATAAAAAAAATGAATATAAACGCCGTTTTATGACAAATGAGGAACTACAGAACCATTCTGCATTTCTTTCTGATGTTGCAACTACTATTAAATCTGTCATTAAATAAAGCGGCATCTAATCAAAATCAATCCTTAAGCTGCTATAACATTATAATCAGCAAGATTTAAAGGACTGATTATTACACCCCCTCGTTGAAGTTCGTTTGCAAGGTCCGTAAAAAATCTTTGTAATACGTTTTGGGCTTGTGCATAAGCTGCCCCAGACTTATTAGCATCTATTTTTGCCCAAAATTTTCCTGATTTTTTTCAGCAGATTAAAACCAATCCACAGTCTCGTCTAAAGATTTGCGGCTAAAATGATTTGGAAGAGGTTTAAATCCTTCTGCAGCATAACCTAAATCCAAAAGCATCAAAATTTCTTCTCTTTCTGGTAATCCAAGTAAATCATGTAATTTATCTGGATCAAAATTATTTAACCAGCAATTATCAACTCCTGCATTTGCAGCCGCTAGACACAAATGTGTTGCAACAATTGTCGCGTCTTCTATTCCAGAAGTTCTTTTTCCACCCGGATATTGATAGGCAGCATCTTTATCAAAAGCAACAAGTAAAACTGTTGGAGCACCGTAACGGCAGGGAGTAACCTGATCTATTACAGAAAGTTTTTCTTCCGACTGAAGAACATAAATATGAGCTTCCTGAAGATTTTTTGCAGTAGGAGCAAGTCTTCCAGCTTCCAGTATTTCTTCCATGATTTTTTTATCTACCTGTTTTCCATTGTATTTTTTACATGAATAGCGATTTTTAACAACGTCTTTAAAATCCATAATTACCTCGTCTTCCTATATTATAAATCATTTTTGTTAATTATCTCCAGCACCTTCAATACATGTATTTTTTTGATTATAAATTTTACTTCTGTGACTCATTTTATTATATTTGATATAGTTAGAGATAACTAACCCACAGAGGTAATAATAATATTTATGGAGTATTTATGGACTTAGCCGAAATAGATGAAAATGGTAAAGGTTTATTATTTTATGGCGACTCAAAAGTAGATTTTGTAAAAAAAATCGAAGGTCAGCCAAACGTATATTTTTTACAAACAAGAATTGAACTTGAAAGAAAAGAACAGCTTTCTCCAAAAGCCGGACAATTCTATCTTCTTAAAAGTAAAAAATCAAATGTAAATTACAATCGTCCAATTAGTGTTTACCATGCCCAAGACATAATCAATAGTAAGGGCAAAAAAGAAATCACCCTCCAGTTTATGATTCTGGAAAAGGGAGAAGGAACAATTGAACTTTGCCATCTGAACAAGGGAGAAGAGATGGTTTTAATTGGTCCACTTGGAACCCCATGGCCAGAAGCCGACAAAAAACTCTTAAATTCAAAAAGCCCAAAAATTGCTATTGTTGGTGGAGGAATTGGCGTAGCTCCAGTAGCAAATCTTGCTTCTACCCTACCCCCAAACTCTTATGATTTTTATGCATCATTCAAATCTGGTTCTTACGGACTTGAAAATGTAAAAGCTGCAAATCTTAAAATCACAACAGATGATGGTTCTGTTGGAATTCATGGAATGTTACCAGCCGCTTTTTCTGAATAAGCAATTAAAAATGCCGGCTATGAATTGATTTATGCCTGTGGCCCAACACCTGCCCTGGCCTATGTTAAATCTGTAGCAGAAAAACTAGGAATTAAGTGCTGGATTAGCATGGAACACAGAATGCTTTGTGGTTTAGGCGCCTGTCTTGGCTGTATGATTGAAACAACAGAAGGACTTAAACGCTGTTGTAAAGATGGTCCTGTTTTTGATTCCAAAATTCTTGAATTCCCTAAACCACCTGCTCGTCGTAAAGCTCTTGAAAAAAATGAAGAGCCCGATATTTCAACAGAAATTGCAGGAATTAAATTTAAAAATCCAGTAATTGCCTCTGCAGGAACTTTTGCATACGGACAAAATTTCAGAGGAGTTTCTGATGTAAATGACTGGGGCGGTATTTGTTCCAAGGGAATTACATTAGAAGCAAGGGCCGGTAACAAGGGGGAAAGAAGCCTTGAAGTTGCCGGTGGAAATATGAACTCTATCGGATTACAAAATCCTGGAATTCCATATTTTATAGAAAATCTCCTTCCAGGTATGTTAGGACTTGGCCCTGTTACAATTGCCAACCTTGCAGGAAGTGATATTGAATCTTATGTTGAAGGTGCTAAACTTTTGGATAAAACAGATGTCGATATGATTGAGTTAAATATCTCCTGTCCAAATATTAAAGCAGCAGGTCTTGCCTGGGGAATGAGCGCAGAAACAGCCTACTATTGTGTAAGTTCTGTCCGCGTTGTTACAAAAAAGCCACTTATGGTAAAACTCAGTCCAAATGCTCCTGACAACAGACCAATTGCTTTGGCATGTATAAAAGCCGGTGCAGATGCAATCAGTCTGATTAATATGATTCACGGAGTTGCAATTGATATCGATAAGGGAAAGCCATTCTTTAATAATGTTCATGCAGGATATTCAGGCCCAGGATTAAAACCTCTTGCCCTTAGAATTGTTTATGATGTTATAGAAGAAATCAATAAACTCCCTCCAGAAGAAAGAGTTCCCGTTATTGGAATAGGCGGAATTACTAACTGGAAAGATGCCGTTGAATTTATTATGGCAGGTTGCAGTGCAGTAGAAATAGGACAGGCAAAATTTACAAATCCAAAAGTTGCTCTAGATATTCAAAATGGCCTCATAGCATTTATGAAATCGCATGGATATCATAATCTCGAAGAAATGAGGGGTATTGCTCAGGTAAAACACATAAATGAACTGGGCTCTGGTAACGAAAAAAATCATTACAAAGAATTAAAAGATATGGTTTTGTCTTACCTTCCAGTTCTACCTAATGCACAAAAAAAGGCCACTAATTAATAGCAGCCTGAATATCAAAGATTCCCCAAGGGTCTGTAGACAATTTACAGGCCCTTTTTTATTTAGCGGCAGGAGGTAAAATTCTACCGTAACAATAAAAATGATTTTTCCAATAAGGTGCTTCTATATCAGCAATTTTTACACCTGTACGGTCTCCAGCACTCATTGCACTAATAAATACCCTTTTACCATTTAAAAAGTAATCTGGGTTTTTATGATTTGTATACTTTCCGCAATAAATACCTACATGGCTTATTTTTCCAGAAGAACCAAAAAATATTAAATCTCCGGGTTGTTTTTCAGAAGGAGAAATCTTTTTGCAAACAGAAAGCATTTCTTCTGCTGTTCTTGGAAGTTTTTTTCCTACTGCATTAAGATAAACATATTGAACAAAGCCCGAACAATCAAAACCATCTCTGCTTGTTCCACCCCATTTGTAAGGAGTTCCACCACATGAAAGAGCCAAATCAATTACAGCTTGTCGTTTTTCCGTAGTTTTAGCTGCAAGAGAAGAAGCAACCATAATAAAAAGTAAAAAAAGCAATAAATATTTTCTACAAGATTTCATAATTATTAATTATAGCATAAATTCCTATTCTAGCAGATATTAATAACTTATTTTCTCATAAATCATTTTGCAGACTCATTTTTATCTACAATTTCTTCACTTCTATCTTCCTGATGTTTTTTTATATCAAGAAAATGAAAATCATTTTTTTTATCCATATTGATTATTCTACTGGCCGCAACTTTACCAAAATACCTGCACTCAAACCGGCAATTCCACCTCCAATAATTATTACCTTACTCATACCCTATATTAATTACTTGGACAAATGTCGAGTTTTAAATTTTTCTTCTTTGGGTGGCTTTTTGCTTCGCAAAAAACAGGCTTTTCAGGGTTCCGCTATCGCTTCATTCCTTCGCTACGCTTCGGAACTGGCTACGCCAGCCCTTACAATCCTTGCCACGGTTTAAAAAACTCGAATTTCAGGGTATATAATAATATTCAAGGATCTTTGATTCTTAAAAAAATCTAAAGGAATAAAAAATGAAATTTTTAAAAAAACATCATATTTTGGGCATTTGTGCCACAATTTTTTCTGTTATTATCTTCATTTGGTTTAGCAACATTATTGGTATGCTGGGAACTTTTCACTGGCACATTCTATATCACAACATATACAGATTTTTAACTGCTCTCACAATAACTCTTCCTGCAGTTTTGATTTTAAGTTTGATTTTCAAAAAGAACTTTCTGACTATTCTTCTCTGCTTTTTCTCTATTTTTGATATTATTGTCTGGGCAGGATTTTTTATTGCCCTGCAAACTCTTGCATCCAAAAGAGTTGATAATTCCGAAATGAATATCATAAGCCAGACAGAAGAAATTCCTGTAAGCCCTAACCATTCTGATGATTCAATCTTACATCTGGCTTTTGCTTCTGACCCTCACTGGGGAGCTAGTACTGCAGATGCAGAGGCAAGAATTGATATTTTAAAAGCAATAAATAAGGCCGATTACGATGCAGTTTATCTTCTTGGAGATATTGTTGATATGGGTATGATTGCTTCCCAATACAAACTTGCAGTAGAAGATTTACGAACTTATGCAGCAAATACAAGATTAAGATTAATTCCAGGAAATCATGATGCAATTTTAAATGGTCTACCAATTTTTAAAGCAACTTTTATGGATAAAAACGATAAATACAATTTTAGAATGGACAAAGACAATGTTCATCTTCTCTTTATCAATATGCTTTGGGATACTGCTGAACTAGATAAAAAACAGACTAAATGGTTAATTCAGCAGCTTGAAGAAATTCCTCAGGAAGATACAGTAATTGTAATTTCCCACTGTTACGCAGTTTCTTCTGGTTATTATGATGAAAATGCGGGAAAAAACTGGGGCGACTTACCTGATGTAATGGCAAAACTTTGTCCAATATTAGAAAAATACAATGTTGACCTTCATATGAGCGGCCATGATCACTTTTTTGAATATCTTGAAAAAGACGGTGTAAATTATCTGGTTTTGGGAGCAATGGGCGGTAAACTTGATGAAAATTTTGTTTATTTCTCTCCATACTCTAAATGGCTTGATAATAAAACTTTTGGTTATGTTGATATGAGATTCTACCAAGATCATTTAGATTTTGACTGCATCAGTAATCAAGGAAATATTATTTATTCCAAAACAATTAAAACAAAATAAAAAACATATTGAGAATTGTACTATTTCTCACCGCCATATTTTTTATCTCCTGGTCTTAATTCCACAGGCTGTAAATCTAGCCCTCTCTTACATTGGACAGTTACTTATTGCAGGGCAAACGCATTAAAAACGCTTTTCCGTAATGTTGGTGCGAAGGAGCGGGGCGGGAATCAAAAAGGCTCTTTTTGTGGCTGCTGCGAAGCGGCAGTTTAATAGTTTCTATACCACAAAAAGCGTGTAGCGCATTATTGCGCGGTTTTGAACCACGCAACCGTGACTGGGAGCCAAAAAATCGGATATTTGTTTATAATGCGTTTGCCCTGAGTCATGTTGCGCCAGATGTAAAAAAAAACTATAATAGAAGAACTATGAAAAAAATTAAAAAATGCCCTGTTGTTTTGCTTTCAATTCTTTTCGTTTTTTCAATTATTTTTGGAATTGTGCTTGGCTGGGCTTTATCAGAAACTAAGAATATTAAAAATTCAGAATATATTTCAGAATTCGATACTGCTTTGCCAACTAAGCTTTTAGACATTAATGGTGAAGTGATTACAGAATTTGCTTCTGATGAAAAACGTGAAATTATTGCGTATCAAGATTTACCACAACATCTGGTTGATGCCCTGATAACACGTGAAGACAGAGTTTTCTTCGCTCACAACGGTTATAATCTAAAAGCCATTATGCGTGGTGTAGTCGGAATTATTACAGGCCGTTCATTAGGTGGTGGTTCAACATTAACACAACAGATTGCCGGAACTTTGTATTGTGACCGTGCAGAAAAATCCATTTCAAGAAAAATAAAGGAACTCTGGTGGGCCATTCAGATGGAACGCCGTTTTTCTAAAAATGAAATTCTTGAACTATATTTGAATAAAATTTACTTTGGAGGAGGAACTTACGGTGTTAATGCTGCATCAAAATATTATTTTGGTCATGGTGCAACAGAAATTACACCAGCAGAAGCTTCTATCCTTGTAATTCAGCTTTCCAATCCTGCATTTTATAATCCATTTGATCATCCAAACAGAGCAATGGATCGTCAGCAGAATGTTCTGAACGCAATGGTATCTGCAGGTTACATTACAAAAGAACAGGCACAGGAATCTTTTGAAAACTATTGGGCTAACTTCGACTATACAAGAACATCAACTTCAGCATACATGATGAGAGATGACAAAGCACCTTGGTTCAGTGAATATGTACGCCGCGAACTAGGTAATATGATTTACGGATCAGATGATATTTACACCAGTGGATTCACAGTAAATACTACTCTTAATCTTGCTCACCAGCAGATTGCCCAGTCCGTAATGGAAAAATATATTGATAAAGCAAATGTTCTTTACAAACGAGATCACACTACAAAGTCAAGTATGGTCTTTGGAACATACATTCCTCTTACAGAAATGTTGTCGCTTTTATTTGATATTCCGGAATTAAAGATTTCAGAACAAAGAGCTGAATTCATTTCAAATTCAACATATTTAAATGAATTAAATCCTGTAATTGATATTGTTTCACTTCTTACAGGGACTGATAAACTTAAAGTAAACATTGTAAACCGGGCTACAGTAAAAGCTAAACAGGCTGAAGAAAAAACCACTGTTGAAGGAACTATGATTGCCTTGAATCATGAAAACGGATACATCGATGCACTTGTTGGTGGAAGTAGATTTGATTCAGAAAATCAGTTTATAAGAGCTACACAAGCTAAAGTTCAGCCAGGATCAACTTTCAAGCCTCTATACTATTCTGCAGCTATGGATTCCAGAAAGTTTACTCCAACAACATTAATTTCCGATACCCCTGTAGTATTTCATACAGCTGATGGAAAACCTTATATTCCTTTAAACTTTAAAGGTGAATGGGAAGGTGATGTTACCGTTTATCATGCTCTTACACGTTCTATGAACGTACCTTCTCTTAAAGTCCTTGACGGAATAGGATTCGATGCCGCAATAAACAGAGCTGTAGCACTTTTAGGTATTACAAAGGAAGAATTACCTTCCAGAGCTTTTGTTCCAGGTTATCCAATCGGATTAGGAGTTTGTTCTGTTCGTCCTATAGAAATGGCACGGGCTTACTCTATTTTTGCTAATGGAGGAAAAGAAGTTACTCCTATGGCAATCAGAACTGTAGAAGATAAAAATGGAAATGTCATTCTTAATCCTGAACTTGATATAAGAAAAGCTCAGGCTGCCAAAGGTGATAAAATACAGGTTATTTCACCTGCTACAGCTTACGTAATGGTACGTTTACTTGAGCAGACTGTATTTAATGGTGGTACACTTTCTGCTCAGGCATGGCACTTTGATTACAAGGATGAAAAAGGTAAAAAATATACAATGCCTGCCGGAGGAAAAACAGGAACTACACAAAACTGGGCTGATGCCTGGTCATGTGGTTTTACACCTTATTATGCGGCAGCTTTCTGGTTCGGGTTTGATAAGCCTGGACAGTCATTAGGATTAAACATTACAGGTGCTACACTGGCAGGTTTTGCCTGGGGTGAATATTTTGATAAAGTTCATGCCACTCTTCCTTACAAAGAATTTAATAAACCTTTACAAGGTATTATTGAATGTACAGTATGTTCTGTCAGCGGAAAACTGCTTACAGAAGACTGTGAAGATTATCAGACTACTCAGGTATTCCTTGAAGGAACACAGCCTACTGAATTCTGTAATCTTCATTCTAATCAGTCGGTATCAACAATATCACTTTTACGTCTTGAAAAGGAATTTTATAAGTCAGGAGCAAGGTTAACTGAAAAATTTGATACAACACCTCTTACAGTAAATCTTGATTTCTTAAATGCAAATTATAATTTTGACGAAGAAGAAAGCATGGAAGAAGAAATTCTTGAAGAAACAAATAAAATACCAGTTACTATAGATTATGATTATAATTATTTAATGGAATAACAGGAGAACAAGTGTTAGTACCTATTAAAGAAATTAAAATAAAAAAAAGAGTAAGAAGAGATTTAGGCAGTCTGGAAGATTTAAAAGACAGTTTAAGAACTTACGGACTTTTGAATCCTATTACTCTAAACAGGAAATATGAATTAATTGCCGGGGAAAGAAGACTTACCGCAGCAAAAGAACTTGGGTGGACAAACATTCAGGCAAATATAGTTGATAATCTTTCTGAAATTGAACAGCTGGAAATGGAAATTGAAGAAAATAATCAGCGAAAAGAATTTACAAATGAAGAACTGCTGGAAGGATACAGACGACTTGAACGTCTCAGAAATCCAGGCTGGTTTATGAGGATAGTAAACTTCTTCAAAAATCTGTTTAAGAAAATTCGTGCTATTTTTGAAAAAAAACGCAAGTAAGATATTTTAGAACTTTCTCAGCATCTTCCTGAAGATGCCATGGGGAATTCAAAACAAGCATTCCACTTCCGTATAAGCGGGGTGGATTTTTTTTATGGTCACTCAATTTATCCAGGTCTACTTCAATATGAGAATCTTCTGTATTTACACAAAGTTTTAAATCTGATATTTCAATATTCTGATTCTGATTTTTTGCAGCATTAATTATTTTGTTTACCATATTATCAATCTCAGTTTTTCTGTGAGCGAGCAAAGGATACCACAACATGATTATACCATTACTCCATTTTTTATGAACTTGAATTATAGTTTTTGCTGCATTCTCATAATCAGAAGATTCTTCATAACTTGGATCTATTATTACGGCACCCCGTTTAGTTACTGGAGGTGTAGATGATTTTAAAACATCAAAACCATTTTGATTATGCAGACTCAATTTGCAAAGAGAAGTTTCCCCATTCATATTTTCCGAAAGATTGACAAACTCCTGAGGATGAAGCTCACACAACGATAGAAAATCTTGCTTTCGAAGGAGTTTTCGTTCAATTTCAGGAGAACCTGGATATTTATTTTCTGAAGTATATGTTTTTACAAAGGTTAGAAAATTACAAAAACTTTCAGGCAGTTCTATATTTTTTGATTCATAATCATCTAACAGTGAGGCAATGCCCTTCTGAGCCTCACCAGTTTTTAAGCTTCTGCTATCAAGCAAATCATATAATCCACTACCAGAATGAGTATCTATAAGTGTATAAGGTTTTTCCTTTTTATTTAATGAATTAAGTACAAAGGAAAGAACATAATGCTTAAGAATATCTGCATGATTTCCTGCGTGATAAACATGTTGATATGAAAGCATTATTTCTTTCCTCCGTTCTAACTTAATTTAAAAGTTCTTTATTAGAAAAACAAATTCCTTCAGGTGTTCCCCTTACAAAGATTTTGTCTCCGTCCTTAATATTACCAGAAATCAGCTCTTTTGCCAAAGTATTCTCTATATAACTTTGAATAGCCCGCTTTACAGGTCTGGCACCCATTGAAGGTTCATATCCTTTTTCTGCAATAAAATCATAAGCCGATTCATCAAATTCCAGAAGAATATGTTTATCAATCAGACGTTTCTGTACCCTATTAAGCTGATTTTTTACAATATCTTTTATATGCTCTTTTCCTAACTGCTGGAACATAACAATTTCATCAATTCTATTCAGGAATTCTGGACGGAAAGTTTTTTTCAAAAGTACATGTATACTTTCGGAAAGAGCGTCTAGTTTTTCCTGAGAATCTGCATCAAGAATCAAATCACTGCCAAGATTGCTGGTCATAATAATAATTGTATTCTTAAAATCTACAACTCTACCCTGACCATCTGTAAGTCGACCATCATCCAGAACCTGTAAAAGCACATTAAATACGTCAGGATGTGCTTTTTCAACTTCATCAAAAAGTATGACACTGTAAGGTCTTCTTCTAACGGCTTCAGTAAGCTGGCCACCTTCATCATAGCCAACATATCCTGGAGGTGCACCAATAAGGCGGGTAACACTGAATTTCTCCATGTATTCACTCATATCAATTCGAGTAAGAGCTTTTTCATCATTAAAAAGAAAATCAGCAAGTGTTTTTGCAAGTTCTGTTTTACCAACACCAGTTGGACCTATAAACATAAAACTACCAAGAGGTCTGTTAGGATCATTAAGACCTGAACGGTTTCGTCTGATAGCATCGCTTACAACTTGTACTGCTGTTTCCTGTCCAATAATTCTTTTATGAAGAACACTTTCCAGTTCAATATATTTCTGTTTTTCACCTTTAAGCATTTTTGCCACAGGAATACCACTCCAGGAAGAAACAACTTTAGCAATATCTTCTTCTGTAACACTCTGACGAATTAAAGATTCCTGGCCCTCTTGCTTCTGAGCTTCAGCAGCTTTTTTAGCTTCTTCCAGCTGCTTTTCCAGTTCAGGAATTACACTATATTTTATTTCAGCTGCTTTTGCCAGATTACCTTCTCTGGTATATTTATCCTCATTAAATTTTTCTGCTTCAAGTTGTTCTTTGATTTTTCGTGATTTGTCTATTATTTCTTTTTCATTAAGCCATTGTTTTCTCATGGCATCACGTTTTTCAGAATTTTCAGACAACTCTTTGTTTAATTTTTCAAGCCGGTCTTTTGATGCAGGATCTTCTTCCTTAGAAAGAGACTGTTTTTCAATCTGCAGCTGCAAAATTTTCCTTTCAACCTGATCTAATTCTACAGGCTGACTTTCAATTTCCATTTTTAAACGGCTTGCAGCTTCATCCACCAGATCTATAGCTTTATCTGGTAAAAATCTAGTAGTAATGTATCTGTTTGAAAGTGTAGCTGCAGCAACAAGAGCCTCATCTTCTATACGAACTCCATGGTGAATTTCGTATTTATCACGAAGACCTCTTAAGATTGCTATTGTATCTTCCACAGTTGGTTCCTGACAGAATACCTGTTGAAAACGTCTTTCCAAAGCAGCATCTTTTTCTATATATTTTCTATATTCGTCTAAAGTTGTGGCACCAATTGCTCTAAGTTCACCACGGGCAAGAGCAGGTTTGAGCATATTAGAAGCATCTAAAGATCCTTCAGCAGCCCCTGCACCTACAAGTGTATGAAGTTCATCAATAAACAATATAACTTCACCATCAGATTTTTGTACTTCTGTAATAAGAGATTTTAAACGTTCCTCAAACTGCCCCTTATACATTGCACCTGCAACAAGAGCTCCTAAATCAAGAGCAAGTAATCTTTTATTTTTTAAGCTTTCTGGAACATCTCCAGTAGAAATTCGGCGGGCTAATCCTTCTACTACTGCAGTTTTTCCAACTCCAGGTTCACCAATTATTACAGGATTATTTTTTGTACGTCGACACAAAACCTGCATTACTCTACGGATTTCTTCATCTCGTCCGATTACAGGGTCAATTTTATCCTGACGGGCAAGTGCAGTTAAATCTTTACAGTAACGATCTAAAGCAGATGTCTTGTTATCGTCTTCATAAGCATTATTTTCGTATGACATTCTTTGCCTCCATCAAAATTATTATTAGTATTAAAATAATAATATTTACTGATAAAGGCAAAATTTTTTAAGAATCTTTATTCGTTTGAACCATCTTCTGTATGACCATATTCACATATAACAGAAGATAAGTTTACATGCTCAACAAGTTCCAGCACATTTTTTTTCTGTTTTTTGAAAGCTTTAACTTCACCATAACCAGAACCACTGGAAAGCATATTTAAAACTTTGCGATTACCTTCTGGCAGTTCAAAATTTCTATTAGCAAGATCTTTTATTTTACAGAAGATATCCACATCTACTACCCATATTTTATTTGTAAAACTAGCAGACCAATGCAAAATTGAATCTCCGTCTTCATCTGGTTCAGGAGCCTGCTGACAATCAAAAATAGAACTATATTTTTTGGAATCAGCAGTCATGTATAAAGTTAATTCCCCTAATTTTGAAACAAGAGATAATTTATTACGAAATACACCTTGAATAGCAACAGAAGAATCAAAATACTGATTTCCACTGATTATGCTTTTTATATTTGAGGATGAAATATGAAACCATGTTGAAGGAAATTCATTTCCAATATAGCGGTCAACATATCCAAATGATCTGCGTGGATCTACTAAATATTCAACATCATTAAAAATCAACTTACCTGAAAATTTACTCTGTAAACCTGAAGGAAACCATTTTTTTCCATCTTTAGAATATCCTTGTGAACTTTCATTTAGTATTTCATAATTAAGATCCCAGAAACATCTGCCTACATTACATAAATATTCAGGGTGTTCTCTCTTTTCCGCTTCAGAAACAGAAAGTGATCCTTGTAGTTTATTATCAGAAAATGAAAAATCAGGACAATTAAATTCAAAAGGTTTATTTTTAAAAGTAAGATTTTTTACACAAACGTATTTTGACAGGACTGTTGAACTCTCACCAAGAATACCTAAATGTACAGCACAATATGAAGGTTGAACCATATTTTCTGTTTTTAACTCTTTAGCAGATTGTGTACCGGCGAGCGCATATTGCAAATCTTCCTGAGTAAAAGAAATTCTAGGTTTAAAACCAAGTAAAGTTTCTGCTGGAGATACCCAGGGATTAAGCATTTCAAAATCCAGGAAAAATGTTTTCTCACTTGCACTTTCCTGAGTTCTGGCATTAAAAAAGAAGCGCCAGTAATTTATTCCCTGTTTATTTTTTTTGCCGTTAAATCCCTCACGGCTCATTTTTAAGCTTTTTGCAACCTTACTCATTTCCCTAAAATCACCCTATTATAGTCTTTATTTATTTTCGGTAAAAAAAAAGGAAAACTTAATAAATTCATTAAGTTTTCCTTTTTTTGAAATGATTTATATAAAGTTTATCAATTAGTCAAAAAGTTTATCAATTGATTTATTTACATCGTTCTGTTCGCTTGGAAAGTTTGCATCAAGGAATTCAAAACATTCAACAGCAGCTCTCTGAGCATGTTCATACCAAATTGAATATAATTCAGGTTTTAACTCTTCACCTGGAAATGGTGCACCCTGAACATCAGATACTAAATCACGCATCATTCTAATACATTCTTTTGTCTTTTTATCCATCATTAAAATCTCCCATAAAAACTCCGCGTTAGCGGCGAGCCAGGATGGCGAGTATCCAAGTTTATGAAGTGCAGAACACGAAATAAACTTGATGATAAAAATTACACGGACGTAATTTTTATCACACCTCCTTCTAAAATGATTCCTTAATACAGAAATTATAAAGGAATTTTGATAATATTACCATACACTTTTGTTGAATTATCGCAGAAAATTTCATTCTTATGGTAAGTCTTTGCATTTTCATACAACCTTACAGCAGCCTCATGAACATCTTCAGGTGTAACCTGCAGAATTAATTTTACCATTTCATTCATCAACAGATAAGAGTTTCCATATAAGAATCTGGAAAGCCCTCTATGACCTCTTCCATTAGGACTGTCTGGAGAAATATAATAACTGTAACTAGACAAAATACATCTATCTACATCTTCCTGAGTAAACTTCTGCTCACTTGCTTCTTTTAAAGTTTCCATAAATAGCCCCAGTGATTTTTCTGGAGTTGGATCTCTCCATGAATTCAGTACAAACAATTGTTCAAAACTGTCATTATTTGCAGATCCGCCATAGGCACCACCCTGCATTCTGATTTTTACCCACAACTGATGTGAATTTAAGTAATTGCACAGAATTTCTTCTGCTGCACTTTCTTTTGTAAGAAATGGTGCACACTTAAAAAATGAAGCTGCATAACCTGATTGAGTATTAATCTGAATTGCTTCAGGAAGATTTTTATCATAATTTTTAGGATAATAGATAAAAGGCTTAATTTCCTCATGGGAAATATTTTTACAAGGTTTTAATTCCTTTAAATCTGATTTTACAACAAATTCAGGCAGTAATTTTTTTACAGAATCTAAAGTAGAACTGTCTGTTGTAATATGCAATAAAGCACCTTCTGAAAATATCTGCTTATAATATGCCTCAAATTTTTTTAACAATTTTGGAGCCGCTTTTTTGAAAAGCTTCTTAACATACATTGCCTGTGTTACACCATAACACAATTCCTGAACTGCTCCCGATTTAGAATTTTCAGCTCTACCTCTCAGACTTACAAATTGTGAACCAGCACTAGCAAAACTTTCTTTTCTATCGGTTATATATTCTGTAATTTTTGTTTCCATTCTTTTTACATCTGTAAAATCTATGGATGTAACAATTTCTGAAAGCAGATTAAAACATTCTTCAGCCTTTTCTGCCAGAAATTTACCAGAAAAAACAAGCCAGTGTCTGTTGCCCAAATAAGGATTTTCATATTCCCTAAGTTTTTTTTCGGTTTCACAGATTCCTGCACTTTGGGAAAGCATGTTTTTTACATTTAAGTCTCCCATAATACAGGCACATTCAGAAATACAATCAGACCAATTCTTATGATTCCAACCAAGATTTGTAAGCACACCCGCAAATAAAGGAAGATCTATATAAAATTCCGGAGAAAGATTATCTATAGGAAACAGAATTTCTGCATACACAATTCCATTTGTATCTTCTTTACTTACTACAAGTGGCACTTTTATATTATTTTTTCCATTAATTGTTTCATATTCTGTTTTAATATTATCCACAGAAGAAACTAAATCTTTTACTTCCAGATGAGGAATACATGCCAATTCCTCTTCTGTTTCAACCTTTGACTGGTAAGCATGTAATTTTTCCAGATCTCTTATGACAGTTTCTTTATCTAAGGATTTTTCAAGCTGAGCAATTAATGCTTCTTCTTTTTTGTTTCTTTCATCAAAATATTTTTTTGTAGGTTCGCAGATAAATTTGAGGCAAATTTCATTATCAATAAAATATTTTTTAATAAGTTTACGTATATAATTATTATCTGTTTTTAATTTTTCCTTAATATTATTTAATGCGGAAATTGGATTTAACTGACCAGATAAAGATTTTCCACAGCACCAGCTGGCAGCCGCTTTTCCAGCAATCGAAAGGGAGCGAGGCCCAAAATAACGGTTTTCTTCACGGAGACTGAAATCAAGTCCCATAAGGGCAGAATCAATATCCTTTTGAGAAACACCTTCTTCATATACCTGATGTATTGAATCTAATATCAGCTTAAAGACTTTATTTTCATTACCTTTTTTTACGCCGCTTAAACCAAAACTGAAAAGAGTTTCATCTAAAACATAACCGTAACTACCTGTTACAGGAGCTTCATCATCTCCAAGATTTGAATCTTTCAATTTCCTGCTCATTGGTGAGCTGTCATTTCCTGTTAATACTTCTGAAAGGAAAAGCTGCTCTATAGAGTATTCTCCACAATACCATCCTATTCCAGCTATATTTCCTGTTGCCCCGTTCATTGGTGCTGTAGTTATTACCTGTTTTGATTCAGGGATTCTTTTAAACTCCTGTAATGGTTTTAAATCCTCTGGAACAGACGGAATTTTGTTATTTAAATCAACAGATGAACATTCTCCATATTTTGCAATCAATCTGGAAATATATTTTTCATCAAGAAAATCAATCTGTTCCTGTGTTGAAATATTTCCATATAAAATCAGAAGACAGTTTGAAGGCCTATAGAATTTTTTATGAAAAGCAGTAAATTCTTCATAAGTAAGATAGGGAATATCAAGAGGATCTCCACCAGAATCATTTGACATAATAGAATCTGGATACATCTGTTCAAAAAAACGATCAACAGCAACAGAGTTAAAAGTTGAATAATTAGCTTTCATCTCATTATAAACAACCCCCTGAATACTAGCCTTTCCTTTTTCATCATATTCCAGTCGCCAGCCTTCCTGCATGAAAGTCTGCTTTGTAATTTTTGGAAAGAAGACTGCATCAGCATAAACATCAAAGAGATTAAAGTAATCTGATTTTACAACAGAAGCAGCCGGATACATTGTTTTTTCAGGATATGTAAGTGCATTTAAAAATGTATGAAGACTCTGATTATCCAAAGTTGTAAAAGGTTCTTTCAAAGGGAACTTTTCGGATCCACATAAAACAGAATGTTCTGTAATATGAGCTGCACCTTTTGAATCTTTTGCAAGAGTTCTAAAAACAAATGAAAAAAGATTTTCTTTATCATCATTTATAAAGTGATAAACTTCCAGTCCTGTTTTTTTATGGCGTAAATAAACAGCTTTTGTTTTATAATCTGGAATATCTTCTATATCAATAATTACAAAATCCTTATATTCTTTTCCAATATTGCTTATATCTGTAAAGTTCATAAAAAATCCTTTTTTTACCAAAAATTCAAATAGGCTGAGCAAAGTCCTGTCCGCCGGCTTCAGTTTTCTTAAAACCTTGACTTAGCCATTTTTAGTTTTGTCTTATACTTTAAATAAAAATATCATCATTTCTATTAGAAATAATTAAGTGACCAGCTTCATATTCCCTGCGAAGGACACTAAAGAATTGGGATGTAATTCTTTCACAATCACTTCTACGCATTGGCTTTAAAATATCTTCCTGATCAAGAACTTCAGTTCTTCGTCCAGCAGAAATATTACCAAGTATTTTATTTCTAAAATCCTCAGGTTTGCCTGCTATTAAATAGGCTATGTCTGATTCTTTCATTTCATGTAGTTTTTTCTGTATAAAACGATCATCTGCATGAATAACATCATCCATAGTAAACAAACGGCTTCTCAAATCCAAACCTAAATCTGGATCTTCTTCTGACAGGTAAGTAATAATATCCTGCTCTGCTCCAATATCCATTTTCTTAAGAATTTGTGCAAGGGCATTTCTACCATCAATATTTTCAGCTTTTTCAGAAGATTGTCTTAATGATTTTTCATGCATTCCTTCATCTACTCGCCGAATCACTTCAGGAGAAATGGGTTCCATTTTTGCAAGGCGGACTATAATTTCTTTTTTTTCTTCTGCACTCATCTGATTAATTACGGAGGCTGCTTTTTGAGGTGCAAGATGACTTAAAACAAGAGTCTGAACACCTGCATTTTCATCTTTCAACAGTAAATAAACTCTTTCTGAATCAGCATCATTTAAATACTCAAAAGGCTTTTTACCCTTTAACGGCATGGCTTTTTCAAGCATCTGTTCTGCCCGTTCTTTTCCATAAGCTCTAACAAGCATTTCTCTGGCAGTTTCAACACCACCACTTTCACGGGAACTTTCTAAGAGTGAATTAAATTCTGCAAGAATAACTTCAGCTTCATCCTTATCAACAGTACGAATTGAAGCTATTTCTGGAATAATTTTTTCTATTTGAGATTCACTAAGATGAGGAAGAATTTTAGCAGCTTCATCTTCACCAATGAGCAGGAGAAATTTTGCTACTCTTCTGTAAACAGAATCTGAGCCATCTGGTTCCGGTTTTTCTACAGGAACTTTTACAAGACCTCCTGTTTTAAGAAAATCTGCAGCATTTTTTAACTGCTGATTAACAGTCTCTTTTTCTTTGCTGGTGGTACTTTTTGTTGCAGCAGAAGATAACTGAAGCTTTACACCTTCTCTATCCTCTTTTGTAGGAATAGATTTTTTTTCATCTTCTTTAGAAATTTTAGTCCAGCTTACAGTCTTTATCTTTTTTTCTTTATTTGAATTATCAGATTTATTTTGATTATTTAAATATGCCTGAGCTCTAAAATCATTCATGTTCATATTTCATTTTACCATATTTACAGCCTTATAGTCACACGGCTACCTTCATCTCTTGTTTTTTTTACAATAATCTGTTTGTCAATTTTCTCTTTCAGCAAATCTACGTGAGAAATGATTCCTACCAGTTTATTTCCTTCTGAAATACCAGAAAGTGCCTTAAATGCTTTTTGAAGAGTTTCTGAATCAAGAGAGCCAAAACCTTCATCAACAAACATTGTATCAATCTGTATTCCACCTGAAGAATGACTTATTTCATCTGAAAGTCCCAGAGCCAGTGAAAGGGAAGCTTCAAAAGATTCTCCTCCTGAAAGTGATTTTACACTTCGTATAGAAGAGTTATAATGATCAAGAACATTCAGTTCAAGACCACTCTGACTCTGCTTTTCTATGCTTTTATCACGGACAAGTTCATACTGACCATCTGACATTACAAGAAATCTTGCATTAGCATAATTTAAAATTCTGTCAAAATAAGTTGTTTGAATATATGTTTCAAGCATTATTTTAGTTTTATCACCGCCAATTTTTCCATTTGCAGTTCTTGATAAGGCTGAAACATAAGCCTGTTTTTTTTGAAGTTCACCTAAGAAATCTGAATGTTCACTTACCTGCTTTAATGCATTTTCATTTGTAATTATTCTTGCTGAAATCAGTTTTTCAACATATAACAATTTATTTCTTTGTTCCAGAAGATCATTTTTTTCCTTCTGCAGGATTTCAAAATCAAACTGTTCCACAGAATTAATCTGATTTTCAAGCGTTTCAATTTTAGCTTTCAATGCTGCAATTTCAGTTTTATTATCATCAAATGCTTTCTGCGCAATGTCCTTATTCTTTTTTACAGTATCAATTTCTAAAGACAGTTTTTTTACAGCATTTTCTGCCTCATCTTTACTCTCAAAACGTAATTCACCTTTTATTTTTTCATAATTTTCAATGATTACTTTTATTTCAGCAGTCTTTTGTGCAATAAGAATTTCTGCATTCTGCAAATTCTTACGAGCTTTTTCGATTTTTTCTTTGGTTTCAGGAATACTTATTTCAAGTTCATTTTTTCTCTTTTCTCTTTTTATCTCTGCCTGAAGCTTAGCTTCATTTTCTTTCAACTTTAAGTTAATTTCAGTCTTTTTTTGTGTTATTTTTTCTGATGCATTTTCTATATCAGGTTCAATTGCTGTTTCGAATAATATAATTTCTTCTAATAATTCGGCAGAATATTTTTTTGCACTTTCTGCCGCAGTTTTTACCTCAACATTCAGTTCTGCCGCTTTTGATTGTTTTTTTAATACATCAGATTCAGCATCTGAAACTTTTCTTTCAAGAAGCTCCAGTTCCTCTTGAGTGGGAGCATTTTCTGATTTTTTTGCCAGTTCAGGATGGTGCAAAGCTCCGCACACAGGGCAAGGTTCATTTTCCTGCAAATTCTCTGCAAGAATACCAGCCTGCTCAAATAAATAAAGTTTGTTTTTTTGTTCGTATTCTTCTTTTATTATTTTTGCAGACTCAAATGCTGTCTGAAATTCATTCTGGGCACTTACAAGTTTATTTTCAGATAATTTCAGGCTTTTAATTTTATTTTCAAAACTATTTAGTTCTGATAAGAGTTTAGAATTCTTTTCTATTTCATTATTCAGCTGGATTTTCTTTGCGTCTATATCTTTGTATGAATCAAATTCCCTTTCTGCAAGTTCAACAGAATTTTGATACTCAAATATATTTTTTTCAAGAGAATTTCTATTAGCTTCATTTTGATCCAAAATTTCACGTACATTTTTTAAGTTTTCTGAAATTAATTCAAGTTCATCATAATCAGAAAGTTCATCTGCCATTCTGGTAAGCTCTTTTTCTTTGGGTTCACATTCCGCAACTTTCAGTAAAGCCTTTTTAAGATTTTCTTCAATTTTCAGCTGAGTTTCCTGCATTAAAATAAGTTTCTGATGGCATTCTTTTTCTAATTCCTTTGCTTTATTAACCTCTTCCAGCTTAGTTAAAAAAGAATTCAACTCATCCAATTTTTTCTGATTTTTTTTGAGAGAATCTTCGTTTTTTTCCCCATCTGCTTTATCAGCTTGTATAATCTTATTTACAATTTCTATTTTTTCCAGAACAGGCATTTCTGTTTCTTTTACCTTTTTTAATTCAATAGATAGGACATTATCTTCATCACATACCACTGTTTTAAAGGCAGCATTTACTAATCCTATTCGTTCATTCACCTGATTGGTGTAAAATCTGTCTTCTTCTTTCAGCTTTTCCTGAAGCATTTCATATTTCTGGGTCTTAAAAAGTTTTCTGAAAATCTTCTGTCTTTTTTCAGTACCTTCACTTAACAGCTTTTGGAACTCTCCCTGAGATATCATGGCTATCTGACAGAACTGGTCTTTATCTATACCAAGAAGAGCTGCAATTTCTTCATTTACACTTTTTGACTTAGTTATAACAGTAGAATCTGGCATAATCAGTTCCGCATCTGCAGACTGGGTTACAAGAGAATCCCCCTTTTTTGCTTTTCTTGTATACGCAGGATTTCTTCTAATATTGTAAATTTTTCCATTATGTTCAAATCTTAATTCAACATAAGTTTCATCTTCTGGATTTGCATAAGTCGAACGCAACATTGAGGAATCTCTATTCTGACCACTGGCCTCTCCATACAAGGCAAAAGTAATTGCATCAAAAATGGTAGTTTTACCAGATCCAGTATCACCTGTAATGAGATAAAGTCCATTCTTACCTAATTCTTCAAGATTTATTTCTGTAGTTTTGCAATAAGTTCCAAAACCGCTTATTTTTAATTTCAGAGGTCTCATTATTTTGTTTCCTCCCAAATATTTTCAATAAGTCCACGAAGATAATCTGACTGTTCAGAACTTAAGTCTGTATTATTCTGCATCTTGTAAAAATCATTGAACAGAACAAGAGGATCAACTTTTGCAACATCATAATCTTCTATCTGGTGATTTTTTGTTTTTGTCCTTGTATTCTCATAATCCAGCGTAAGGAGATGCCTGTAAATAGTATTCAATCTGGAAAATCCATTCAGAATATCCTCTTCATCAGTTAATGTAATATGAAAAAAATCATCAGTATTTAAATCTTTATAAAATTCTCTGGACATTAACTGATTATAAGTTCCTTTTAATTCAATCAAATCTCTTTTAGGTTCCAATGGAATTAGTTTAACTGAGAGATTTTCTTTTTCTTTTATTTCTATTACAGGAACAGATTTTTTGTGTTTACTTTCACTAAAAGAATATTTTAAAGGAGTTCCTGAATATCTGATTGATTCTTTTTTTATTTTTTGAGGACCATGTATATGCCCCAGGGCCACATAATCAAAATTTTCAAAAATTTCTACATCCACATTATCAATTCCACCAACACTAACTTCTTCAGATTCACAACGCTGGCTTCCTGTTACAAACTGATGAGCAAGCAGAACATTTCTTTGTGCATAATCTACATTCATTTTGGAAAGTGCAACTCTACAGGCATCTGTATATAATTTTATATTTTCCTCCTCTTCAGGGTAAACAGCCTTAACAAAAGCAGGTTTTATAAATGGAAGCATATAAAAATATAAATCACCAAATTCATCATTCAATTTAATACAGGAATAATCTTTTCCGAAAGCTTTTGCAAAATGAATTCCGCTCAAATCCATAAGCTGGGAACCAAAAGTCATTCTTTCTGCACTGTCATGATTTCCGCTGATAATAAAAACCTGAATTTTACGCTCTGCAAGTCTTGTTAAAAAAGACTCAAACAAGGTAATTGCACCAACAGGAGGAATAGATTTATCATATATATCTCCAGAAATAAGCACAGCCTGTATTTTTTCTTCATCAACAATATTAATAATTTTTTTTAAAATAAAGTCCTGATCCTCAAGAAGATCATATTCCTTCAATTTTTTACCTAAGTGAAGATCTGCAAGATGTATGAATTTCATGTTATATATCCTCGAAAACTGATATAATTGTATCACAATTAAAAATTATGTACGATAATATATATAATATGTATAAATTTTCTATTCGGAAATAATTTTAAGTAAAAAGATGTGATAGAAATTAGTTTTTTTTTTCTATAAAATAAACCTTATTGTTTAGATTTTATGAGGTATCATCATGGATCAAAAAGAGAACAAAAGAAAACTAAGTGCATTTCTTAGCTTTTTATACATTCTGGTTTTTATTTTACCAATCGCAGTAGGCTGGATTTGGACTTGTGTTTTAAAATTATTTACATTTCAGGAAACAATTAATGCAGCACTTCATCCTACAGGATTCATTCCACTTCTAGCTGTGCTTTTTTTTGTTCCGTTTATGAATTACAGATTTCAGAAAACAATTAATTCTTATGACGGCTCAACAGAGTCAATAGCAAAAGTAAACAAAGCTATTGCTCATTATGAACTTTTTACAATTATAGGAAGCCTGATTAACAGTATAATTATTCCTACAGTTGTTTCTATTGCATTAAAAATGACAGGCAAAAAAGTAAATGAGATTGCTATTTATCTTGCAATTACAGGATCTTCATTTGTATTTTCATTATTTTTCTACAATATTTTCCTGTCCAGATTAGAAAAAGAAACTACTCATATTACTTTTGAAAAAAAATATTATCCTCTATCACTGGTATTCAGAAACGTAATGATTACTTTTTTAAGCTCTATGGGAACTATTGCAACTATGTTCAGTGCATATTTTTCACCAGCTGCAGAGAATATGTCTGTTCAGTCAATTTTTCTAAATTATATGTTTTTACCTTTCATAGTGGGACTTGCATTTACTGCAATTAACAGTTATTCCCAAATGAAAGCTGCTTCAAAGAGCCTGAAATATATTTCAAACTTTGCAAATCATCTAGCAAAAGGTGATTATTCTAAAACACATTTGGAATTAACTACCCGAGATGAATTTGGTGATTTGACAAATGATTTAAATGTGTTCTTTGATGCTACAAAACATCTCTTAAAAAATATCAACAACTCTGTAAAAGACACTGTAACAACTTCCGATGAACTTACCCAAAGTATGGATACTGCTTCAAATTCTATACAGGAAATTCAGACAAAAATTTCAGATGTAAAAGAAAAGGTAATTTCACAGTCAGCCGGAGTTGAAGAAACAAATTCCACTATAAACAGTATGCTTGAAAGAATAAAACTCCTTAATGAAAGTGTTGATGCACAGAATAACAGCATCAGTTCTTCTTCAGCAGCTGTAGAGCAAATGGTTTCAAATATCAGATCAGTTACAAATATTCTTGTTCAAAATGCAGAGGCCGTAAACAATCTGGGACTTGAATCTGAAAACGGCAGAAAAAAGGTAAACGAATCTGCAGAATTTTCATTATTAATTTTGGAACGTTCCAGAAGTTTAATGGAAGCAAGTAAAATTGTTCAGACAATTGCCAGTCAGACTAACCTTCTTGCCATGAACGCAGCTATAGAAGCAGCTCATGCAGGAGAAGCAGGAAAAGGATTCTCTGTAGTAGCTGATGAAATAAGAAAACTGGCTGAACAGTCTAACTCACAAGGTAAAGTCATTGCTACCCAGCTTTCAGAATTACAGGAAGCTATTAACACTGTAGTTGTAAATACTCAGTCTGTGCAAAGTCAATTTGAATTAATTTTTGAACTTACATCAAAAGTTAAAGAAAAAGAAACTATTATCCACAATGCTATGGAAGAACAGACTCAGGGAAGTACACAAGTTCTTAAAGCAATGTCTGAAATTAAAGACTCCTCTAATATTGTAAAAGATGGAGCAGAAGAATTAATGCAGGGCGGACAACAGATTGGTAAAGAAATGACAATTCTTGCTAAAGTTACAAACAACCTGAACGATTCTATGATTGATATGTCTATAAATGCAGAAAAATTGACAGATATTGTTTCTTCCGTAAATACAATTACTCAGAAAAACAAAAACAATATGGAAAATATGGAAGATGAAGTTGGAATGTTTAAAATTGAATAAATTTTAAAGAAATCAGTAATTTCCTATTGACCAAAATCAGTCAATTTTGTAATATAGTGAACATCAAGCGGGTGTAGCGAAGCTGGTTATCGCGCTGGCCTGTCACGCCGGAGATCACGGGTTCGAGCCCCGTCACTCGCGCTTAAGACTTTCAGGTTTTTCTTGAAAGTCTTTTTTTTTGCTATTTTATTTTTCATAAAAAAAACAGTCTGAAAGCTGCTCAGACTGTTTAAAATTCACATGAATCAGGCTAAACTACCCATTCATAAATCATAACTTATTTTGCTTTCTGCTTTTATAAATATCAACAAGTTGTGTAGTTACTATTGCAGCAAACATGATTGCACAACCAGTTATTTCTCTTCCGGAAAGTTTTTCATGTAAAAGTATAGCAGAAGCAAGAACTGCAAAAACAGATTCCATACACATGGCAAGAGAAGCAATTGTTGCTTCACAATATTTCTGCCCTACAACCTGAAGTGTATAGGCAATTCCACAACTCATAATACCGGAATATAAAAGAGGAATAGCAGCACTCTTTATAGCTTTCCATTCAGGTTTTTCAAAAATAATCATTAATATAGCAGTTATAATCCCCGATGTATAGAACTGTACACAGGAAAGTTTTACACCATCACAAGAAGGAGCAAAACGTTCTATAAGAAGAATCTGGAAACAGAAAAATAAAGCACAAATTAAGGCCAGAATATCTCCTTTGTTAAACTTTCCGAATTCAGAAGGATTTACACATAAAAGAAACAGTCCCCATACTCCAGCTGCAATACAAAGCCAGGTTGATAAAGGAACTTTTTTCTTAAAAAATAAACCTACAAGAGGTACAAAAAACATGTACATTGCTGTAATAAAAGCAATCTTTCCGGCAGTAGAATAATAAAATGCAAACTGCTGTAAATTAGTAGCAATACACAAAAAAATACCAATAATAATTCCATATTTTATTGTTTTTTTATCATTTGCTTTTCTTTCTGTCAATTCTTCCTTAGTCATATTTTTTTTTGTAATGTTATCTCTAACAATTATAAAAGGAAGTAAAACAGTAGCACCCATTAATGTTCGTATTCCCATAAAGGTGAAAGCATCTACAGATTCCATTCCCACACTTTGAGAAACAAACGAAATCCCCCAGATTAATGATGTTAACAATAAAAGGAGTACGCCTTTGATTTGAGATTTTGAATTCATTTTTTTTCCTCTGCCATGATATTAACGAAAAAAAATGAAATAGTGAATAAAGGTGATAAAATAGATCAGGGCAAACGCATTATAAACAAAAATCCGATTTTTTAGCTCCCAGTCACGGTTGCGTGATTCAAAACCGCGCAATAATGCGCTACACGCTTTTTGTGGTATAGAAACTATTGAACTGCCGCTTCGCAGCAGCCACAAAAAGAGTGTTTTTGAACCACGCCCCGCTCCTTCGCACCAACATTACGAAAAAGCATTTATAATGCGTTTGCCCTGATTATATTGCAACAACTTGGGAAATGTGATAGATTAAATAGATAAATTAACTTAGTATTTTAATTATAAGGAGTTCCTAATGTCAGGACATAGTAAATGGGCAACCATTAAACATGCAAAGGGTTTAGCCGATGCAAAACGTGGTAAGATTTTTACAAAATTTATTAAGGAAATTTCTAGCGCAGCTCGTATGGGTGGTGGAGATCCTAACTCTAACCCTCGTCTCCGTACAGTAATCATTAAGGCTCGTGCTGCTAACATGCCAAAAGATAACATTGAACGTGCTATCAAAAAAGGTACAGGTGAAGACGGTGGAGCAGCTTACGAAGAATATTTGTACGAAGGATATGCTCCAGGTGGAGTTGCAGTAATGGTTGAAGTTCTTTCTGATAACAAGAACCGTGCTGCTGCTGACGTTAAGAATATCTTCACAAAATCTGGTGGAAACCTTGGTACTTCTGGTTCAGTTTCTCGTATGTTCCAGAGAAAAGGTACAATTGAACTTGATGCTGAAAAAGTAAACGAAGATGAAGTAATGGAAGTTGCTTTGGAAGCTGGTGCTGATGATATTGTTAATGAAGATGGAATCATCACAATCACAACAACTCCAGATGCATTTACTGCTGTTGCTGAAGCTTTACAGGAAAAAGGATATGAAACACTTTCTGCTGATGTAGGAATGGTTCCAGATGCTTATACTCCAGTTGATAAAGAAACAGCTGCAAAAGTACAGAAAATGATTGATCGTCTTGAAGATAATGATGATGTTCAGAATGTTTACCACACAGCTGAATATCCAGATGACTTCGAACCAGAAGAGTAAGATTAATTGAGAATTCGGAATTAGGAATTTAAAATTAATTTAATAGGAGCCTGATTTCATTTTTGAAATCGGGCTTTTTTTGTATATATGCAGAATTTGAATAACCAGTTTACATCTTTACCTGGTTCTGTTAGTGGATCAGGGAGTTCTCAAAGTAAAGTTCGCCGTGTTTTAGGAATTGATCCAGGACTTGCTAATACCGGTTTTGGAATTGTTGATTATTTAAATGGCAAATACAGAATGGTTTGTTATGGAGTTATTGAAACAAAAGCTCATGCTCCACATGGTGAAAGACTTCTGACTATTTATAATCGTTTATGTGCTGTTATAAATGAATTTAATCCCACAGAAGCTGCAATGGAATCTTTGTATTTTGCAAAAAATGCTTCTTCGGCAATGACTGTAAGTGAAGCAAAGGGTGTTGTTACCTTATGTCTTGCACAACATTGCATAAGTTTAAATGAATATAGACCTGTACAGATAAAACAAGCTGTTACCGGTTCTGTTGAAGCTGATAAAGATTTAGTTGAAAAATATGTAAAAATTTTGTTGGGACTTCAGACAGTTCCAAAACCTGATCATGCTGCAGATGCCCTTGCCGGAGCAATTACACATCTGCATTATAATCCGATTTTAAAAAATCAGCTTCCGCTTGATTCGTAATGTTTTATACAGATATTCCAGGTTGCAATGGAAATAATTAAAAATAATGCAGTCATTAAAATAATTTTTAACATTAGTAAAGGTATATTGTAAGTTCCAAATAAAATTGCCTGAATTGGCATAGAAGTAATTAAGCCAAAGGGTGCAATAAAAAGCATAATTGCACGGATAAAACTAGGGTAGATTGTTACAGGATATTTTGCATAATCTTTAAAATTATAGAAAACCTGAGTTATCATTCCTGAGCGTTTTATAACAAATGCAAAGGCTGTTGTAAAAATCTTAATTGAAGTTATTATTAGAGTTCCAAATATTACCGCAATAAACAGCAATAAAACAAATTGAAAGCTCCAATTTATTTTACAGTTTGCTGCACAAACACAGAACATTATAATTCCTAAAATTAATTCTCCTAATGCTTCTAACTGAACTTTATCTGCAATTATCTGGAATAAAACTGGAGCTGGACGCAAAAAATAGCGGTCTACATCCCCTTGTTTTACTCTAAAATAAGCTACGCGCCACAATTCATCTGTAAAAAAATGATCAACTCCAATTGGAAGCATGGTAAAGCCGTATAAAAGACCTAATTCGTACATAGTCCAGCCTTGTAAGCTTGGAATATTACGAATAATAAAGTAAATGGAAAGTACAGAGGCTAAATTTTCCAGAAAGAAGCCTAAAATACCAATAAATAAATCCTTGCGGTATTCCATTTTTGCAATTAGAGATTTCTTAAAAAAGGTTGAATAAGTTTTTATATAATAATTCATAAAATCAGCCTCCTTGAACTGTAAGTTTTTTGCTGGCGTGATTAAAAAGTATTCTGCCAATAAGTTCCAGAATTACGAGCCAGAAAATATTTTTTACAACAAGTAAAAATTCCTGCTGTAAACTAAACTTTCCTAAAAGAATCATAACAGGATCTTGGGTAAGACCTGCAAAGGGTAAAGCTTTTATTACTTTTCCAAATGCACCTGGAAAGAATGCTAATGGAAGCATAGAGCCGGAAAGAAAACTTACAACAACTTCTTTTGTCTGGTTTAATCCCCATCCAGCAGTTGTATAAAAACATAAAATTCCGCAGATGTAATTTACTGTGTCAAAGATTGTACAGGCAAGAATCTGACTGAGTATAAAGAAAAAAATGTGATGAATTAGTTGAAATGCATTGTAGTGAGGAATGTAACCGATTACAAAGAAAACCACATAGGCAATAACAAGACAAGGTAAACCTAATACTACAATGGTAAAGGCATTTATTCCGTAATGAGTTGCTAAAAGTCTTAATCTGTAAGATATTGGCTTAATAAAGGAAAGTGCAATTGTTCCATCGTGGATTTCATCATCAATTGTTTCTACTGTCTGACTGTCAAAAGTAGAGAAATTAAATATTTGTGTAAAAAGCATATAAACTATGATTTCTTTAAAAGTGAATCCGTTTATAACGCTGTTAATTCCATTTTCTGAATTCTTGTAAATTGCAATCCACAAAAAAATAACAGCAAAAAACTGAATAAGTGAAATAATAAACCAGGAAAATGTATTAAATTTATATGCCATTGCATTAATACTTCCTGCTTTGAAAAATGGAATGTATTTTTTTAGTTTTCTGAATAATTTAAGCATTTTCACCTTCAAGTAAAAGTTGTTTTACAACATCTTCAATATCAATCTGATGGATTTTAATATCTGAAGCTCCTAACTCCTTAAAAGCATAATTTATGACAGATTCAATTTTTAATTCCTGGGCATTAAATTTCAAAATTAAATCACTTTCGGATTTTTCATAGGAAATTTTATTTTCAAAGGTATTTAGAGTATTTAAATCAGCTTCTTCTTTTAATGAAACTGTAATTGTACGCATATCTCCAAAGCGATACTTTACGTTTTCTAAAGTGCCGTCATAAATAATTGTACCTTTTTCTATCATTACAATTCTGGAACACAAATCTTCTATGTCCTGCATGTCGTGAGTTGTAAGAATTACTGTTGTATGAAATTTTTCATTCATTGTTTTAATTGCTTTACGGATTTTTTCTTTTACAAGGACATCAAGTCCGATTGTAGGTTCGTCTAAAAATAGAATTTTAGGATTGTGAAGCCATGCTGCAGCAAGGTCCGCTCTCATGCGCTGCCCTAAAGAAAGTGTTCTTACAGGCTGAGTAAGGAAATCTTCCAGTCCCAAAGTTTTAGTTAAAAATTTTATACGTTCTTTGTAATCATCATCTGAAACTCTGTAGACTTCCTTTAAGATTTTAAAGCTTTCAATTAATGGAATATCCCACCATAGTTGAGTTTTCTGACCAAATACAACGCCAATTTTTTGAGCTACAATTTTACGTTTTTTATAGGGTTCATCACCATCTATTAAAACTTTACCTGAGCTTGGTGTTAAAATTCCACACATCATTTTAATAGTTGTTGATTTTCCAGCTCCGTTGGAACCAATGTAACCGACGATTTCGCCTTCATTTATTTTAAGATTGATATTGTTTACAGCTAATTTAGTTTCGTATTGATGTGAAAAAAGGGTTTTAAACATTCCTTTAACACCTTCGCCACGAATAGGTCTCTTAAATTCTTTTGAAAGATTTGTAATTTCAATCACGTTTTTATCTCCCATTAATAATCATCATATAGTAGTTTGAGTATATATTGCTAGAAGTAAAGTTACATAAAATAGTAGTTTATTCTGATTATGGGTGAATTAGGAATTAAGGACAAAGGGGACAGAGATAAGTGGAATTTTTAATTACGTAAGGACAAAAGGGACAGAGATAAGTCAGGGCAAACGCATTATAAATGCTTTTCCGTAATGTTGGTGCGAAGGAGCGGGGCGTGGTTCAAAAACACTCTTTTTGTGGCTGCTGCGAAGCGGCAGTTCAATAGTTTCTATACCACAAAAAGCGTGTAGCGCATTAT
>JALEPQ010000094.1 GCA_022768685.1 Spirochaetia bacterium
TAATGCGCTACACGCTTTTTGTGGTATAGAAACTATTGAACTGCCGCTTCGCAGCAGCCACAAAAAGAGTGTTTTTGAACCACGCCCCGCTCCTTCGCGCCAACATTACGGAAAAGCATTTATAATGCGTTTGCCCTGAAATTTTTATTATATCTGAAGCAGATTTGATTCTATAAATAAAAAAGAGTTATAAATTGTATACGGAACTTGTCAGCATTTACATAAAAAATTCTAGCAGATATAATTAAATATTGGAAAAAGTCCTTATAAAAAAGGCAAATATGTTTAATAGGAGTTGATATTATGGATTTGAAAGGAACAAAAACAGAACAAAATCTTCAGACAGCATTTGCTGGTGAATCTCAGGCTCGTAACAAATACACTTATTTTGCAAGTGTTGCAAAAAAAGAAGGTTATGAACAGATTGCAGCAATCTTCCTTGAAACTGCTGAAAATGAAAAAGAGCATGCAAAAATGTGGTATAAGCTTTTAGGTGGAATTGGTGATACTCCAGCTAACTTGAAGGCTGCTGCTGACGGTGAAAATTATGAATGGACAGATATGTATTCAGAATTTGCAAAGACAGCCCGCGAAGAGGGTTTTGAATCAATTGCAAAAATGTTTGAAGGTGTAGCTGCTATTGAAAAGCATCACGAAGAAAGATACAGAAAACTTCTAAAAAATGTAGAAGACAAAGTTGTATTTTCAAAAGATGGAGATGCTATCTGGCAGTGCCGCAACTGCGGTCATATTTGTGTTGGAAAAGATGCTCCTGCTGTGTGTCCAGTGTGTGCTCATCCACAGAGTTTCTTCCAGATTAATGCAGAAAATTACTAATTTGATAGCTTAAACTAAGGAATGGGAATGACAGGAAAAACTTGTTATTCCCTTTTTTTTTACTTTTAGTATCAGCTTTAAAAACGTCATTAAAAATTTGAGAGTTGGATTTAGCAATCCTCTGCCTGTTTTTTAATCATTAATAAGGCTTTTTGAACAGGTTCCTTTTTTGTATAATAAAATGGAAGTCCTTCTGGATACAAATCATTACACATTACATTATTGTATGATTAACTTTAAAATAATAAAGTGTAATAAATTGAGAGGGTGTTGTTGTTATGGAAACTATACGAGATTTAGGAAAGTTTACTTTTAAGGCTTTACTTGAAAATTCTGTAAAAAAATTCGGGGAAAGACCAGCATTATCATTAGTAAATGAAACTCCTGTAACTTATGCGCAGGTAGCTCAGAAAAGTATAAGAATCAATAAATTTCTGACAGCTATGGGAATAAAAAAGGGTAGTAAAGTAGCTCTTTATGGTACAGGCCGTCCGGAATGGGGTGAAGCTTATTTTGGAATAGTAAATATTGGAGCTATTGCAGTACCACTTCTGCCAGATTTTAGCGAAACAGAAGTTCTTTCCATTCTAAAACATTGTGGCGTTGATGCTATGATTGTGGAAGAAAAACTCTATGCAAAATTAAAAAATATAGAAAATGAACTTCCTCCATATGTTATAAAACTTGAAAATTTTTCAATCTTAAAAAGCAAAGATGAACAAGTTCAAAAAATTGACGAATGTGATTCTGTGGAATTACCTGTTATAGAAATTGAGGAAGAAGATACAGCTAGTATTATTTATACTTCAGGAACCACAGGAAGATCCAAAGGTGTTGAATTAACACATAAAAACCTTATATGGTGTGCAGTTCAAGGTCAAACTTTGCATCGTGTTAACAAAATGGACAGAACTTTGTCATTTTTACCATTAAGTCATGTTTACGAATTTACAATCGGTTTTACAATGCAGATATTAAACGGTGCATGTGTTTATTATTTAGGTAAACCTCCAGTAATCAGTGTCCTGCTTCCTGCATTTATGAGAGTAAAACCTACCATTGTATGTTCTGTTCCATTAATTATGGAAAAAATCTATAAGAATAAAGTTCTGCCAACTTTTGAAAAAAAAGCTGTTACAAAATTCTTATACAAAATTCCGTTATTCAGAAAACTTTTAAATAATGCTGCAGGAAAACAACTTAAGAAAACATTTGGTGGAAAAATTGTATTCTTTGGAATTGGTGGCTCAAAAGTTGATCCTAAAGTTGAACAGTTTATGAAAGAAGCGAAGTTTCCTTATGCGATTGGCTACGGTCTTACAGAAACTGCGCCTTTACTTGCTGGAAGTGGACCTTCTATTACATTGCCGGGAACAATTGGAATTCCGCTGGAAGGAGTTGATTTAAAGATTAACAATCCAGATCCTAAAACTGGTATTGGAGAAGTTGTTGCTAAAGGTCCAAATGTAATGAAAGGATATTATAAAGATCCTGAACTTACAGAAGCTAATTTTACTACTGAAGAAGATTCTGTTGGAAGTGGATATTTTAAGACAGGGGATCTTGGTATTCTAGAAAAGAAACATGGACGAATCCGTTTAAGTTTAAAAGGCCGCAGCAAGAATATGATTCTTGGACCTAGTGGAGAAAATATTTACCCAGAGGATATTGAATTTGTTTTAAATCAGCATCCTTTAGTTTCAGAATCTTTAGTTGTAGAAGATGATAATGGACTTGTTGCTTTAGTTCAGGTTGATGAAGAAAAATTAAAGGACTATATTTCAAAATTACACGAAGATATTGTAAGAGATATAGCATATCATCATCAGACTGTAATCAGTGAAATTCAGTATTTTATTAATAGTAAAGTTAATAAAAGTAGCCGAATCAGTCGTATTGAAGAGGTAAAAGAATTTCAGAAAACAGCCAGTCAGAAAATTAAACGCTATTTGTATAATCTGAAAAATAATAAAAATTCAAAAAAATAATTTAGTACGTGTCATAAAGAACTGTAACCAGATGCTTTATTTGGTTGCAGTTTAAGGTTATAGTTTAGTGTAATATTTCTTTTATGGTGCAAGATATCTGGATTCTAAGTACAGTTTGTGGATAAGCACAGATCCTGCTTTGGGAGAAAATATTTCAGGAGCTGGAAAGGCAAATACAAAAGATGCTGGAAATCTTCCTGATATGGGTGGAGCATTTAACCACATCAATTTTAATTTGTATCATTACGGGGGAAATAATCCGGTTAGGTATGTGGATCCGGATGGAGCTTATGTAATTACTAAAAACAAAGAAACTGGAAATTATGCGCTTAGTTCATTTCGAAATGGAATCAGCAATTTTCATTATGCAACTAAAATGCTATCCAATTTTGTTCCTTTGGGAAGTAGTGTTTTACGGCTAGAAAAGCCCTTAAGTAATATTGATCCTACAACAAAAAATATAATTTTATATAATAGTGATTGTCCTCCTTTGATAAGTATTTCTAATGAATTAGATGTTATTTCTTTATCTTCAGTAGCAAAACAATCAGAACATTTTAGTTTAATAAGTAAATTTGTTTCTATATGGGGACTAAAAGATGTTGTTCTTGATTTTAAGAATGATGGAATTATAAATGATTTTATGAACAATCAAGCGACAGAGTTATTTAAAGGATGTTTATCTGATCATGATGCTATAAATCTAGGAAAATATTTAGCAGAAGGTGCTTTGTATTATCAGAAAAATGAATCACAAATGAATGAGAAAGGTATTTCAAAATCTGAATGGGGTAGAAAAATTAGAAATTCTACTAATGGTTTCTTGGGAGACTCAAAATTTGAATCATTTGAACAATTGTTTGATAAATAATTAAGCAGGGAAACTCTATGAATAAGCATTTTAATAATTGGAAAGATTATATAACACTCTTATTAGCATTTTTATCTACCTCATTTCTTGTAGACTTTATTGAATTCATAAAAGGAAAAATTTCATTTAAGGATTTTTACAGAAAAATATTTTATTCAAAATTTAAATTTTTTAGTTTTATAAGTTTTATTATATTTATAATTTTCTTTACTTTATATGAGATCTTAGAGGTGATTTAAAAAAATTACAAACCTAAATTGTGATTTGTATGGGTAAAAAAATTTTTTAATAGAGAATGTTTTTCATTTATGTTAAAATAAGTCCAAAAGTGGAGGTTGTAATAATATGCCAACAATTAGTATGTTTAGAGGTATTAAGATTTATATTAATTAGAATGATCATATGCCACCTCATTTTCATGCAAGTTATGCTGGTAATGAGATACTTGTTTCAATAGAAGATTTAGAAGTCATAGAAGGTGAAATTCCTTCAAAACAGCAAAAAATGGTTCTTGGATGGGCAGCTTTTCATCAGACTGAATTAATGGAAAATTGGGAGTTGGCAGTAAAACACATGGATTTGTTTAGTATAGATCCACTACAATAAGGAGTTGTAAGAAAAACCACTAAAATAGCGCAGCTTTATCTTACACTGAACTGCTGTTCCTCATTACATTACGGAACAGCGTAAAAAGTCAATCGATTGTTGAAACAATCTTCTTGACCTTTTATGGGAGAAATTATGGGGCAGAGTTATGATTATTATATTTCTAAGGGATTTGACTCGAAAGCAGCAGCATATTTTTCAAATGGAAGAAGAAAACCTGTAAAAGTTGTACCACAGGAACAATATAAAATATTAATAATATTTGATAACAGTGAAAAAAGAATTCTTGATATAAGCAGATTAATTCAAAAAGGAACTGTTTATTATCCATTACATGATAAAAATATTTTTCAAAATTGCTATATAGATTCAGATTATTCGCTTTGCTGGGATAAAGATCCTGATGTTGACAGCAATATTGTTTGGAATAACAAAATAGATATTGGTTCTGATACATGTTACCTAGATAGTGAAGAAGTAAAATTGTAATTTAGTAACTTGATAGTCACATCAATTTTAATTTATATCATTATGCAGGGAATAATTCAATCAAGTATACAGACCCGGATGGAAGGACTCCATATTGTAATGGGATATATGATGGTGCCTTTAATCCAAAAAAAAACTCTTCTGACCCCGTAAATGGTCCTAAATTACCATTAGCCGAAGTACGAAATGAAGTTGCCACTGCTGTAGGAAATAATTATTCGGATATGGTTCCTTCAGGTGACTGGGGACCTAGACCTTCTATAGATACTCCCCAAGGAGCAACAATAGATGGACATAACGGTATGGATTTTGTAGCAAAAGAAGGAACAAGAGTTAATTCGGTGATGGATGGAACCGTTGTGTATACAGATTCTGCAGGAACGGACGGTTCTGGATATGGTAAGTATACTGTAATAAAAAATAAGAATGGAACTCATAGTTTGTATGGACATCAAAATTTAGTTGACGTAAAAAAAGGAGAACAGGTTAAAGCTGGACAAATGATAGGTACAGTAGGAAGTACTGGAAAATCTACAGGTCCCCATCTTCATCTTGGTTTTGATGGAAATGGCGATGGCAAGTTTTCAAGAGTGCAAAAATTTGATGATCCAGCAAGATTATTGTATTCAGGAGAATAAAATGAGAAAAATCATAGTAATATTATTTTTAATTTTTCCAGTTTTATGTTTTGCAGAAAGTGCTATTTCGATTGGAATAAATGGTGATTATTTTCTGGGTGATATATTGGGTTTTAAAATTTGTGATTCAGAAAATGATTTGGAACATGAATTAAAAAACAAAATTATAGTAGAAAAGGAATCAAATAAACTTGAGAGAGTATTTATCCACGATAATAGTATTTATTTAAAATACAATGAATTTGAATTTTCAATTGGTTCCAATATAAACGATGTAAGGAAACATTTGGAAGATATTTATCGTGAAGAAAAGGATGGGGTCATTGAATATTATTTTTCGAAAAAAGAGTCTCCTTTTGTTAATGATATTGTTAAAATCAGATATGAGAATAATGTGATTACAGAAATAGTAATTCATCCTGAATCAGACTTTATTTAATTCACCACAAATTGTGATTTGTATGGGTAAGGGTTAAAATGGAGTTAAATCAGGCAGTTTTCGTTGAAAATCTATTAAATATATATAAAATTAAATTCTGGTTTTAAAGAGTGAATTAAAATAGAATAGGCGCAGAAAATAAATTAAAAAATTAAAAACAGTTTATGTTACTACTTATTATTTAGGTTTATACAGCTGCAAAAGATAGTTATGAACTTGTAATTATTTAAATATTTGACGGAAATTGAGCTAAGCTTTGATTAAGTTTATGGCTACGAATTATTTTTAAATCTACTTATTTTGAAGTGACTTATGATAGTATATTTTGATATGGATGGTGTTCTTGTAGATTTTGTAAAACAAGCGACTGTTTATGATTGTTTCACAAAGAAATCTAAAGTTAATTGGAAAAAAATAATTAAACTTGGAACTTTTTTTTGGGAATCCATGGAATGGATTCCTGGATCATTCTTTTTGTATTCTAAAGTTTCTGAACTTTCTAAGTTATATGGATTTGATATAAAGATTTTATCTAGTATTGGCTTTGATTCTGGTGTAAAAGGAAAAATGAATTGGATATTGAAAAATACTAATATAAAACAAGAAGATATAATTATTGTTAGAAAAGCTAGTCAAAAAAGTTTATATGCAAATATTGAATCTATATTAATTGATGATGATATAAATAATATAAATGATTTTAAAAAATATTATGGGAAAACAATTTTATATAAAAACCCTAAAAGTGCTTTTCAAGAATTAAAAAAAATAGTACAGGGGAAAAAAGTTACTACTATGAAAAAATGGAATTTTGATTTTAATCCATCTGAATATGCTAAAGAAAGAACACCACAAGTCACAATTGATGATATTTATTTGCAAATGATACAATATCCGGATTTAAAATTTAAAACAGAAAAATTATTAAGAAAAAATCTAAAAGGGAAACAAACGTGGGAAAGGTATTCTACAAAAGAAAATAAAAATTATTGTTTTCTAAGACATTTATTACATATATTTATTATTAAAAAATATCTCTCTTTTGAAACAATGTTAAAAGCATTGCCAATGGAAAATCAAACTCCAAAGTTCATTGTTGTGTGTGGTCGTCCTGGTGCAGGAAAAACATGTTTTGAAGGAATTGTTTATAATGATGCAAGTAAAAAAAATAAAAATTTAAACGCAACTATTCCAAATTGTATAGTTGCAAATTCTGATAGAATTAAGGAATATTTTCCCGGTTATAAACCTACTAATGCACCATTATTACAGCATGAGAGTACGGATTTAATGGATATGATTTTAAAAGAGAGTAAAGGTTTCAATTTGGTTTATGATTGTACAATTAGCGATTATGTAAATGTAAAGAAATGGGTTAAGTATTTTAAAGATTTAAATTATGATATTGAAATACATTATATGTTTACACCTATTCAGATTTCGGCTCGAAGAGCCTTATTAAGGTATATAAATAATGGAAAATTTAATGGTCGTTATGTACCAATTGAAATTATATTTGAAAAAAATAAAGCAAATGAAAGAAATTTTATGGATATAATTTCAAAGTTTAATATACAAACATGGAGCTTTTGGGATAATTCTGAAGAAAATCAGATGCCAAAACTTGTGAAGAAATTATAATAATTGACAGATAATAATAAAATGATTAAAATAAATTCGTTCTATAGGAGATACTTATGAATAAAAAAGATTTGAGCAAGGTGGTAAAACTATATAGTAGTGATATACCATTTGTTGAGCGTTCAAAGAATAAAAAAAGTTTCTCTCTTAGTAAGACATTTTTACAGAAGCGAGTGTTAAAGGTTAAACAAGTTGCTATAAAAGTGCGATAATTGTCGCGAAAGAAGAAATTCTGCATATCTAGTGTCAATTTTATCTATATGCTAAATCATAGTATACATACTACTAGTTCTAATTAAAATTCTGTCTACCTATATGCTATATGTAGCGTGTGTAAGCGTCAATTTTTAACCTCCTACACGTCATTTTTCCAGGTATCCTCTTCATGAAATGCTGAAATTGAGATGTTCCAGGGAAGTAATTTTTCAAAATCTTTTTTAGTCTTACAGTTTGCAGCCTAGTCAAAAACGCATCTCAAATATTCATATGGATCTAGATGATAGTATTTCGCATTCTCAATAAGAGTAAATAGCCCGAAATTCGAGTTTTCTAAATTAACCGTAATCTGAAGAAGTTTTGATAAAAGTCTAGATTGTGGTTAATCATATAAGCAGCAATGCTATAGAAAAAGTGATGGAACATTTAAAGATTTAAGCTTTTTTTGTAAATTCTCAACTAAACTCGAAATTCAGGCTAATTACTTTTCTCGAATGCTCTTCTAAATCTAGAGTTTTTACCAGACAATTATATATACATTGAACATTAGAATCTATCACAATACAAGAGAAACGATTCTTTCTCAGAAATTGAAAAAATACAGCTATTGTTCTATCAAACCGTAATAAAGCAAGGTTATAAAATTATTCCCTGATGATAAAGTGGAACATATTTCGAGTTCCAATAATTCTCATATCCCCAGTCGCTGTGCCAGTGGCCGAAGAACCATTTTTTGTAGGAAATCATGGAATCAATTTCGTCGTTAAAAAGAACATTTGAATCTTTG
>JALEPQ010000095.1 GCA_022768685.1 Spirochaetia bacterium
TTGCTGAAAAAATATTCCTTATTTTATTCCAATTTTATAAACTTCCATGTTAGGAAAATCTCTTATATCATAATACGGTTCTTCATTTTCCCAAAATTGATGAAACCTTATTATAATATGATCTGTAAAATTACAATCTAAATATATGTAGAATTGTTTGTTCGGAAATTTTATTTTCAGTTGTTCAATTAAATTATTTGTAATCAACTTTGCAGAAGCATAAGCTGTCTTTTGTAAACTTTTCTTTACTTTACCACAGATGTGAAAATGATTTTCATAAGCTTCTAATTGCGTTTTGACAGATACTTTATTCAATGAATTTATTGTAGAATCTCCAGTTTTCAAAAATATATATTCATTATTTTCAGAATCATGTACTGTATAAAATTTCGGAAAGAGAATATCTTGTAATTCTATTATAGTCTCAAAATAATTCATGTTTTCACTCAAAAAAAACAGCGCCCCTGTGCGGGCGTCCACATAACTAGCGTTTTAAACCGTAAAAACGGTTTTGCCGTAGGCAAAATTGGCGAAAAAGTTGCGGTGGCGTAAAGCCACGAAGAGCAACTTTTGTGACAAAGTTTTTATCGGTTTTGAAAACCATGTTATGTGCTTCTACTTCGCAAACGCAACTTCCATATGTTTCTTCTCTTTTACACAGTCAAGAAGATAATAATTAATAATATTCTGATATGGCATTCCTGTCTCTTCTGCCATTTTCTTAAAATATTCAATTACCTGTTCATCAAGACGAATTGTTATCTGCTGTTTGAGTTTTCCAACATAAGGATTTTTTACTGCATTCGAAAAATCGTACTCTTCTCTCATTTTAGTTTTCTCCATACTGTTTCTTTTCGGGCTGAAATAATAAATCTATCCTCTTCTGCTGAATGGTCCGGATCTGCAATTAATTTTGCATTTGGATCATAAAAAACAGTTTTCGCTTCTTCAAAAGAGACATTATGTTTCTTAAGATTTATTTCTGCTTTTTCAGAATCCCATTCAAATTTTATTTCCATAATTATATTATAATTATATTTTAATTCTTTCGTCAAATAAAAAAGCACGGCTTTAAATGTCGCGTCAGGTGTATGAGCAACTTGTTGCGACGCTCCGAGTTATGCAAAATAACTTGCAGGAAGGGTGGCAAATCCAAGAAGCACTCTAAATGGTGTAAACGGAATGATTGTAAGGACAGCAATTCCTGTTCCTTGGACAAAATCCCTTACAAATTCCTCCAATATCAAATTTTTTTATCAGGCAATTGACAATTTTTTTTGCAAGTTGTATAACAACTCTATCGACAAAGAGGTCGTAGAAAAGATTCTGATTTTTTATTCGGAATTTTATCTACGACCTCTTTTTTTTTTTACTTTGAGAAAAAAAACAAAATATAGGAGTTCCAAATGGATAAAGTAACAGAAATCTTCGGTGAAAACGTTTTTAACGAAACAACTATGAAAGCTCGTTTGCCTAAAGAAACTTACAAACAGTTGATGAAGACAATCGAAGGCGGAGAAAAGCTTGATCCTGCAGTAGCAAGTATTGTTGCTAATGCAATGAAAGATTGGGCAATTGAAAAAGGTGCAACTCACTTTACACACTGGTTCCAGCCATTAACTGGTGTAACAGCTGAAAAACACGACAGCTTCATTCAGCCAACTAAAGATGGTGGAATCATTATGGAATTCTCAGGAAAAGAACTTGTACAGGGTGAACCTGATGCTTCTTCTTTCCCAAGTGGTGGTATCCGTGCCACATTCGAAGCTCGTGGTTATACAGCATGGGATCCAACTTCTTATGCATTCATTAAGGATGGTACTCTTTGTATCCCAACAGCTTTCTGTTCGTATACAGGTGAAGCTCTTGATAAGAAAACTCCATTGCTTCGCTCTATGGAAGCAATTTCTAAACAGGCAGTACGTGTTCTCAAATTATTTGAAGGAAATGAAAATGTTACTTCTGTAAAAACTACAGTAGGTCCAGAACAGGAATACTTCTTAGTTGATAAATCAGTTTATGATAAACGCCCTGACTTAATTTATACAGGCCGTACACTTTTTGGTGCAAAAGCTCCAAAAGGACAGGAACTTGAAGATCACTACTTTGGTATGATTAAACCACGTGTTCAGGATTTCATGAAAGATTTAAACAAAGAATTATGGAAGCTTGGTATTCTTGCTAAGACAGAACACAATGAAGTTGCTCCAGCTCAGCATGAATTAGCTCCAATCTTCTCTACAACAAATATTGCCTGTGACCACAACCAGCTTACTATGGAATTCATGAGAAAAGTTGCTCAGCGTCACAATATGGTATGTTTGTTACATGAAAAACCATTTGCAGGTGTAAACGGATCTGGTAAACATAATAACTGGTCTATTTCTACAAATACAGGTAAAAACCTTCTTGATCCAGGTGCAACTCCAGATCAGAATGCTCAGTTCTTATTATTTTTAGCAGCAGTAATTCGTGCTGTAGATGAATATCAGGATTTACTTCGTATTTCAGTTGCTTCAGCAGGAAACGATCATCGTCTTGGAGCAAACGAAGCGCCACCAGCAATTATTTCTATCTTCCTTGGTGATGAACTTACAGCAATTCTTGAATGTCTTGAATCTGGAAAACCTTATGGTACACATGCTAAAGAAAAAATGCAGATTGGTGTAACTGTACTTCCTGATTTCAATAAGGATACAACAGATCGTAACCGTACATCTCCATTTGCATTTACAGGAAACAAGTTTGAATTCCGTTCACTTGGATCAAATGATTCTATTGCATGCTGTAACATCATGTTAAATACAGCTGTAGCTGAAGTTTTAAGTGATTTTGCTGATCAGCTTGAAGGCTCAAAAGACTTTAAGGCAGATTTGAATGCACTTATCTTAAAAACAATTAAAGAACACAAACGCATCATCTTCAACGGAAACGGATATTCAGATGAATGGGTTGCAGAAGCAGAAAAAAGAGGATTAATGAACTTAAAATCAACACCAGAGGCTCTTGCTCATCTTTGTGACAAAAAGAATGCAGATGTTCTTAAAAAACACGGTGTATTCAGTGATGTAGAACTAAAATCTCGCTACGAAATCTACAATGAAAACTACGTAAAAATTATCAATATCGAAGCTTTGACAATGATTGATATGGTTAAAAAACTTTATCTTTCAGCAGGCAGCAAATATGCAAAAGAACTTGCAGATACAGTTGCAGCAAAAAAAGCATTCGGTGCAGATGATACATACGAATTTGATTTGTTAAAGAAAGTAAGTTCTCTTTCAGCAAGCATCTATGCAAAACTCCAGACATTGGAAAAAGCAGTTGTTGGAGCTAAATCAATAGAAGATTCTGGAAAACTTGCATTCTACTATCGTGAATCAGTATTCTCTGCAATGAATGAACTTAGAGCAAATGTAGATGAGCTTGAAGGTTTTGTTCCTGCAGCAGAATGGCCAGTACCAAGCTACGGTGATCTTTTGTACAGCGTACGCTAGTTTAATTTGGATTAAAAAATTACAAAGGGGACAGTCCTTGATGAAAGGGCTGTCCCCACTGTTTTTGCAAACGAGGGCTGTCCCCACTGTTTTTTGCAAACGGGGTCTGTCCCCTCTGTTCACTTCCAGTATAAAAAAAGGCTTTGCTTTTCAGAAGAAATTAAATTCTCCTAAAAAACAAAGCCTTTTTTATAATTCAGATTAATTCCGAATTAGTCTTTAAGATCTACCATCATAAAATCAATTGATTTTCCTGGAGGTGTCATTGGTAATACTAATTCATCAATAAAGATTTCAGCATCAATTACAGCTGGTTTGTGGTTTTTTAAGGCTTCATCAAAGGCTGCTTTGAACTCAGCTTCATTTGAAACATGATAACCTTTTATTCCGTAAGCTGAAGCTAAAGTTGTCCATTCTGGACCAAAATCAAGAGTTGTAGCTGAATATCGTTTTTCGTAGAACAAAGTCTGCCATAAACGAACATTGCCTAAAGCATGATTGTCAAATACAACAATAATGATTGGTAAATCGTAATGTTGAATTGTTGCAAGTTCATTACAGTTCATACGGAAAGAACCGTCACCTGCAAAGTGAACAACAGTTTTGTCTGGATTAGCAAACTGAGCACCAATTGCAGCACCTGTTCCAAATCCCATTGTTCCAAGTCCACCAGAAGTTAAGAAAGTTCTAGGTTCAGTAAAATCATACATCTGGGCAGTCCACATCTGATGTTCACCAACTTCAGTTGTAATAATTGTATCTGGGCGAACTTGTGAATTTACATATTCAAAAATATATTTTGGAGATAAATCCTGTTTTCTTTCATAAGCCTGAGGTGTTATTTTTTTCCATTCTTCAACCTGAGTATTCCATTCAGATTTTGCCTTCTTTTCAACAAGAGGATTTAGTTTTGAAAGAATATCTTTGATGTTTCCAATCAAAGCATTATCTACATCAAGCATTTTGTTAATTTCTGCAGGATCAATATCAATCTGAACGATTTTAGCATCTCCACCAAAGCGGTTAGGATCACCAATTACGCGGTCACTGAAGCGGCATCCGATTGCAAGAAGTAAATCACTTTTGTCACAGGCAGTATTTGCGGCAAAAGTACCGTGCATACCTATCATACCGGTTGACAGAGGATGTTTGTTAGGGAAGGCAGCTTTACCCATAAGGCTCATTGAAACCGGAATGTTTGCTTTTTCTGCAAGTTCAAGCAATTCAGGAGAAGCATTAGATGTAATGACTCCACCACCACAGTAAATGAATGGTCTTTTTGAATTGTTGATCATTTCGGCAATATTTTTAATCTTTTCATCAGAAGGAAGTTCTGGTAAATCAGTATGATTTCCCTTGATTTCAAATTTAGAAGGATCTATAGGGGTATATTCGCATTTTGCTGCAGTTACATCTTTAGGAATATCAATTAATACAGGACCAGGGCGACCTGATTTTGCAATTACAAAAGCCTTTCTGATTGTGTCAGCAAGATCTTTTACATCATGAACAATAAAATTGTGTTTTGTAATTGGCATTGTAACACCAGTAATATCAACTTCCTGGAAAGAATCTTTACCCAACTGAGAGTTTGTAACATTACAAGTAATTGCAACCATAGGAATAGAGTCCATATTTGCTGTAGCAATACCTGTTACAAGGTTAGTTGCACCTGGACCTGAAGTTGCCATACAAACCCCAACTTTTCCTGTAGAACGTGCATAACCGTCTGCAGCATGACTTGCACCCTGTTCGTGAGCAGTTAAAATGTGACGAATTCTGTTCTGATTTTTGTAAAGTTCGTCATAAATGTTTAAGATTGCTCCACCTGGATATCCAAAAACAGTATCTACACCCTGTTCAATAAGACATTCAATTACAATCTGTGAACCTGAAATTTCCATTATAATTCCTTATACGATTTGATTTTACTATTAATAATAAAATACAGTATTTTTAAACTATGCTCAATATTTCATGATTTTATCTGCAGGGCAAACGCATTATAAACAAAAATCCGATTTTTTGGCTCCCAGTCACGGTTGCGTGATTCAAAACCGCGCAATAATGCGCTACACGCTTTTTGTGGTATAGAAACTATTGAACTGCCGCTTCGCAGCAGCCACAA
>JALEPQ010000085.1 GCA_022768685.1 Spirochaetia bacterium
CTCTTTTTGTGGCTGCTGCGAAGCGGCAGTTCAATAGTTTCTATACCACAAAAAGCGTGTAGCGCATTATTGCGCGGTTTTGAATCACGTAACCGTGACTGGGAGCCAAAAAATCGGATTTTTGTTTATAATGCGTTTGCCTTGTATATTACTCCAGACCAGTTTATTGAATTATAAAAACACAGTCTGGATTTTAACTTAAAAATATTCTATCGGGTTGTGGTAATTTCATTCCAATCAGTTACAAGTCGATCTATAACATTCTGAGCAAGATTCAAGCTCATTCTTGCTTTAGACATGGCAATTGTAACATCATGAATATCTACTTCATCTGGATTAGTAATAATTTTCTGCTGCAGATTTGTCACTTCCATCTGCTGAGTATTTACAGAATTCACAGCTTCAAGCAGATAATCCTGAAAAGATTTATGATTAACAGAAGTTGTATCTTCAGTCTTATTAATCTGTGCTTTATCAAACTGAATTGAGGATATTCCCTGTATTTTTGAACTGATGTTTGTTACAGAAGAAACTTTTCCGTATCCAAAATGTTCCTGATTAGTACGAACCATCTGCAATGATCCAAATTCTGCTATTTTCATAATATTTCCACCCTCATTCAGTATGTATCAAAGCTGAAATTTTGTCAAAATGCAAAACTAGCTTCTTCCAATTCCAAGTGCAGATGAGAACATATCTTTTGCACCATCAATTACAGTAGCATTAGCTTCATAAGCTCTTGAACAGGAAATTAAATCCACCATTTCATTAACAATATTAACATTAGGATATTCAACATACCCTGCATTAGGACCAGACTTTATTGCATCTGGATGATTAGGATCATAAACTAAACGGCCTTGAGTTGTATCTTTTACAATTTCCAGAACTTTAACGCCTTTTCCAGGACCATTATCCAAATCTGAAGGAACAAATGGACTTTTGTACTGAGGATTCTGATCTGTTACAGGACGAAGAATTACAGTTGATTTTTTAAACGCTCCACCTTCCTGAGTTCTGGTTGTAGAAGCATTAGCAATATTATTAGAAATTACATCTGAACGAAGACGTTCTACAGCCATTCCTGTAGAAGCAATATTAATACTAGTAAACATTCCCATAACGTTTTATTCTCCTATAAAAAGTCAAATTTTAAACGATTTTTAATCAAAACATGACTTTTTTGCAGTTATCTGCAATTATAATTTGTTTTGCACTTTCTTTGACTTACTTTCCCCACAATGTGCTTTGACTGGCACATCTACACATTATTTTTTCATTGCAGTGTTAACCTGTTCAAATTCAAAACTTGTTAACTGTGTAAGTAATCTATACTGCATCTGGATCTGTAAAATATTATTTGCTTCTGTTTCTGCATCAACATTATTTCCATTCGCCTTTGCAGTTGAAAGAAAATCTGTAACTCTGCGAGGTTCTACTTCTCTGTAATCAAAAGGCTCATTAATTGAAATGTGTCTTTCATCAGTTCTTGTCAGTTTAAAACTTTTTTTTGCATTTTCTTCTGATTCAAAAGCTCTTTTTAATTCACTTTCAAAATTGACAACTGAACGTTTAAAGTTTGGAACTTCACTATTGGCCAGATTATTTGCACTAACCTGATATCTAAGGGAAGTTACATCCATTTCTCTTTGTAGAAGATCTACACTTCTTGAAAAGCTATTCATATTTGTTTACATCCTTATTTTGATTTTCGGACTTCGCTTTTCTGACTTTAGTAATTTTTAATAAAAAAAAGAGGCATTCCACAGCACTTAAAGTTTTCAATGGAAATACCTCTTTTAATTCTTTTTACATTAAACTGTTAAAGTTTTACAGAATATACCTTGAAAGATCTTCACTCTCAATAACATCAGTAAGTTTTGAATCTACATAAGCAGAATCAATTGTAATAGTTTCTCCTGAATGTTCATCTGCTTCAAAACTGATATCTGAAAGAACTTTTTCCATGATAGTATGAAGACGACGAGCCCCAATATTTTCCTGCTTTGAATTTACATCTTCTGCAATGTAACTCATTCTATCTATAGCATCTTCTGTGATATTTAATTTTACACCTTCTGTTTCCAGTAAAGATGTATACTGCATCATTAAGGAATTTTTAGGTTCACTTAAAATACGTTTAAAATCTTCTTTATGCAAAGAATCCAGTTCTACACGGAGAGGGAATCTTCCCTGAAGCTCAGGAATCAAATCACTAGGAGCAGCAACACTGAATGCACCTGCACCAATAAAAAGAATGTGAGTTGTATCAACAACTCCCCATTTTGTATTTACATTGCTACCTTCAACAATAGGAAGAATATCTCGCTGCACACCTTCACGACTTACATCCTGACCACGACTTTCTCCACGTACAGCAATCTTATCAATTTCATCAATGAAAATAATACCAGACTGTTCTACACGTTTTTTAGCTTCATCTCCTACTTTATCATGATCAACCATACTGTCCAAAACTTCTTCTGTAAGAATTTTTCGAGCTTCTTTTATAGTGACAGAACGTTTCCTGGCTCCACGTCCACCACCATTAATCATATCCATAATACCCTGCATGCTGTTCTGAAGATCATCTATACTTCCACCAGCAATAATTTCCATATTTGGCATCTGCTGGTGACGATGAACAAACATATCAACTTCACGATCTTCAAGTTTACCTTCACGAAGCATCTGACGGAATTTTTCACGAGTTGAGTTTTCAACTTTTTCCTCATCGTTTTTCTGAGCTTCTGCAGCAGCCTGATTTGCAGCATTCACCTGATTCAAATCTATTGTAATTTCATTTTGATTAGGTTGATTTAAAAATCCCACAGGAGAACTGAACTTTGATTCTGTTTTTGTTTTTTTATCACCAGATCCAGGAAGAAGCAAATCCAAAAGCTTTTCTTCAACAACTGATTCAGATTTTTCCCTAAGTTTTTCTTCCATTTCTGCTTTTACATCATTGTACCCTACAGCCATTAAATCACGAATCATAGATTCAACATCGCGGCCAACATAACCTACTTCTGTATATTTAGTTGCTTCAACTTTCAAAAAAGGAGCCCCGCAAAGTTTTGCAAGACGACGGGCTATTTCAGTTTTACCGCAACCTGTAGGTCCAATCATCAAAATATTTTTAGGTGCAACTTCATCACGAATATCTTCAGAAAGTTTTAATCTTCTAAAACGATTACGCAAAGCAACAGCTACAGCTTTTTTTGCTTTTTCCTGTCCAATAATATAATTATCCAGTTTTTCTACAATCTGTTTTGGGGTTAATTCTGTATTTTCCATATTCTACTCCAAAGTCTCAACTGTGATATTTTCATTTGTATAAATACAAATATTTCCAGCAATATGTAAAGAACGTTCAGCAATTTCTTTTGCACTTAAATCAGAAGAATCAAGATATGCCAGAGCTGCAGAATATGCATAGTTTCCACCAGAACCAATGGCAATTGCATCATGTTCAGGTTCAATTACATTTCCATCACCACTAATCAAAAGAATCTTACTTTTGTCAGCAACAAGAAGCATAGCTTCAAGCTTTTGTAAACTTCTATCCGTTCTCCAGGCTTTTGCAAGTTCAACAGCAGAACGCATGATATCACCATTATATTCTTTTACTTTTGCCTCAAATCTATCAAGCAAAGTAAATGCATCAGCTACACTTCCAGCAAAACCGGTAATAATTTTTCCATCATAAATTTTTCTTACTTTACGTGAATTGCCTTTGCAGACAGTATCTCCCATTGTACACTGTCCGTCTCCAGCCATTGCAACCATTCCATCTTTTTTTACCGCAAGAATTGTTGTAGACCGGATTTTTATTTTATCACCCATAAAAACTCCAAATATATTTAAAATTCGATATTTTAAATATATTAATTCAAAATTAAATAGGCAATCTTTTTTTTACTTTCTTCTTAAAACAACAATAGAAGCGGCATCTAAATTATATCCTTTCAGATCATTAGAATGTATTTTCTTTCCAGAACCAAGATCTTCATATTCTCCAGAAGGAACATTCAGGCAAACATTCGCCTTCTGAAAATCAGAATTTACAATTATCAGAATTTTTTGATTTTCATATTCACGCCAGAATGCAAACTGTCTGTTGGAAATATATTCCTGCCTGTAATTACCTCTTTGTAACGCAATATTTTCTTTTCTGAGTCTTGAAAAAAATCTGATTGAATCAGGTAAAAAAGCATAATCAAAATCAGGAACTGAGAAAGATGGTAATTCTGAAACAAAAGGAGGCAGACAGGGTCTAAGTTCATAATCTCCTTCAGAATTTCTTTTTCCTTTGATTCCCCATTCACTACCATAATAAATTGACGGAATTCCTGGAATCATAAATTCCAGGGCGTAAAGCAGATACAAATGTTTCTGGGGATTTTTTAACGTACTTCCAATTCTATCCACATCATGATTATCAACAAAAGTATATAAGGGTGAATATCTGTAAATGCCATCATTTTCCCCAAACTCCCTATTTAAATTATAAGAAAGCTCATAGAAATTCTGTTCATTTAGACTGGACCATAAAGCCTTATAAATCTGATAATTTGTAACTGAATCAATTCTACCTTCCATTGCCCATTGTGAATAATCTCCATGAACAACCTCACCCATAAGCCAGAAATCAGATTTTATTCCGCGGCAAAAAGCCCCCAGATTGTCAAGAAACTTTTTAGAAAGAACGTCTGCCGCATCAAGACGTAAGCCGTCTATTCCAAATGCTTCTATCCAGAATTTTACAGCACCAAAAAGATGATTCTGAACATCTGTATTCTCAACATTTAATTTTACTAAGTCCTTGCAGCCTGCCCAGCCATCATAATCAAAACAATCTCCCAGATTACTTCTTCGGGAAAAATTAAGATTCAAATACCAGTCTTTATACTGACTATTTTCTCCATTCTGCTGAATATCTTTGAATGCAAAAAAATCACGTCCTGTATGATTAAAAACAGCATCCAGACATACCGAAAATCCTTTTTCGTGGCAAACCTGACTAAAATGTTTGAACTTTTCATTATTACCTAACCGTCTGTCTATGTGATAATAGTCAACTGTATCATATCCATGGGCAGTTGATTCAAATACAGGTCCAATTAAAATTGCATTACAGCCAAGAGACTTAATTCTGTCCAGTTCATTTTCAAGGCCTTCAAAAAAGTTTCCTGCCGGACAAGAAAAGTTATTCCTCTTATCACAGCCACCCATACCCAATGCATAAATATGATAAAAAATTTTATCAGAAAAATTATAATTCATAACACCCTCTTATTTTCTTTTAATTTGCAACACCGTATACAAAACTGTGTACAATCTGATAAACAGTCTGATCATTTGCAGTCAGTTTATTTCCAACACACATACGAGCAACAGAAACTACATTATTATGATATAGACAAGCATACAAACTTTCTTTAGATCTCATATTTCCAAATTCATTAGCAGAATTAAGAAAAAATTCTTCAAATACTGCATCAATTTTTTTAATGAGATTTGAATACACAGCTTTTCCTTCAGAATTATCAGGAGCATTCAAAAGTACGTAATGAAGATTAAAGAAATCTGGATTTGTTTTTGCAAATTGTATTTCCGTAAGCAGAATTTGAGTAAGTCCCTTTATAAAATCATGTTCATATTCTGCAGCTTTAGTAATTAATTGTAAAAGTTCATTACCTTTAGTTTCACAAATAGACTGGAGTAAACCAGCTTTGCTTTTATAAAAATAATATAAAGTTGGTTTTGTAATTCCCGACTTTTCACAAATTTCCTGTACACCAACTCCTTCATACCCCTTCTGAGCAAAAAGAGAAATTGCTTTTTCAATTATTAGTTCACGACTGTTTTCATCTGCCATAGTATTATATACCTCTCGGTATATAATATACCAAACGGTATATATTTAAGTCAAGAGATTATACAGGGCAAACGCATTATCAACGCTTTTCCGTAATGTTGGTGCGAAGGAGCGGGGCGTGGTTCAAAAACACTCTTTTTATGGCTGCTGCGAAGCGGCAGTTCAATAGTTTCTATACCACAAAAAGCGTGTAGCGCATTATTGCGCGGTTTTGAATCACGC
>JALEPQ010000086.1 GCA_022768685.1 Spirochaetia bacterium
CTCTTTTTGTGGCTGCTGCGAAGCGGCAGTTCAATAGTTTCTATACCACAAAAAGCGTGTAGCGCATTATTGCGCGGTTTTGAATCACGCAACCGTGACTGGGAGCCAAAAAATCGGATTTTTGTTTATAATGCGGAAGCCCCTGGCACTTGTTATAGGGCATTTAATATTATTTGAATTGAACTTCCAAAATGTGGTCTGTAAGGAATTTGCAGGCCACATTTCATTAATAAATCTCCACTTACAACAATATCATTTTCAAAAGGATAAAAAGCAGCTTCTGGCATGGGAAAAGGAGAATATAATCTGAAAAATTCTCTGATAGTTTTGCTTTGAGGACATGTAAGCTTATATTTTTTTGATTCATCTAGTCCCTGAAGCTTTATTATATCAGCTGGAGCATTTGCTTCAGGATAATTCCACACAATAGTAAATACAGCCTGATTTTTATCTTTAGAAACAATATTCCATGCTGTAAAATCGGTTATTTCAGCATCAGAACTTTCAGTCCAGGGGTTTTCCAGTCTGTAATAATCGCCAAACTGAACAGTTTTTCGAATGGTTTTGTAAATTTCTACCTGATCTTTTATTTCTTTTAGTTCAACCGGATTTAATTTATTAAGATCCAGTTCATAACCAAAGGTTCCTGCCATAGCAGTATGTCCTCTTTCCGCAAGAAATGTCTGTCGTCCTGTCTGGTGATTAGGAACTGCTGAAACATGACAACTCATTGAAGAAGCTGGATATGCAATTGTAGAACCTGCCTGAATTGCAAGACGTGAAATTCCATCTGTATTATCACTAGTCCATGCTTGAGGCATATAGTAAAGCATTCCTGGATCATAGCGGCCACCACCACTTGAACAGGATTCAAAAAGTACATCAGGTAAAGCAGAAGTTATTTTTTCCATTAAGTTATAAAGCCCTAAATAATATTTATGACTTACTTTCATCTGCTCTGCTGCTGTTGCAGTTCCTGAACCAACTTCTGTGCCTGAACGATTAAAATCCCATTTTACATAATCAATTTTATTTTCAGTGATGATTGAATAAAGTCTTTCATACAGATAATCAACAACTTCATTTCTGCTTAAATCAAGCATAAGTTGATGTCTGCTTAGCGAAGAACTTCTGCCTTCAATGTGAAGACACCAGTCAGGATGATTTCTATACAAATTGCTGTCAGGAGAAACCATTTCTGGTTCAAACCACAAGCCAAATTTTAATCCCCTTTTATGAATTCCATCACTTATTTCTGCAAGTCCACCAGGAAGTTTTTCTTTGTTTTCAAACCAGTCGCCTAAAGAAGATGTATCATCATTACGCTTTCCAAACCATCCGTCATCCAGGACAAAAAGTTCAATTCCTGCAGAGGAAGCTTCATCGGCCAGCTTAAAAAGTTTTTCTGCATTAAAATTAAAATAGGTTGCTTCCCAGTTGTTGATTACAATTGGACGTTCTTTGTATTGCCATTTTCCCCTGCAAAGGTGATTCCTATATAAATCGTGGAAAGTTCTGCTCATTTCTCCCAGACCATTCTGACTGTAAACCATTACAGCTTCGGGAGTATAAAATTCTTCCTCAGGTTTAATTTTCCATTCAAAATTAAAAGGGTTGATTCCTAACTGAACACGGCTCATATTAAACTGGTCAACTTCAACATTTGCATAAAAATTACCAGAATAAACTAAATTGAAACCATACACATTTCCTCTGGTTTCAGAAGCATCATAATCCATGAGTGCAATAAATGGATTTTGCTGAAGACTTGATGCTGTACGTTTGCTTTCAATTCCCTGATTTCCTGGAACCAGCTTTCTAAAAACAGGATGACGTTCTCTGGCATGAGCTCCTGAAAGCTGAAGCATTTTGTAACGGGAACCACAAAAATCCACATTACAACTCATTACTTTTTCAAGACAAATGTCATATTTACCTGTATTTTTTACGACTGTGTGGCGGCAGATTGCATTGTAGTTTTTCCATACAGTGTAGCTTAGAATAACTGTAACTTCTGTCAGAGGATCCATAAAGTCTATTTCAAGAGTATCTGCCTCTTCATTTTTTAAGGAATAAGTTGCAGGTAAACCTGGAATTTGAGGTTTCCCTTTTAAAATTCTGTAGGACTTAAATATCAGGTCTGTGGCTATAGTACCGTTTTCTGATTTTATTTCAATAGAACTGTTTCTAAAATCTGTTATTCCTGCACCAGAAAATTCCTGAGGCTGTGTATCCAGTGAAAAATCAAGCTTACCTTCAAAAATCTCTGGATTAGGAGACATGGCTCTTCCTGTAACAGGAGCAGCAAACATATCATTCCATTCATCAATTTTTGGGAACCAGCCATAATGTAAAATGTATTGGTTTGCAAAAATTTTAATTATATATGAAGAAGAAATTGTATTAAGTAAAAATACCTGATTAGTTTTGTCAAAAATTATGCTCATATTTACCTCAGATTTTTTGTGATTTTTTAAAGTTTATCACGGAATTTATATTTTCAATATATAAATTTAATTTGGGAAATGTTATATTAAAAATGTAAAATTGTCATAATAGTATCAAAAATAATGTCGATATTGTTTTAACTGATTTTTTTCATGAAGGTTATGAACAGACAGGGGGATTTATGAAGAAACTATTATTATTAATTTCAGCTTCAATTACATTAATTTTTGCCAGCTGTACTGTAAACGGGGCTGGAGCTTCTGGTGATTTTTCTTTTACTCTTGATGAAGCTTTTTTAGAAAAAATTTATAATGCCCGTTCTGTTTTATCAGATGAGGACTCAGATAAAGGTGAATTGACCTTAGAATTTTCAGTAACAGGTTCGGTTTTAGAAAAAAGAACTGTTGAGTACAAAGATAGAACAGCAGCAGAAAATGATGAGATTACTTTTGAACAGCTCCCCCTGAATAAAGCAATTACTGTTTCTGTATGTTGTTACATTGATGATGAATTGCTTTATGAAGCAGCCAGTGACAGCTTTATGTTTAATTCAACAGATAATCCTTATGAATTAAGTTCACTTGTAAAAAAACTTACTGATACACCTTATGCTTTGTATAACAGGAATGGTGTTTATTTATACAGAAATTTAAATGATTCAAAGGATTTTATTTCAACGGATTTATTGAAATCTGCTTTATTGGAAAAAGATTCATCTATAATTGAATCTTCATTTAAAGTTGTTGATACATGTTTTGATGCTGAAGGTGATTGTATTGCTGCAATTACAGTAGAAAATTCAGCTGCAACAAAATCAGTTTATATTGGAAATATAAATAGTGGAATTATTTATTCTACTTCACTTGAAAATGTATTCTCAATTACTTTTGTATCAGAATATAATAGTGTTTTACTAAGAGGAACACAGAAGGTTTCTGATTCTGAAAGTGAAGAAGTTCTGGATTTTATTTATACGGGAGCAGACAAAAAAGCTGAAAAAATATATTCATTAAAGGAACTTGGACTGTCTGAACTTTCCATCAATTTGATGGTTTATAATAATAAAAAACTTTATATAGTTCATTCTTCAACAGATGAAAACAATTGTGTCTATAAGCTTTCAAAATATGCAGCTAATATTGTCATTGATAATGAAGAACTTGTAGATTTTTCTGTAAAGGCTGAAAATGAAATAAATTTACGCACTGTAAATCTATCAAAAATTAAGCTGCGGGAATCAGCTTTGTACAGTGATATCCTTGCTCAGAATGATTGTATTTATCTTTTATATTCCGGATCAAATTCTACTTCTGATAAGGATACAAATTCTTCAATGGCAAGTTATGGTGCACTTTTTGAATATGATGAAAAAACTTTAGCTTTGGAAAGATCAATTGACTTGAATCCTTCCAGTGTTACTTATTCAAATTTCAAAACATATACTTTTGTTAATAATCAGAAAATTTATGTAGATAACAAACTGCAAACTCCTTATTTAAAAACTTTTAATGACGAATTTACTTATTATGGACCTGCAGAAGTTTCTGGAGCAGAACTGTTTGGGTCGGAAAGATTTGTTGCCAGAAAACCAAGAAAACTTGTATTTGCAGATAATGGTTTTATTTTTACAACTAGTCCTACAGGTGTTTTAAGTTGTAAAAACGTAAATAGAATTGTAACAGTTGATTTAGAATCTTTTGAAGTTTCTTATGTTTCTGCTGCTCCAAGTGGAATTAATTTTGGTTTTGATATTAATGATAATATAAAACTTGAATCTGGCAGTGTTTCAGACCTGCTTGAAGATGGCTTAAAACTTTATATTGAATCTAATGGTAAGTCTGTGGAATTAGATTCTTCTGAAGGATTAATTTATTCAACAGCCATCGAAGTTTTAAGTGTTAAATAAAACCATAAATTTATGATAAATTTTACCTGGACAGATTCAGCCGAACTTTTTGATGATGATTGTCTTGTAGAAAAAATAACCTTTGATAATAAAATGGATTTTTCAGAACATCTTTTTATTGAAGGTGATAATTATCCTGTGTTGAAGTTTCTTTTGCAAAAGAAAAATTTTTCCGGGAAAGTAAACTTGATTTATATAGATCCTCCTTACAACACAGGAAAAGATTTTACTTATGACGATAATTTTTCCCACTTTCAGGATAAACATTCTGCCTGGCTGAGTTTTATGAGCAGAAGATTGAATTGCGCAAAGCAACTTTTATCTTCTTCGGGTTGTATTTTTATAGCAATTGATCAAAGTGAACTTTATTACCTGAAGCTTTTATGTGATCAAATTTTTGGTGAAGAAAATTTTGTAAATGATTTTATGTGGCTTCATGGAAAAGGGAAAAAAGACAGCTGGTCACGAACTTTACAACAGCATACTCTTTGTTACGCAAAAAATAAAAAACTGTTAAAACCATTTAAGGAGATTACATTTTCTAACTGGGCTAAAAAAAATCTTGATGGAGATTCAAGAGGAAACTGGTTTAGTGGAAGCATTTCTTTTTCTGAAAAAAGATCTAATCCAAATCATAAGAACTTTTATGAAATAAAATCTCCTTCAGGAAAAATCTGGAAAAGGCAATGGCAGGTTTCCAAAGATGAAATGGAAGCATTGATAAATGAAAACAAAATTTACTGGGGAAAATCTCCTTCTTATAATCAGGTTCCCAGAGTAAAAATTTTTAATGACAGTCCTACACAAGTAATTCCTAAAAATTTAATTGACTGTGTTGAATCTACCAGGTCTGCGCAGAACCATGTAGACAATCTGTTAGGCAGAAAAAATATATTTGATAATCCTAAACCTGTTGATTTAATTGAGCATTTAATCCGCATTACACAGCAATCGTCTGATTCAATTATTATGGATTTTTTTGCCGGTAGTGGAACTACTTTTGAAGCAGTCTGTAATCTAAATAAAGAAGATAATGGAAAAAGAAGATGCATTCTGGTACAAAAACCAGAAATAATAAAAAATCCGGTCTGTGAAGATTCAAAAACCGGATTTTCTAAAATATCAGAAATTACAGAAGCAAGATGTAAAAAGGTTTCAGAATTAAATAAAACTTCTTTTACAACCTGCAGACTGATTTTTAATTAAAAAGTTTTCTGCATTCAAGATAGAAACGTTTTTCATCCGCTTCACCCATACTGAAGCTTTTTCTTGGAAGTGGACCTCGTCCGTTTATAGTTTCAAAGAAACTGTCTTTGGAAATTGGTGGAAGAAGAATTGCAGTTGAATTGTTTTGTGCACCAAGTCTGAACACTTCTTCAGTTCCATGAATATAATCAATTTCAGCTTCTGTGGATGAAAGATTTTTTAAGAATGTATCAATTTCTGGTTGAAGTCTTGAAACGGCAAGTTCTGTAATCTTTGTTGAAAGAAGATAATATTTCTGCTGTCCGTTTTCTGTAAAAACAAAACCGAAATCTGCTTCAGATTTCTTTACAGAAGATTCCAGCTCTTCAGCAGTTGTAACTTCGCGGAAAGTTCCATCAAGTTTTTCTGAAAGATTTTGTATTAAACTATGAGAATCAATATTAAAAATTACTCTGTGAATAGGTTCAAAAGTTAATCCTGTATCATAGATATTTACAATTTCAACTAATGCATAACGAACAGGATTATTCTTAAGTTCAGTTTCTGATGCACCTTTTTCAACTAATTCAGCTTTGTATTCATCCCATACAGCTTTTGCTGTGGCAAGAGAATGGTTACCGTCGCCTACTGCAAAAAGGAAAGTGGAACCATCAGCAGCACTGTTTTTATCTGCAATTTTGTTTACAGCCTCTGTTACAGCTTCTATTTCACTTTCAGAGGAAAGTTCCCATCCAGTTATTTTTCCTCCATTCATCATGATGTTTCCATCATAAAGTGGCGCTTTTTTCTTTGCCAGTTTACCGCAGTCTTCTACAAGAACACCATCTTTATCATTTACAAGCAGCATGATGTGAGGTAATTCCAAAGGTGCACCTTGGCGAATCTCTTTTCTAGGAGGAATTCGGTCTACAATTGTAGCCTCTGTTGCACGAATATTAGCTTTACTGAAAGGTTTCCATTCATAAGTTTCCAGATCAATCTGAGCAACCAGACCTTTTCTTGTTCTTCCAAATGCAGTAGTTCTTTCTACATAAACAAAACAGTTTTTTGGTTCTGCAAATACATGATTAGAAAGATAAGACTTCATGCTCTGTCTGATTTTTTCAATTCTCTGAGCTTTGTCAGGAGAATTTAAATAAACTTCTGGAAGAATCAGATTAAGTGTAGAAGGTTTTCCATTTACGGTTTCTTCGGTTTTTTTCCAATAATCCAGATCCTGAGTGTACTGATCACATGCAATGACAGACCAGGTTGAAACATCAATATTCTTAGGTAATAAAATTTCTGGAACTTTAATTCCAAGCTGTTCAAGTGTTTTCATAAGTCACAGTATACTGATAGAAATATTTTTGTGCTATAATTTTCTTATGCAGAAATTCAGTCAGATTCAAAGTCAGAAACAGATAATGCGAATGTCTCAAAGGCAAATTCAGGCGGTAAGTATGCTTGCAATGTCTGTAACAGATTTACGAGATGAAATTTATAAGGCTGTAAGTGATAATCCTGCATTGGAAATTGTAAGGGATCCATTAAAAACTTCTGCAGAATATTACGAAAAAAAATCATCTTCAAGTGAAGCAATGCAATTTGCACTTGATTCTGCTCATTCAGAAAAAGAAACTTTGCAGCATCATCTTATGGATCAGCTTAATCTTCAGAAAGTAACAAAAGATGAATATGATTTATGCCAGAGGTTGATTTATAATCTGGATAAAAATGGATTTTACGGTTCAAAACTTTCTCCAGAAACCTTAATTGATAAAAATAATCCACGTCAGAATAAAATAATGCTTCAAAAATGTCTGGAACGGATACAGAAGATGGATCCAGTTGGAATCTGCTGTAAAAATTATGAAGAAAGTCTTTTTATTCAGGCAAAATTAAATGGTGATGCGTCAGATCTTACTCTGTTTATTCTGGATGGGAATTTAAGTATTTTTGATCCGCCTGATCCTGCAAAAATAGAAAAGAAACTTAATGACTATAAAGAAAACTGGCATAAAAAAAGTTTTGCTTCAGAAATTTTGCTTGATAAAGTTTACATCTGCCAGGAAGAAATAGAAGAAACTCTGGATTATATACGTCATTTGAATCCTTTTCCCGCTGCTAATTTTGACACTGACACATCCATGGTTGATTTTCAAAAGCCAGACGTTGTAGTTACGGTTGAAAAAGTTAAGGGAAAACTTTTTGATGATGATTTTTCTACAGGAAGAGTAACAGGTGGCGAAGATTATTATTTTCAGGTAAAATATGCCTCTGGAATTTTACCGGAAGTAAGAATTGCCCCTGATATGAAAGATGACAGGGATAATGTAGAAAAAGCAAAAGCATTTTTAAGCAATCTGGAATTCTGCAAGTCCACAATAGTATTACAGACTTGTGCCATTATTAATTTTCAAAAAGATTTTTTTCAAAACGGAGAAGGAAATGTAAAGCCTCTCACCAGAAAACAGATTGCTGAGTATTTAGGTTTATCAGAATCAACTATTTCCAGAAGTGCGTCTAAAAAAAGCAGTAAGTACCTTCAGACTGAATGGGGATTATTTCCTTTCAGTAAGTTTTTTGATTCAGGTGTAAAGAGTTCTGATGGGGAAGAAAAAATTTCTTCACAGAAAATCACAGAATTAATTGAAAAGTTAATAAAAAACAGTAAGGGACCCATTTCAGATATGGAACTTACAACTAAACTTAATAAAATGGGCATAAAAATAGCCCGCCGAACAGTCACAAAGTACCGCCAGCGGGCTGGTATTAATAATTCTTATTTAAGATAAAAATTACTTCTTTTCCTGAACCTTATCTTTCTCTTTCTTAACTTTATTGTCAAGAACATCCATCATTTTGTTTACTGCTGCAGTAAAGTCTTCATCTTTTCCAGAAACGTGAGCCTGAACACCCCATTTAAAGTTAGCAGTAGCTTCAATATCATATTCCTGTTCGTGTTTAACGATTATTTTAAGATCAACAATAAGATCTTCTGCGTATGCAATACGTTTGAGCTTGCTTTCAATAACGCCTGTCTGTTTTTCACTTAATGTAAAACCTTGTGCATTACATGCTGTATTCATAGTTGTCTCCTCCAAAGTGACTGCACTTTGTTTTGTAAAATATTTATGCTTAATCAGCTATGATTTATTATAAATCGGTAATATTGAAAACGCAAATTTCATATTTAATTTTTGTATTGAAAAAATTAATTTCAATGTGTATAGTGTTTTTATGTCTGATAAAAAAATCACGGTATTAGATTTGCTTGATCTGGAACTGTCAGGTCATGATGCATTGAATTTAAAATGTATTGCAGGTCGCCGTGGATTACCAAGATCAATTACGGTTGCAGAAATAAATCGTCCCGGATTAGCCCTTTCTGGTTTCTATGAAAATTTTTCAAGTCAGAGAGTTCAGGTTTTTGGACGAGGTGAAGTCGCATATCTTCAGAAACTTCATAAAGAAAATAATATTGAATATATCCAGAAATTTTTTGCCAGTCAGATGCCATGTTGTATTTTTACATACAATCTTGAACCAACTGATGATTTCCGTCTTATTGCAGAAGAGAACTGTATTCCATTGTTACAGACAGATCTTACTTCTGCAGAATTTTCGAACAGAATTATCCGTGTATTTTCAAATATCTTTGCCCCAAAGCAAACTCTTCATGGTGTTTTAGTAGAAGTCTACGGTATTGGTATTCTTTTAAGTGGACATTCTGGTGTAGGTAAAAGTGAAACTGCACTTGAACTGGTAGAACGTGGACATCGATTGGTTGCTGATGATATTATTGATATTAGATGTGTAAACGGTAACATTCTGCTGGGGCGGGGGGCAAATACTTTAATCAGTCACCACATGGAAATACGTGGACTTGGAATTATTAATATTTCCCAACTATATGGGGTAGGTGCCATTCGTGATCAGAAAGAAGTTCAGTTGATTGTTGATTTATCTGACTGGGATTCAACAAAAGAATATGATAGATTAGGTACTGATCAAAAATATAGGGAACTCCTTGGTGTAAAAGTACCTGTTATTGAAATTCCTGTTCGTCCAGGACGTAACCTGCCAATTATTATTGAAGCGGCAGCTATGAATGAACGTTTAAAGAATATGGGGTATAATTCTGCAAAGGACTTTAACCAGAATGTTCTTAAATGGATTGAAACCGGGGATGCAAAAACAGCTTATAACGGAAATGATGATTCGTATTAAAATATAAATAGAGAGGATAAAAATGGTTGAGAAAATCTTAACAGTATCAAACAGAGCAGGAATTCATGCTCGTCCGGCAGCAATTATTGCACAGACTTCAAATAAGTTTGAAAGTGAAATCACTATCACTCGCGATGATACAACTGTAAATGCAAAATCTATTATGGGTGTAATCGCCATGGGTGCCGGTTATAATACTCAACTAACAATAAGAGCCGAAGGTTCAGACGAATCAGAAGCAATTTCAGTAATAGAAGAATTATTCAACAGCCGATTCGAGGAAGAGTAACTAAAAAGCGAGCAGTGCGAAGCTTTTTATGTTACGTCTAAATGGTATAAACACGCAGTGTTTAAACATACTTTAACAAAAAAGCGAGCAGTGCGCAGCTTTTTATGTACTTTATTACAATTTAATTTGCCACAAAAATTTGCAGGAGGAAGCTTTTATGAAAGAAATCACTGAAAGACAAAAAGAAGTATTAACATTTATCTCTGATTCTACAGAGGAAAATTCATATCCTCCTACAGTTCGCGAAATTGCTACACATTTTGATATTTCTATACGCGCTGTACAGGATCATATAACTGCCTTGCAAAAAAAAGGTTATCTTACACAAAGTCAGAAACGTTCCCGTTCCTTTAAGGTATTATCAGATGTCCGTAAAAAAGAACCAGAAATCTATATGGGTAAAATTCCAGTTCTGGGAACAGTTGCAGCTGGTAAGCCATTGCTTTCTGAAGAAAATCTTGACGGGTATGTAAATCTTACAGAACCTTTTGTTCGCCCTGGAAAAAATTATTTTGCACTTCGTGTTCGTGGACAAAGTATGGTAAATGCTGGAATTCTTGATGGAGATCTGGCAGTTGTAGAACAGGCACAGTCTGCAGTTGACGGGCAGATTATTGTTGCGGTTATAGATGATGCAATTACATTAAAGCGTTACTACAAAGAAGCAGAACGTGTTCGTCTTCAGCCAGAAAATCCTGATTTCAAACCTATTTACTGTACAGATGTCAGAATTGTTGGAATCCTTTCAAATATCGTAAGAACTTACTAATGGCAGCACCAGTTTATTTATATACAGGTCCGGAATTTGGAGAACGTAATCAGGCAGTTGATTCTGTAAAAACTGCCCTTAAAAAGAAATTCGGGGCTATTGATGAACATTTATTTTATTTAATTGAAACTCCTTTCAGTCAGGTAATGACAATTTTGCAGAGTGGAACTTTGTTTTCAGACGGTGTCTGCATTGTATGTAAAAATGCCGAATTGTTAAAAAAGAAAGATGATATACAGATGCTTTCTTCCTGGCTTGAATCAAAACCTGAAGAAAACAATGTATTGATTTTAATCTCTGATGAAATTTCTGTTGATGCAAAAGTGGATAAGTTAGTTCCTGCTTCAAATAAAAAGAAATTTTGGGAAATGTTTGATGATAAAAAAGTTCCATGGCTTTTTGACTATTTCAGAAAAAATGGATACAGAATTGAAACAGAAGCTTGCGAATTAATTCTTGAGATGATTGAAAACAATACTCAGTCTTTAAAAAATGAATGTTCCAGATTTTTTATCCTCTTTCCAAAAGAACATGAAATTACAGTTGAAGATGTTGAGGCTGTTTTAACACATAATCGTGAAGAAAATGCATTTACACTTTTTAATCAAATAGCTGATAGTTCAGAAAGTGCAGAAAAAAGATTTGAAAATGGAATTTCAATTCTGCAGAAAATCCGCCTTTCAAATGAAAGTTCATCTGTAATGATTATTGCAGGACTTACATCATGCTTTAGAAAATTAATTGCATGGGAGACTGAAGGTGAAGCTGCAATTCCAAGTAAATTAATGCAAAAGCAGTACAGAAAAGCTGCAAAAGTGTGGACAAAAGGACAAGCTACTGCAATTTTAGCTTTGATGGCAGCAACAGACATGGAGATTCGTTCTAATGGAACTGTACTGGAAGATGTTCTTCTGCAGAAAATGCTTTATGAAATAATTATAAAAAAAGGTGCGCAGATTTCTGCAGCAGACTACAATTAATCCAGGGAAATTTCGTTTAAAAGTTTTTTTAATGCTTCAAGTTCTTCCTTAGAAAAAGTAGAACCTTTTCCCATTTTTGTATGATCAGGAGACCAGCTGCGTAAATCGTATTTTGCAGGTCTTCCACCCCAGGAAACAAGATTTAATTCCAGATTCCATCCGCCTTTTCCTTCAGCAACAGTACCTAGATTTTTTACAATTTCAAAAGAAAAATCATCTGCCATTTTTATACCTCTAAAAAATAAAAATAATTTTCCGATAATATAGGAAATAGTAGTTTTACCTGACTCTATTATCGTTGTTACTATGGAAAAAATATAGTAAAATAATCTTATTAAAGTAAAAAAAGAGGATTCTATGAAGAAAGTCTTAGTATGTATGCTCTCAGTTTTAGCTATTTTGGGGATTGTTTCTTGTAAGTCTAAACCTAAAGCTGAAGAAGTTGTGCCTGAAGCTCCTGTTGTAGAAGAACAGGCTCCTGTTGTTGAGGAAGAAGTTCCTCCTGTTGTAGAAGAAACTCAAGTTGATTATACAGATGTTTTAAATCAAATTGAAAATGCACGCTCTCTAGCTATTGAAGCTGGTGCAGAAGCAAAAGCTTCAGATCTGTTAAAAGAAATTGATGCTTTTTATGACAGTCTAAAAGAAAATGGTGATTTAGCAGCAAATGCAGATGAATTAATCAGACGCTATAAATCTCTGGCAAACTATATTAAAGCAAAGGATGCAAAAGAAAAAATTGATGCATTTGGTTTTGCTGGTGATGCTCAAAGAGAATATGATGCTGGTTCAGCAGCTTTGACAGTTGTAGAGAATACATATTCATCAGCAGCTCCTTTATCAGATGATGTTGCAAATGCTGCCGCTGAAGCTTATTCAAACTTTAATAAAGTTTTGATTATTGGATTTAAGAAAATTGCTTTACAGGAACGTGTGGCTGCATTTGATGCAAAGAAAAAAGCTGATAGTGTAAAAGCCGGTGTTTCAAGAAAAGAACAGTATGGTGAAGCTGCTGATAAATTCCAGAAGGCTGATGCTTTGTATGCAATGCAGAGTCCTGAAAAGGCATACGAAAATTACAAGACTGCTAAGGAAACATTTACAGCATTATTTAATGATGTTTCAGAAAAGAGGGCTGCTGCTCAGGCTGCAATTGAAGCTGCAAAACGCAAAGTTGCAGAAAGTGCTAATTATGCAGAAGAAGCTGATGCAAAAGCTCCAATTACAGAAGCAGTAGAAGGAATTGAAGAAGAAGATGCAGTGCTTCTTGAAGAAACAACTTATGAAGATCCTGATGCAGCTGTAATTCAGATTGATGCAACAATTGAAGGTCAGGAAGAGATTCTGGCATTACCTGAAGAATCAACAGAAGTAGAATCTTCTGAAGGTCAGGAGGAATAGAATGAAAAAAGTTATTTCAGTTGTACTTACAGCTTTAGTCGCAGCTTCTTTGTTTGCAGTTAGTTATAAAAACAATACTTATCAGAAATTAGCTGATGAATACACAAGAAAAGCAGAACAGGCACTTGATGCAGGTGCTTATGACGATGCTTATGAATATTCAAAAAAAGCAGAAGAAAATGCAGAACTTTCAAAAGCATATATAAAAATGATGATGGCTCGTTCCAATGCAGAAGACAGCATTAAACTTGCAAAAAATCAGCTTGCCTGGGCAGAAAAAATTGATGCACCTCATACATTCCCAATGGCTTATACATCAGCTAAAGAAAATCTTGAAAATGCAGAAACAGCTTTTGCTGCAGAAGATTTTGAAAAAGCTGAAGTTTATGCAAATCAGTGTCTTGCAGCTTTGGATGGAGTTCGTGAAGTAACTCCGCTTCCAGAATATTATATCGTAAAACCATGGGCAGAAACAAAGGACTGTTACTGGAATATTTCAGGCCGTCCTTATATTTATAATAACCCTTTGTTGTGGGAAAACCTGTATCAGGCAAACAAAGGAAATATGCCTAAACCAGAAGATCCAAATCTTATTCTTCCTGGAATGAAAATGAAAATTCCAAGCTTAACCGGTGAATACCGTTCTGGAACTTATAATCCTAAAAAAGAATATGAAACTTACGGAAACTAAGTTTTATTATTTATAAGAAAATTTTGTTAAAAGGTGTCATTACTGGAGGTAAATCTGATAATGACACTTTTTTTTTACTGATTATTTTTTTTGCAAAGATACAAACAGAGTGCAGTCCCCATTAAACCATGAGGAAACTGTGGGGTTCCCATTCCTTCACAAACTTCCTGTTGTGGTATTTCAAGATAGTTTACAAATTCATCATCATCAAGATGCTGAATACCTGTTGAAGTTAAGTCTTCTGCTAAAAAAACATGCAGATGGTTTGAAAAAAGGGCCGGATTAGGATTTACTGAACCTAATTTAGTTAATTTGCCTGCTTTATATCCTGTTTCTTCTTCTAGTTCTCTTGCCGCAGCTATCTCCGGATTTTCTCCTTCATCAATTACACCACCTGGGAATTCTATACTTAAAGCTTTTTCTCCGTGTCGCCACTGTTTGACCATTAAAAAATTATTATTTTTTACAGGAATAACAATAACCCAGTCTCTGGCATCCATTACATAATAGTCACCTTCAACTCCTGAGTAAGATTTGTTGTGATGTGCAATGACTTCAAAAACAATAGTTTTTAAAAGTGATTTTTTTCCATGTTCAGTCCATTTAAGTTTTTCATCATTTTCATCAAAATAATTTTTCATTTTTTTTCCTAATTTTTTGACAGATTTTTTTCTAGGATTTATTATATAGGTCGGAGGCTTTGTGTTCTATGGCAATTATTACACTTTCTAGACAAGTCGCAGCTCATGGTGATGAAGTTGCTGACGCTTTATCAAAAAAATTAGGCTACACATTTATTACTCGTAAAGATATTGAAAAACGCATCATTAATTTAGGATTTCCAGAATCGAAACTTCCAAAGTATGATGAGCGTAAACCTGGATTTTTTGCATCCTTAACAAAAGTCCGGGATGAATATCTTAATTATGCTCAATATGCAATCCTTGAGGCTGCAGAAAAGAAAAATGTGATTATTATTGGTCGTGGAGCTTTTTGTGTAATGCAGAATGTTCCAAACAACATTTCAGTTCGTCTTGTTGCAGATGAAAAAGTGAGAATTCAACGACTAAAAGAGGAATTTGACTGGGATAACAAAAAAGCAATGCAACGAATTGAAGAAAGTGATGCAAATCGTGCAGGCTTTCATTCAAGTTTTTACAACGTAAACATTGAAGATAATTCCCTTTATCATGCTGTTTTGAATACTGGCCTTTTTTCTATAGAGGAATGTGCAGATCTTATTGCTAAAATGGTAAAAGATAAAGTGAATGAAAAACAGGAAGAAGAAGGTAATAAAATGATTGGGGAGCTTTTAAAGGCTCAAACAATAGTTAATAAACTTCATTTTGATTACCATCTGGGCATAGAATTTATGCACGCAACAATTGAAGATAATACCGTAATTCTTCATGGAGTTTCAGATTCTCCTGCAATTGTTGAACAGGCTTTACAGATTATAAAATCAGAAATGACTGGTTATGAAGTTAAGTCTGCAGTAAGCATTGTTCATGATTTTAAGCAGTATTAACAACTTGACTTAAGCATTTGATTTTTCCATAATTGAAACACTATGAAAAAATCAAATGCTTTTACATTGTCCAGACTACTTTATGCTCCAGTTTTCTTTCTGTTGTATTTTATTCCTGTCTGGACTGGGAAATTCGCTGCCCTGTCTTTAATTATTGCTATTCCATTGTTAATTTTTGCTGAACTTACAGATGCCTTGGACGGGTATTATGCAAGAAAATATAATGAAGTGAGCGATTTTGGGAAAATGTTTGATCCTTTTGCAGATGTAATGCTGCATGTCTCATCTTTTCTTTGTTTTATGAAATCTTTTGATCCAGAAAAAGGGTTTGTTCTTCCAGTCTGGATTTTTGTTCTTATTTTTTACAGAGAATTTGGTCAGAATTTCTTGAGAATGGTAGCTGCTAAAAAAGGTGTGGCAATTGCTGCAAGAAAAGGTGGAAAACTTAAAACAGTTATGTATGTTGCTGCAGAATTCTACTGTGTTTTCCTTGAATTGCTTGTCAGACTGAACTTTGTTCCTGATTGTATGGGAATCTTAAAATATATTGCAATTGGATTATTCGTAGTTTGTGTGATTTTAAGCTATGTATCTTTTATAGATTATTTAATACATTTTGGGAAAGTATTGAAACAATAGATAAAAAAAAGGATGCCCTGCAAGTGGTGTTATAGACTATTTATCTTACAGGACATCCAGAACTCGAAAATTAAAAACAGGGTTTATTTAACAAGCTTCAATTAAAATCTTTTTTGGAGCTTCCTTAGCTTTTTTCTGCATATATACAGTTAAAACTCCATTTTTGAAGTTTGCACTGATTGAATCTGTATCTACATCTTTTGGAAGAGTAAAACTTCTTTTGAAATTGAAATTTTTTCTTTCTTTTAATACGTATTTAGTGTTCTTGTTTTCTTTTTCTGTCTTTTTATCTTCTTTAACAGAAGCAATTGTAAGATTATTATGATCAAGCTCTATACTTACATCATTTTCATTTCTTCCAGGTAATTCCATTTCCAATGAATAAGAATCATTGTTTTCAATTACATCAACACAAGGGGAACCTGAAGTTCCTGAAATTGCTGCATCCATTACATTTCCTAAAAGTGAATCTAAAAAGTTTAATTCGTTCATCATAATTTTTATCTCCTTTAAAAACTCCACGTTAGCGGCGAGCCGGGATGGCGCCTCCTTAAGCAGGTGCAATCCTGTGTGTATTTATTTTTTTTATAAGCAAAACGCTTACACTATACTTATAGCAATTTTCGTGCCAAGTGGAAAAATTAATTAAAATTTGAATAAAAATAAAAAAAACTTATTAATTTTCATTATTTTATGAAGAAAATAAAATTGTGATGTTGTATATGAGAGTTAAAAAAAACTCAATATTTTTGCAAAATTATTGTTTTTTGGGTCAAAATAACTCATTTTGAAAAGACATTTTTGACTAATTGTTTAATATTTTCCACCTTTACAGATGATTCTTCTTTTTCAGGACAATAAATAGTTGTAAAGCCTAAATTTTTCCCTGCTTTAATTCTTTGTTTTGCTTTATTAACGGATCTGATTTCTCCTGCAAGACTTAATTCACCAAAAGCTGCTGTGTTGGAACTGACAGGTAAATCTGTTCTGGCAGAATATAGTGCAACTGCAATTGCTGCATCAATGGAACTTTCACTTAATTTAATTCCACCTGCAACATTTACGTAAATATCCTGATCGTTAAAAGAAAGACCGCATCTTTTTTCTATAACGGCTGCAATTCGTGCAACACGTCCGTTATCAATTTTTTCACTGTATATTCGTGAAACAGATGCTTTTGAAGGAACTGTAAGTGCTTGTATTTCAACTAAAAAAACTCTTGTGCCTTCAAAAACTGGAGTACAGATTACACCTGCGGGTTGATTTTCACTTCGTTTTGTAAGGAAGAATGAGTTTGGATCATCTAAAGGAATTAATCCTTCTTCTGTCATAGAAAAAATACCAATTTCATCAATTGAACCGAATCTATTTTTCTGGGCATGTAAAAATCTTATATCATCATTATTTCGTTCAAAACTTATTACTGTATCTACCATGTGTTCAAGAGATTTAGGACCTGCAATTGTACCTTCTTTTGTAACGTGTGCTGTCATTATTAAAATAGAATCTCTTTCTTTTACCCATCCTATAAATTCATTTGCACAATATTTTAGCTGATTTACAGTACCTGGAATCATGCCTGCTTCAGCAGAATAAATGGTCTGAATAGAGTCTATTATGACTAAAACAGGATTAAGAGAGTCTAATGCATCAAGCGCATCTTCCAGGCGGGAAGTACAAAGGATGCTTATATTGTTGCAGTTCAAGTTTAATCTGTCGGCTCTTTCTTTTATCTGTTCGCAGGACTCTTCTCCACTTACATAAAGAACTTTTCCCTTATCATTAATTGTTTTAGCAGTTTGTGCAGCAGTTTGAATCAGTAAGGTTGATTTTCCAATTCCTGGTTCTCCACCTAATAAAATTGCAGAGCGCTTTGTAGCACCGCCTCCAAGAACCCGGTCAAATTCTTCAATTCCTGTTGATAATCTAACATTTTTCTGTGCTTTTACAGTTGAAAGAGAGACAGGTTTAACTTTCTCTGACTGAATGGAACCACGACCTGCAGGAGATATTTTATTTGAATCAATTATAATTTCTTCCAGAGAATTCCATTCCCCGCATTCAGGACAACGTCCAAGCCATCTTGGTTGTGAATATCCACATGAAGAACATTTATACATGATTGAACCATTTTTTTTTGCCATATAATCTCCTGCTGTTATTATCATATAACAATTATTGAAAATAATTAATTTAAAAGCTCTAATTTTTTAGAAAAATATTGACACACGTAAATAATGCTGATATATTGATAGTCAGCTTGTAAATAAGCTGATAAACTCTCTCCGATGTCCAGAAATGGACGACAAGGTTCCCTTTTAGTGTTACTGGTTGGGAACCTTGTTTTTTTAAACATTACATTGAAAAAAAAGACTGTCCTTAGACAGCCTCATGCTTGATTATTCTTGTGTAATTACTGTTTTTTCAGGAACCGAATCTGTTACCCAAGTGTTTCCACCAATTATACTTCCTTTGCCGATTGTAGTTTTACCGCCAAGGATAGTGGCATTTGCATAGATTGTAACATCATCTTCAATTGTTGGATGGCGTTTTTTGTCTTTAAGATTTTTCTTAACGCTTAAAGCACCCAGAGTAACACCCTGATATATTTTTACATTATTTCCAATAATACAGGTTTCTCCAATAACAACACCTGTTCCGTGATCAATAAAGAAGGATTCGCCAATTGTTGCTCCAGGATGTATATCAATACCGGTTTTTCCATGCACATGTTCACTCATAATTCTAGGAATTAATGGTACCCCGTTTTTGTATAAAAAGTGAGCTATTCTGTATATTAAAATTGCTTCTAATCCTGGATATGAAAGTATGACTTCTTCATTGCTGCGGGCTGCAGGATCTCCCATATAAGCTGAAATTGTATCTAGTCTGATTAATCTTCTGATTTCAGGTATTTCTTCAATCAACGCAATAGAAGTTTGTTCTGCTAGTTTAAAACAGTGAGATTCCTCAATATTTTCAGTTGTTCCTTTTTTTTGTGCTAATGTAAAAATTAAGGCCTTTTGAATTTCTCGGGTTAGTTTTGAAACAACACTATTTACTTTCTGTCCTGTCAGATATCTGAGATTATAAGGATTAATTTCTTCATCATATTTAAAACCTGGGAAAATAAGTGACTGAAGATCCTGAAGTATTGAAACTACATTTTCTCTGTTAGGGAAATTTTCTTTATCGGTTCTATTTATAAGTCCATAACGGTCATAAGAATCAAGAATTCCATCAATCAACATATCAATATTCATGATTTACCTCTTTTCAACATTATATAAAAAATATAATATGAAATAAATGGGAAAAATTCATAAAAAAATATAAATTTCTTTTGTGAATTTATTGACTAAACTTCATTCTTATTTTATATTCGTATAACGCACGTTTTCTAAGTTTTGTGTTGAATACTGTATGCCCCTGTAGCTCAGTTGGTAGAGCACCACATCGGTAATGTGGAGGTCTGCAGTTCGATTCTGCACATGGGCTGTAAAAAAGAGAACTTTTGGTTAAAAAATAAACAGGAGTAAAAATATGGGAAGTAAGAAAAAGGGTGCTGTAGAAATCATCGCTTTACAGTGTACAGACTGTAAAAGAAAGAATTACACAACTTACAAAAACCGCAAGAACATTACTGGAAAATTGGAAAAAATGAAGTATTGTCCATTTTGTCGTAAGTCAGTAATGCACAAAGAAACAAAAGCTAAATAATTAATTTGATATTTTAAGTTGTGAAAACAACTTTGAATATATAGGGCAGTAGTTCAGTTGGTAGAGCAGCGGTCTCCAAAACCGCCTGTCGTGGGTTCAAGTCCTGCCTGCCCTGATTTTTTTTATAAAGGAAAATGTATTATGGCAAAAGTATTTCAGTTTTTTAAAGAAAGTAGAGCAGAATTAAAAAAAGTTGTATGGCCTACAAAGGAAGATGTTTTTTCTTCTATTAAGGTTGTAATTATCTCTACAATTATTATGGCTATAATACTTGGTCTGCTTGATGTAGGTTTCTCAGCATTATTCCGCTTAATAATGAAATAGGACGAAAAAATGTCTAGAGCTTGGTATATTCTTCAAACTTATACTGGTTACGAAAGTAAAATTGAACGTACAATTAAATCACTTCTTGATAAGGGTGATTTAGATTCTAATGTAATCTTAGATGTAAAAGTTCCTGTGGAAGAAGTAGTTGAAATCAAAGATGGTAAAAAAAAGACACGTATGAATAAATTTCTTCCAGGATATATTATGCTGGAAATGGATTTACCAGAGATTGGCTGGAAAAATACTTGTTCTACTTTAAGAAAAATTCAGGGTGCCGGTGGATTTGTTGGAACTGATCCTAATACTCGCCCTCATCCAATTACAAATGAAGAAGCAAGAAATCTTTTACAGCGCTCAGGTGTAATTAAAGGTGAAAAACCTGTTTATGTTAAACAGTCATTCAACATCGGTGATACAGTAAAAATTACTGATGGTGCCTTTGCTTCATTTGAAGGTGTTATTAAAGAAATTAGCGTTGAAAAAGAAAAACTTAGTGTTGAAGTTCAGATTTTTGGACGTGCAACACCAGTTGAAGTTACATTCTTACAGGTTGAAAAAGCTTAGTAAAGGTAACGTTGTTCTATGTCAAAATCAGGGGTTTATATCCCAAATATAAACCGTTAATCCTGTTTTTGGGAGAGGTGTAGGTCCGTTGGACATAGGCATCTCGTTAGTATGATATCTATATGATACATACACACCAATATTGGGAGAAACAAAAATGGCTACAAAAAAAGTTACTGCCGTTATCAAGTTACAGTGTCCAGCAGGAGCAGCAACACCAGCTCCTCCAATTGGACCAGCACTTGGACCTCACGGTGTATCAGCTCCAAAATTTGTTCAGGAATTCAATGATAGAACAAAGACAATGGAAAAAGGTCTTATCATTCCTGTTGTAATCACAGTATATCAGGACAAATCTTACACATTCGTTCTTAAGACTCCTCCAGCAGCTGTTCTTATTAAGAAAGCTGTAAAGATCGACAAGGGTTCTGCAAATCCTTTACGTGATAAAATTGCTACTTTGTCTAAGAAAGATCTTGAAGAAATCGCAAAAACAAAAATGCCAGATATCAATGCAAATGATATTGAAGCAGCTAAGAAAATCATTGCCGGTACTGCACGCAGTATGGGTGTAGAGGTGGAGCAGTAATATGAAACATGGAAAGAAATATAATGCAGCAGCTGCAAAATATGATCTTACAAAGAAATATGATGTAAACTCTGCTTGTAAAATGGTTCAGGATATGAAATATGCTGGTTTCGACGAAACTGTTGAAGCTCATGTTGCTCTTCGTCTTGAAAAAAATGCTACTGTTCGTGATACATTGGTATTCCCTAATCAGTTCCGTGGCGAAAAGAAAGTATTAGTTTTCTGTAAAGGTGATAAAGTACAGGAAGCTTTAGATGCTGGTGCAGCTTATGCAGGTGAAGAATACATCGAAAAAGTAAAGGGCGGATGGCTCGAATTTGACGTTGCTGTTGCTACACCTGATATGATGAAAGATGTAGGTCGTCTTGGTATGGTTCTTGGTCGTAAAGGTTTAATGCCTAACCCAAAAACTGGTACTGTAACACCAAATGTTGCACAGGCTGTTGCAGAATTGAAAAAAGGTCGTACAGAATTCCGTGCTGATAAAGCTGGTGTTGTACATATCGCTGTTGGTAAATGTTCTATGGATGCTGATAAGATTGTTGAAAATATCAATACTCTTGTTGCTGAAATTGGACGTAAAAAGCCAGCTGGAACTTCTGCTGGATTTATCCAGTCAGTTTCTGTAAGTTCATCAATGGGCCCTGGTGTTTGGGTTGATGTTAAGGAAGGTGAATAATGGCTATTAGAGCAAAGAAAATCCAGCCTGCTAAAGCAGAAGCTATCGAATCAACAAAAAAAGTTTTTGCTGATTATAATGACTTCATTTTTGCTGATTATCGTGGTTTAACTGTAGAACAGATTACTGCTCTCAGAGATAAACTTCGTGAAAAAAATGCAACTCTTAAAGTTGTAAAAAATAACTTTGCAAAAATCGCTTTCGATGAAATGAAAGTAGAAAATGTTGCTGACTATCTTAAAGGTCCAACTGTAATTGCAATGGCAAAAGAAGATGCAAACGAAGTTGCAAAAGTACTGTTTGACTTCAAAAAAGATGCTCCAACTCTTGAAGTAAAAGGTGCAAGTATTTCTAATGAAATCTATGATGTTGCAAAAATTGAAGCATTCTCAAAGGTTCCAGGAAAGAAGACACTTTACTCTATGCTTATGTCTGCAATGAATGGTCCAGTTCGCCAGCTTGCTGCTACATTAAAAGCATATGCAGAAAAGAAAGAAGCAGAAGGTGCAAACTAATTTTAGTTTATGCCTGATGTGACTGTAAAAGTCACAAAAATAATGTAGATAAAGCTAAAATGCTTTGCTATATAATGAACAGATTTTTTCTGTTCTGCACAGGTCAGGCTTCATAACTGTCGACTGTCCTGTGAAAAATGTGGTAAGTACTCAGTTGAGGAAAAATCCACAACCACTTATGTGGAAAGCAAATATTTATTGTAAGGAAGACAATATGGCAGTTACAAAAGAAGAAATTCTTGACACTATCGCAGCTATGTCAGTTCTCGAAGTATCAGAACTCGTAAAAGCAATGGAAGAAAAATTTGGAGTTACAGCAGCAGTTGCAGTAGCAGCAGCTCCAGCAGCAGGTGCAGCAGCAGGTGCTGAAGAACAGACAGAATTCACAGTTACTCTTGAAAGCTTCGCAGCAGACAAGAAGATTCCTGTAATTAAAGCTGTTCGTGAAATCACAGGTCTTGGACTTGGTGAAGCTAAAGCTTTAGTTGAAGGTGCTCCAGCAACAGTTAAAGAAAATGTTTCTAAAGCTGATGCAGATGAAATCATTAAGAAGATCGAAGAAGCTGGTGGTAAAGCTTCAAAGAAATAAGTTAGTTTTGGTTAATCAGAACTAATAATAACTATAGGGGGTGCTTGAATTATGCAAATGGTTCAGGTATCCCCTTTAGTGCTTTAATTGTCCTTTTTATTATAATGGAAAAAACAGTATTTTCTGTGCTGTGCAGAGTTTCTAGCATGTAGCAGATTTTATACTGAAAAAAATAAACGAGGGGGAGCTGATGTTCGCTAAGACTCGAACTATCAACCGCCAATACATTGGTAAAGACATCCAGAACTTCATGGATGTTCCTAATCTTATTGCAATCCAGACATCATCTTACGAAAGTTTCCTTCAGTCTAATAAAGACAAAAGTGAACGTTTAAATCAGGGACTTCAAGATGTTTTCAATTCTACTTTCCCTATTGAAAGTCCAGATGGAGATATGTCTCTGGAATATGAATTCTATGAGTTGGACTGGGAAAACCTGAAATTCTCAGAAATTGAATGCAAACAGAAAGGTTTAACATATTCTGTTCCATTAAAAGCTCGTATTAATTTGAATTTCCTTCAGACTGGAGCAATCCTCCAGAAAGATATCTATATGGGAGACATTCCTCTTATGACAGACCGTGGTACATTTGTTATCAATGGTGCTGAACGAGTTGTTGTTTCTCAAATTCACCGTTCTCCAGGTGTAATTTTCTGTCATGATAAAGGTGTTTATTCATCTCGTATCATTCCTTACCGTGGTTCATGGTTGGAATTTGAAATTGACCAGAAAAAAGAATTAATCTATGCGAAAATTGACCGCAAAAAGAAAATTTTAGGAACTATTTTCCTTCGTGCATTAGGTTATTCAACACGTGAAGAAATCATTCGCTGTTTCTATGATGTAGAAAAAGTTGCAGTTAAGAATGAAACAGCTGCTAAAGAAGCTTTAGTTGATAAAGTTCTTGCTGATGCAGTTATTCTAAAAACAGAAGACGGAGAAGAAAAACGTCTCTTTAACGCTGGTACAAGACTTCATCCACATGATATAGATGATTTAGTGGCAAATAATATTGAAGAAATCACTTGTATCCGTTTTGATACACGCAGTAATTCTCAGAATAAAGATGAAAAGAATTTCTCTCTTGATTCTCAGATGATTATTAACTGTTTTGATCGTGAAGAAGTAAAATTTGTAAAAGAAGGATCAGTTGATAATGAACCTTCTAAAGAAGATGCTTTAAACGAAGTTTACAAAATTCTTCAGCCAGGTGAACCAATGACTGTAGAGCAGGCTGAAAAAGATTTAAATTCAATGTTCTTCTCTGAAAGAAGATATGATTTAGGTCGTGTAGGTCGTTATAAGTTAAATAAAAAATTTGATTACTCTGATGATGTTAAAGATTTTACTTTAATCAAAGATGATATCATCAATACAATGAAGTTCTTAATCAAAGTTTATATTGGTGAAGAACAGACTGATGATATTGATCACTTGGGAAATCGTCGTATCCGTTCTGTTGGTGAATTGATGACAAATCAGTTGAAATCAGCTTTTGCAAGAATGGAACGTATTGCTAAAGAAAGAATGAGTTTAAAAGAAAGAGATACTATGAAACCACAGGATCTTATTTCTATTAAACCAATTGTTGCAGCAATTAAAGAATTCTACGGTTCATCACAGTTGTCTCAGTTTATGGATCAGATTAACCCATTGGCTGAACTTACTCATAAACGTCGTCTTAACGCTCTAGGTCCTGGTGGTCTTTCTCGTGACCGTGCCGGATTTGAAGTTCGTGACGTTCACTATTCTCACTATGGTCGCATGTGTCCTATTGAAACTCCTGAAGGTCCAAACATTGGTCTTATTGTTTCTATGGCTATGTTTACACGTATTAATGACTATGGATTCCTTGAAGCTCCATTCCGTAAAGTTGTTGATGGTAAAGTAACTAATGAAGTTGAATACTTGTCTGCAATGGATGAAGATAAATACTACGTTGGACAGATTGTTCCTGGTATTAAGGAAGATGGTTCATTCCCTGTAGAAATGATTCCTTGTCGTCACCGTGGTGATTATACAACTCGTAATGTAAAAGATATTCAGTATATTGACGTTTCTCCACGTCAGATTATTTCTGTATCTGCATCTATGATTCCTTTCCTTGAACACGACGATGCTAACCGTGCGTTGATGGGTTGTAACATGCAGCGTCAGGCTGTACCACTTTTATTCCCAGAGCCAGCTCATGTAGCTACAGGTATGGAAAAGAAATGTGCTATGGATTCAGGCGTTTTAGTAAAAGCTAAACGTGCCGGTGAAGTAGTTTACGTTTCAAGTGAAATGGTAAAAGTAAAAGTTGATGGAACAGGTGAAATTGATGAATATGTTCTTTTGAAATATCAGAGAACAAACAATGATACTTGTAACCACCAGAGACCTACTGTTGATCTTGGTGAAAGAGTTGAAGCTGGTTCTGTACTTGCTGATGGACCTGCAACATTCAATGGTGAAATGGCACTTGGTAGAAACCTTCTTGTTGGATTCGTTCCATGGAATGGTTACAACTACGAAGACGCCGTATTGATTTCTCAGCGTGTAGTTCGTGAAGATATGTATACTTCTATTCATATCAAAGAATTCCAGACAGAAATTCGTGAAACAAAACTTGGTCCAGAACGCGTAACTCGTGATATTCCAAATACTAACGAAAAAGCTGTAGCTAATCTTGATTCTGAAGGTATCATCAGAATTGGTGCTAAAGTTCGTTCTGGTGATATTTTGGTTGGTAAAGTTACTCCAAAATCAGAAACAGAAACTACACCAGAATTTAAACTTTTGAACTCAATTTTCGGTGAAAAAGCTAAAGAAGTTCGTGATACATCTCTTCGTGTTCCACATGGAATTGAAGGTGTTGTAATTGATATTCAGCAGATGAGTCGTACAGAAGGTGATGACTTAAATCCTGGCGTTGATAAGGTTATTAAGGTTCTTATTGCTAACAAACGTAAATTACGTGAAGGTGATAAGATGGCTGGTCGTCACGGAAATAAGGGTGTTGTTTCTCGTATTCTTCCTGTTGAAGATATGCCATATTTGGAAGATGGTACTCCACTTGATGTATGTTTGAATCCTCTTGGTGTACCTTCTCGTATGAACATTGGTCAGATTCTTGAATCAGAACTTGGTATTGCAGGTAAGTACTTGAATCAGTTCTTTGAAGCACCAGTATTCCAGTCTCCTTCACAGGAACAGATTGCTGATAAACTTGAAGAAGCTGGTATTCCTAGAAGCTGTAAACAGATTGTTCATAGTGGACAGACAGGTGAACCTTTTGTAAATCCAATTTTCGTTGGTGTAATTTACTATATGAAGCTTCATCACCTTGTTGATGATAAAATGCATGCTCGTTCAACAGGTCCATATTCACTTGTTACTCAGCAGCCACTTGGTGGTAAGGCTCAGTTCGGTGGACAGCGTCTTGGTGAAATGGAAGTATGGGCTCTTGAAGCTTATGGTGCAGCTAACTGTCTTCAGGAAATGATGACTATTAAGTCTGATGATATGAATGGTCGTTCTAAGATTTACGAATCTATTGTAAAGGGTGATCCTTCATCTCCAATTGGCGTTCCAGAATCATTCAACGTTTTGGTTCAGGAAATGCGTGGTTTGGCTCTTGATTTCACAATTTATGATGCTAAGGGTAAACAGATTGCTCTTACTGAACGTGATCAGGAATTAATTGATAAAGCAGCTTCCGGATTTGATAAGGAGGATACTAATGCGTGATGTACAGGATTTTGACAGCTTAAAAATTAAACTGGCTTCTCCAGAGACTATTCGTTCATGGTCATACGGTGAAGTTAAAAAACCTGAAACTATAAATTACAGAACTCTTCGTCCAGAGAAAGATGGTTTGTTCTGTGAAAGAATTTTTGGTACTACAAAAGAATGGGAATGTTATTGTGGTAAGTTCAAGTCAATCCGTTATAAGGGTGTAATTTGTGATCGTTGTGGTGTTGAAGTTACTCACTTCAAAGTTCGCCGTGAAAGAACTGGTCATATTGAACTTGCAGCTCCAGTAAGTCATATCTGGTATTATCGTTCAGTTCCTAGCCGTATGGGTCTCCTTCTTGATATGCAGGTGGCTCAGTTACGTCAGGTTCTTTACTATGAAAAATATGTTGTAATTGATGCTGGTGATACAGATCTTAAGAAGGGTTCACTTCTTTCTGAAGAAGAATATCAGCAGTATGTTGAACAATATGGTACAGCTTTTACAGCTGATATGGGTGCTGAAGCCATTAAGACAATGCTTGAAAGAATTGATCTTGATGAATTAGCTGCAGAACTTCGTATGAAGATGATAGAAAAGGGTGCTAAATCTGATAAACGCCTTCTTCGCCGTATTGAAATTGTAGAAAACTTCCGTGCTTCTGGAAATAAAGTTTCCTGGATGATTCTCGATGTAATTCCAGTAATTCCTCCTGAACTTCGTCCAATGGTTCAGCTTGATGGTGGACGTTTTGCTACATCTGACTTAAATGATCTTTATCGTCGTGTTATTAACCGTAATAACCGTCTTAAGAGATTACAGCAGCTTTCTGCTCCTGATATCATCATTCGTAATGAAAAACGTATGCTTCAGGATGCTGTTGACGCTTTGTTTGATAATACAAAACGTAAGAGAGCTGTAAAAGGTGCTTCAAACAGACCATTAAAATCAATTTCTGATTTACTTAAAGGTAAACAGGGTCGTTTCCGTTTGAATTTGCTTGGTAAACGTGTTGACTATTCAGGACGTTCTGTAATTGTTGTTGGACCAGAATTGAAATTATGGCAGTGTGGTCTTCCAACAAAAATGGCTCTTGAATTATTTAAGCCATTCTTAATGAAGAAACTTGTTGATAAAGATGTAGTATTCAATATTAAGAAAGCTAAAATGCTTGTAGAATCTGAAGCTCCAGAAGTTTACGCAATTCTTGACGAAGTTGTTAAAGAACACCCAGTTATGTTGAACCGTGCTCCTACACTTCACCGTCTTGGTATTCTTGCATTTGAACCAGTTTTAGTAGAAGGAAAAGCTCTTAAACTTCATCCTCTTGCTTGTAAAGCTTTCAATGCCGACTTCGATGGTGACCAGATGGCTATTCACGTACCATTAACTCAGGCTGCACAGATGGAATGCTGGACATTGATGTTGTTTGCACGTAACTTACTTGACCCAGCAAACGGTAACACAATTGTTGCTCCATCTCAGGACATGGTTCTTGGTATTTACTACATGACTGCTATTAAACCTAATGCTCGTGGAACAGGAAAACGCTTTAGTTCAGCTGATGAAGTACGTCTTGCTGCAGAATCAGGTGCAATCGAATGGCAGGCTTTAATTAAAGTTCCAGCTCCAAAGAAATCATTTGATTCTAAAGCTCTCAAAGTTAAGGGAGATGATGCTTTCGTAAACGGAACTCAGGATTTTGAAGAAGGTGAACTTATTGAAACTTCTGCTGGTCGTCTTAAATTTAATGAAGCTATGCCAGAAGGTATTGAATATGTAAACCGCCAGATGTTTGATAAATCTCTTAAGAAGATGATTGAACATGTATATCATACAAAAGGCTCTTGGATGACAATCCAGATGCACGATGCAATTAAAGATTGTGGATATAAAAATGCTACATTCTTTGGTGCTACACTTTGTATGGATGATATTCTCGTTCCTGAAGTTAAGAAGGAAATGGTATCTGCAGCAAACAAAGAAGTTGAAGATATTATCAACCAGTATTCAAAAGGTGTTATTACACAGGATGAACGTTACAACCGTTCTTGTCAGGTTTGGTCTCGTACTAACGAAAAACTTACAAACCTTATGATGGAGAATCTTGAAAAAGATAAAGACGGTTTCAATACAATCTGGATGATGGCTAAGTCTGGTGCCCGTGGTTCTCGTGGTCAGATTTCTCAGCTTGCTGCTATGCGTGGTTTGATGACTAAACCTAATGGTGATATTATCGAACTTCCAATTAAAGCAAACTTCAAGGAAGGACTTTCCGTAATCGAATACTTCATTTCTACAAACGCTGCTCGTAAAGGTCTTTCTGATACAGCCCTTAAAACAGCCGATGCCGGTTATATGACACGTCGTCTTGTAGATGTTGCTCAGGATGTTGTTATTAATGAAGAAGACTGTCAGACAATTAACGGTATTGATTATGCTGCAATTAAAGACGGTGATGATATTAAAGTTCATCTGGCAGATCGTATTGTAGGCCACTATACAATTGAACGCGTTGTTCACCCAATTACTGGAGAACTTATTTGTGATGTTAACCAGTATATTGATGAAGAAATGGCTGCAAAAATTGAAGCTGCTGGTGTTGAAAAAGTAAAACTTAGAACTGTACTTACTTGTGAAGCTAAACATGGTATTTGTGTAAAATGTTACGGTAAAAACCTTGCTCGTAATAAAGTTGTTGAAATTGGTGAAGCAGTTGGTATTATTGCTGCTCAGTCAATCGGTCAGCCTGGTACACAGTTGACACTTCGTACATTCCACTCTGGTGGTGCAGCTGAAATGTCTACAGATGATAACAAGATTGTTCTTAAGTTTAATGCTTTTATCAGTGATATTGCTGGTACTCACGTTGAGAAAGATGGTAAATGGTTGTTTACTCGTAAAGGTTATATGACTGTAATCCGTATTCTTGATCAGCTTGAAATTGGTTCTGGTGATAAACTTCTTGTTGAAGATGGAATCAGTGTAATGAGAGGAACTCCAATCCTTACACATGATGGAAAAGATATTGAAGCTGCAGTTACAGGTAAAGTCCTTGTAAAAGATGGAATTCTTTATCTAACAAGTAAAGAACAGAAAATTGAAATTACTAACGGTTCTAACATTTATGTTAAAGCTGGGGACCTTGTTAAGAAGGGTGAAGCAATTGGTGATTTCGATCAGTATGCTGAACCAATCATTGCAGAAAGTGATGGTATTGTTCACTTTGAAGATATTATTCCTGGTTCTACTTTGGAAGAACGTGTTGATAATCAGACAGGAAATGTTCAGAGATTCATTTCTGATTTACACCTTGATGTAAAACAGCCAAGAGTAATGATTACAGATGAAGCTGGTAATGAAATGGGAACATATTACCTTCCAGCAGGTGCTTTGTTACTTGTTGAAGATAAGATTTCAATTTCTGCTGGTACTAAACTTGCTTCTATTCCTAAAGAAGCAGTTAAAACAAACGATATTACTGGTGGTCTTCCACGTGTATCTGAATTGTTTGAAGCTCGTAAACCAAAGAATCCTTGTGTACTTGCTCAGATTTCTGGTCTTGTTAAATTCAAGGGAATTACAAAAGGTAAACGTATTGTTGTAATCGAAGATGAATTTGGTTCTCAGTTTGAACACTTAGTTCCAATGACAAAACGTATGATTGTACGTGATGGTGACCATGTTGAAGCTGGTGAACAGCTTTGTGCTGGATCTCCAAATCCACAGGATGTATTGGCAATTCTTGGTGAAAATGCATTACAGAATTATTTGATGGACGAAATTCAGGGCGTATATCGTGCTCAGGGTGTAGATATCAATGATAAACATATTGGTATTATTGTTCGCCAGATGCTTCGTAAAGTAGAAATCTACTCTGTAGGTGATACAAGATTTATCTTTGGTCAGCAGGTAGATAAATATAAATTCCATGAAGAAAATCAGCGTGTAATTGCTGCCGGTGGACAGCCTGCTGTTGGTAAGCCAATGTTCCAGGGTATTACAAAAGCTTCTCTTGGTGTTGATTCATTTATTTCTGCTGCATCATTCCAGGAAACAACAAGAGTACTTACAAATGCTGCTATTGCAGGTGCTTCTGATGGATTACACGGTATCAAGGAAAATGTTGCAATTGGTCACATGATTCCTGCTGGTACTGGTATTAAGAATTATAAGAATATCAAACTTTATGATGATAGTGATAAGGATTTGGATTTACAGATGAATGAAATTCTTGAACGCCGTCGTCAGGAAGCTGAAATGGAATCTCAACTTGAAGAAACAAGTTTTGAGACTTCCGACGAAAGTGATTAATCTTCTATATACAATGTATAAAGATTAAAACTAAAAACCTCAGGATTGAGAAATCAGTTCTGAGGTATTTTTTATAAAAGAATTTATGAAATTCTTTATAAATTCACTTGAATTCATTTTTAGAATTTTATAAACTTGTTAAACCTATCTTGGTATAGGTGTTTTTATTTCTTCCGGAGTGCTGGCCGGAATAATAGGAGTATAGGCGATGCCTACAATAAATCAATTAATCCGTCAGGGTCGTAAATCTGCTGCAAATAGAACTAAGGCTCCCGCACTTGATTCTTGTCCACAGAAACGCGGTGTATGTACACGTGTTATGACTCAGACACCTAAAAAACCAAACTCAGCTCTTCGTAAGATTGCTCGTGTTCGTTTATCAAATGGTATTGAAGTTACTGCATACATTCCAGGTATTGGACATAACTTGCAGGAACACTCAGTTGTTTTAGTACGTGGTGGACGTGTAAAGGATCTTCCTGGTGTACGTTATCATATTATTCGTGGTACTAAAGATACTCTTGGTGTAGAAGATCGTAAACGCGGTCGTTCTAAGTATGGTGCTAAGAGACCAAAGGCTTAATGGAGGACTGAGATGGGAAGACATAAGAAATCAATCGAGCGTCCTTTGATGCCAGATGTAAAATACAACTCTAAGGTTGTAACAAAATTTGTTTGCCGTATGATGTTGGATGGTAAAAAAGAAACTTGTCAGAAAATCGTTTACCAGGCAATGGATAATCTTAAGGCTAAAACAGACAAAGATCCTTTGGAAGTATTCTTAAAGGCTCTTGAAAATGTAAAACCAATGGTTGAAGTTAAATCTCGCCGTGTTGGTGGTGCAACTTATCAGGTTCCAATGGAAATCCGTGAAACACGTCGTGAAGCTCTTGCAATGAGATGGATTATTGAAGCTGCACGTAAGAGAAGTGGTCATGGAATGGCTGATACACTTTCTTCTGAATTGCTTGATGCTTATAATAATACAGGTACAGCATATAAGAAGCGTGAAGATGTACATAAGATGGCTGAAGCTAACAAAGCTTTCGCACATTATAGATGGTAGATTAAAATCTAACAGAATGGGGATTCAATTTTTTTGAATTCCCATTTTTTTTGAAAAAATCTATTTTAAAGTATTGAAATTAATTTTAATAAATTGTATAAATTAAGAGCTTGACTTTCCATGTGGAAAGTCATTGGGTTCTTTGAGAGTCAGGCAGATTAAAGAAAAATCTGGCGCTTCCGTAAAGTTAATAATTTTAATAATTATTTTCAGGAAAGCACGACCCTTATTTTGGTGGTTTTGTTACTGTTAGTAACAATAAATAGATAGCTGATTTGGGTTTCTGAGTTGTTTAAAACTTTCTAAACCAGACCGGTTATCAGATTGATAGTGACAGGTGGTTTAAGTTTTCATCACTTCGAAAAATTATGGAGTGAAAGATCAAATATCCACTTATCTATCTATTAATCATATCTAATTTAGCAAATATTGTGTCTGCGAATGTAAGAATTGCTTAGTGAAGTAGTTTTTCATTCTGGCTTAAAGTGCAACACATAAAAAAATAAGAATATCAGATAATAAAATTGATCTGATAAGGAGAAAAACATGGCAAAGGAGAAGTTCAACAGAACTAAACCTCACATGAACGTTGGTACTATTGGTCACGTAGACCATGGTAAGACTACACTTTCTGCTGCTATCACTACATATTGTGGAAACAAATATGGTGATAAAGTTCTTAAGTATGATGAAATTGATAACGCTCCA
>JALEPQ010000113.1 GCA_022768685.1 Spirochaetia bacterium
GTCATGCTGAACTTGATTCAGCATCTACGCTATATACAGTGCATAGATTCCGAAACGAGTTCGGAATGACGCTACGCAACGAACTTTTTGGTCAGCCCCTTTTATTATCAATTTTTGTTGATTTTTATAAAGTTTCATAATATGATTTTTATTAATTGGGAAAAGTTTGTGTTCTTATTCTAAGAGAGAGTGGTAGTTTATGGTAGAAAATTTTCCTAAGGATTTTACGCTGGCATTAGCACTGTTTGATGCCGTTCCTGTAATTTTATTTATGATTACAGCGACTATTGTTGCAATCCGCTTCAGCAATCCTGTTTTTTTAAGTGGAGCCGCATTATGTTCTCTTGCCGGATTAGGGAAGATTGTCTGGAAAATTATTGTTGTTACTAAAAATATCAACATTCCATTTTTCTTTTATGAATTCAGAGTTCTAATGCCTTTAGGATTTCTTCTGATTATTTTTTCTTTCATAATTGTAAATGGAACTATTAACTGGAAAGACGTAAAACGAAGATTGCTCCATTTTCCTGCCGTAATTTTCTTTATCATAACAGTTTTTTCTCTTATTGGTATGATTATTATAAAACTGACAATGGATTTAACATCCCTTAAGACAAATTGGATTGCTGAAATTACAAATACAATTGCTCAGGGAAGTCTTTTACTCGGGGTACTCACCATGAAAAAACATTACCGCAAAAAAGCCCCTGAAGAAGATTTCTTCTAAAGTCCTGCAAGACTGCATATTGCTTCAGCGGTAATTCGCTGCTGTTCTGAAGCAGGCATCTCTGGCGAACTTTCATTATCTCCTTTCTGAGCCCCGTAATTTGCGAAATTTGCATGATTTCCACCTGTAATAGGCAAATCTACATAATCAGAAGGGAGGTTTGATTTATATTTTTCCATATTTTCCCAATTCAGAACACCATCATTAGTTCCATAAACAGAAAGAACCCTTAATCCAGAATCACTTAAATCTTTTGTAGAATATGCAGCCAGCAAAACCAGTCCTTCAAACTTATCTGTATTTGAACTGATGTAAGAAGCAGCCATAGCACCTCCCAGAGAATGCCCTGAAAGATACCATCGTGAAATTTCAGAATATTTCTTTATATACCGTTTAGCTGCATTACTGTCATTAAAAGCCATATCTCCAGGCATATTTACTATAATGCACTTAAAACCTTTTGCAGAAAGTCTGGTCATCAAAGGAAGATAGGCATCATAGCTTACAAGTGCACCAGGATAAAAAATGAACCCGGGAATATCACCTGTGATTTCCACAGGAGTAACAACTATTTCTGTTGAATTTTCCTGAATCAAAACAGAATAGTCACCGTCAACACCTTCCACCAGATCTTCAACAGAATATGTTGAGGAATAGCTGCAGGAAATTACAGCAACACAGATAAAAAACAAACTTAAAAATTTACGGATAAAAGATTTTTTTTTCACTTCTGCTCTCCATAAAAATAATACTACTATTCTATCAAATATAACAAATTATTCATACTTAAAGTGAAAAAAAACACAACATAGAGAATTAATTTACACCACATACAGAACAGTTGCAAGAAAATTATAGAACCTCTTTACTTATTTTTATTTAGAATACTCAAAGCTGAACCGATAATAGAAGTGAGGTATATTATCCCAACGTGAGAACATCAGGAAAGTTCACAAACATTCAAATTATTCTCAAAAAATTTTTTCTTTCGGTATTACTGACAGGGGTCTGTCCCCTTTTTGCAGCAACTTACCGTTGGACAGGAGGAAATGGCAACTGGAGTACTATTGCAAATTGGGAAACTTATAATACAACCACTTCTAAATGGGAATCAGCAACTTCTGCTCCTGGAAGTTCAGATGATGTAATAATAAAGACTTCAACAATGGGGACAGACCCCATAAATCCTCAAGATATTTCTATCACACTAGATACCAATGTAACTATCAATGGACTAATTTCATTTGGTCTTGGAAAATTTACAATTACATCTACTAATCAAACTTTTAATGCAACTACAGTTTTTATAGGAAGTTCTGCGCACAATTACAGAACCAGTGTAGCCCCTGCTGTAATTCCAGGATTACCAGATATTGATTACATTACAGAAAATCATCAGGGAAATATAAATATTGAAGGTTCCACAACTGTAAATATTAAAAATCTGGATACCTCTTCATGGACAAAAAACAACACTAAAAATGTAGTTTCAATCAACGATACATCAATATTAATTGTTTCTCAAAACTGGAATACAGGGGGAGCTCAAGGAAGTAACACAAATCGAACAGATATCTCAAAAGATTCTGAAGCTACAATTGCGGTAACAGGAGAGATTTTAGGTGATGACAAAGCTAACTTGACTGAAGGTCTTGATAATAGTGGAGCTGCCGTTGTAGAAACACCTGTTCCTGAAGCAAATCAAACAAATGTTTATATCTGGATAGGAGCAACAGATACAAACTGGAGTACCGATACTAACTGGCTTAATAATAAAGTTCCAGACTCTACAGTTGCAGAAGTTTCAATTCCACAAACTAAATTTAATCCTACAGTTTCTTCGGAAATTACAGTAAACACACTGACAATTGCAAAAGGGGCTGTGGTTACAATAAATGATTCTCTTAAAATAAACAGTAACTTTACTTTAGAAAACTCAACCGATATAAATCCTGCTTCTACTGGAAAAGTTATTTCCAATAACACAATTAATATAAAAAGTAATTATTCCAGCACAACTTTTTCAATTGAATCAAAAAACATCCACATTAATGCATCTTTCCAATGCAAAGATTTGACAATCTTAGATACACTAACTATAGATTCTGGTGCAACTCTAACTCTTGGGGGAACTACATCAATTGCAAATATCATAAACAATGGAACTATAAAAACAGGTGAATATACATTAAAAAATACAACATCTTATACAGGATCAGCAGACACTATAAAAATACAAAGCGGATCTCTTGAATATTCTGGTTCAGTAGAAGCATTAATAAATAAAATTGAAATCACAACTGAGGCAACTATTGATGGCGGCACAAACGGACTGTCTTTTACAAATGCAACTTTCAATTCCAGTGACATCACAGCAAGTGGTAAAATTTCATTACCAGGTGGTTCTGTAGGTAATCTTACAATAGATAGTGGAACAACAACTTTGAAAGAGGGGACAGACCTCTATGCAAACAACATAACCATAAATTCTTCAGCAAGTTTTACTTGTATAGAGGGGACAGACCTCTATGTCTCAGGAAACTGGACTAATAATGCAGGAACTTCTGGTTTTACCTGCGGAACCGGAACTGTGTACTTTACTTCAAACGCAACTATTGCAGGAGACTCAACCTTCTACAATCTTACTTGCACAACAGGGGGGACAGACCTCATTTTTGAAGCTGGTTCTACTCAAACAATTTCTAATCAGTTTACAATTACAGGTTCAACAGTTTCTCCAATTACTTTAAAAAGTTCTACTCCTGGTTCTACATGGAATATAAATGTAGCTATTGAAAAAGCTTCTGTGACTGCAGCAAAAATACAAGATTCTGTTTCAGAAAACGATTCTATTACAGCCACAAGTTCAGTCTCTTTAGGAAACAACACAAACTGGAAAATTCCTGGTACATATAAATGGGAAAATCCACCTACAGAAGAATGGAACTCAGCATCAAACTGGCAAGTTCTTCAATTGGATGGTACATATAGTACAGCAAAAACTTATCCACAATACGAAGAAGATGAAATCATCATAGCAAGTACAACAAAATCTGCAATTTTACCTTCAAATCTTGCATTGAAACAGATAACTGTGAATGAAGGTGCAACTTTAGATTTTGCAGATAAAAATCTGACTGCTGCAAATTTTACTAACAATGGAACAATCCGTTTTTCAGGAATAAACTCAATTACAGCATCGGCATCTTACGGCCCATCAAGCACTATAGAATATTATGGATCCAGTCCAAATGCTGTAACAGGTACAGGTGCACCTTCAGCAGACGATTATAAAAACCTTACAATTACAAATGGAACAATTTTATCACTTGACGCAAATTCAATTACTGTTAGCGGAACCCTTTCAAACGAAGGGACAGTCCTCGTAAACGGCGAAGGCGTTTTCAACATAACAGGAACATCAGATTCAAATTCTGGTTTAGTAAAATATACTTCAAACAAAACATCAACAATTCCAAATATAGGATTTTATAATCTGGAAATAAACGCAGGAGATTGGTCAGACAAAAATTCCACAGGAATTTCCATTATCAACAACTTCACAATTTCTGGTGGAAGTTTTACTTGTAATGGGAATCTTACAGTAAACACTCTTACAGTTGATACTGATTCTTATGTGAAGTTCAACAACGCCACAGGGGGACAGACCTCTAGTGCATCCAGTGCCGTTTTCACAAAAGGAAAAATCTTTTTTGGAAACGATGAAAATGATTCTTTTAGCGTAACAGGGGACGGAAATTCATTATCTATTTCAGGAAGTTCAACTTTCCACACTGCAGGTTCATTATCTGGCACAAACGGAATTACAGTGGGGACAGACCTCACCGCAGTTGCCTCTACAACTTTCGCAAGTGCAGTAACTCTTACAGGTAACTGTACAATTTCAAGTACAATTTCAAATGGAACAAACACTATTAACTTCTCCGGCACAATTGATGGAGGACATGCTTTATCTACAACTGGAACTGGCGTAGTAACTTTAAACAAGTCTGTTGGAAATACAACTCCACTTAATTCAATAAACTTCGCAGGACCTGTAAATATAAATTGTGCAGAAATAAAAACAACTGGAAACCAGACTTACAACAACAATCTCACTTTAGGAAATAATGTCACAATATCAGCTGAAAGCGGAAATTTAATCACATTTGCAGGAACCATTAATGGCAATTCAAATGATTTAACCATAAGCACAGCTGACTCCCAGTTTAATGGAGATATTTCTAATGTAAAAAATCTTTCAACCTCTAACGTTATTTTTAATGGAACTACAACAAACATTACAACTACAGAAAATCAAAGCTACTTAGGCAACATTACACTTTCTGGAAATTCTGTTCTCACAGGTAAAAACATTACTTTCAAAGGCGACGCTTCAGATTCAGAATCTCCATCATCACATAATCTTACTATCACAAACTCAGGCGTCTTTAA
>JALEPQ010000120.1 GCA_022768685.1 Spirochaetia bacterium
TCATCGGGCTTTTTTTTATGCAAAAATTTAAAAACGGGGACAGCCCTCAATTGCAAACTACATTTTTTTTAAGTTTTGGCATAAAAGGAGTTTTATTAATAAAGATGAGATAAAACAGCCAAAACTTACGGCTCGTGCAAAGTAAACATACATTGTAATTTCTGTTTTCAACACGAGCCAGGGACAGCCCTCAATTGCAAACTACATTTTTTTTAAGTTTTGGCATAAAAGGAGTTTTATTAATAAAGATGAGATAAAACAGCCAAAACTTACGGCTCGTGTAAACTAAACGTACATTGATATTTCAGTTTTCAACACGAGCCAGGGACAGACCCCGATTGCAAACAAGTTTTTCCTGAGTTTTAGCGTAGCGTTAAAAAACTCACGGCTCGTGTAAACTAAACGTACATTGATATTTCAGTTTTCAACACGAGCCAGGGACAGCCCTCGATTGTAAAAAAAATTTTTCCTGAGTTTTAGCGTAGCGTTAAAAAACTTACGGCTCGTGTAAACTAAACGTACATTGTAATTTCAGTTTTCAACACGAGCCAGGGACAGACCCCGATTGCAAAAAAAATTTTTCCTGAGTTTTAGCGTAGCGTTAAAAAACTCACGGCTCGTGCAAACTAAACATACATTGTAATTTCAGTTTTCAACACGAGCCAGGGACAGACCCCCCCCTTATAAAAAAAGCAAAAAAAAAAGCTTGCCAGAAATCTGACAAGCCTTTTTGAATCAAATTCTAATTAAAAATTAGAATAATTTTGGTAACTTGCTCTTAATCTTAGCAAGGATACCTTTAATTCCACCAGCTGAACCAGAAGCTACAGGAGTAACTGATTTAGAAGCCATAAGTGTATTCTTTGTAGTTGTTACTACATCACCATTATTGTAAACGATACTTTCGCTTACGATATTCTTGTTATTGTATTTAATAGCAAGAGCTGTAGCTGTGTAAGTATATGTAGCTTCTTTTCCGAAGATTCCACCAAGAGTAATTACAGAATCTAATTTCTTAGAAACTCTTACATTGATAACATCCTGTCCACCTGCTTTGATTGCAGCATCAAGAAGCATTGGATAAACTACTTCAGATCCTTCTTTTTTCTGATGAAGCATAAGGAAAGATGATGATTCTGAAGATGTTGCAGTAACTGTAACTGGACCAATGATATCATAGTCTTTAACAGCAAGCTGTTGCATTTCAAGAGTGCCACCTCTATCCTGTGATTCGTAATGTGTAGTTACACAAGATGTGAATGCCATAGCAAGAGTAGCTAAAGCACATGTAATTAATAAAGCTTTTTTCATTTCTATCTCCTTCTAGCTTTTTTTGATGAATTTATTATACCATATAGAACAAGTGAATGCAAATAGAAATTTAATAAATTGTTATATTTTCCTTTTAAATAATTCTTTATTAATCATCTTGTGTTTTATAGGAATTTTTCTTCTTTTATAATACACTTGGATAAAACAAACACACATGGACTTATTTATGAGAGACAATCAAATTAACAGTGAAAATCCTGATGAAATTCTAAAAGAAGCTGCACAGGAACTTGAGAAAGATAAAGCGAATTTAAAAGCAGATACTGGTGAAAGAAAAATACAACCTGAGAAAAAAATAAAAAAAACAAAACCTCTTTCCGTTACTAAAGTCATGTCAAAAAAAGAGACGGAATCAGTATTAAGAAAAGCAGCAAAAAAAGTGAGTAAAAAAAACAGAAAGAATTTTATTTATTTTTTTTGCCGGATTTTTCCTTCACTCATGATTTTAATGTTGTTTTTTATGCCTGGCGGAATGGAAAGTCTTGATTTACAAAATCCAGATTCTTCTGCTGTACATTTTAATTTCTTCATGCTTCCTTTTATAAAAAATAAAGCTATAGCATCTTTACCTTTTCATTTTTTATACTACGGAATTTTTATTTTACCTGGAACCGCATTTTATCTTTTGATGTCAATTTTTACAGGATTTAAAGAGAAGAATTCTGGTGAAAGTACAAAGGAATTATCTTATATTTTAGTTTTAATTTGTCTTACAGTTTATTTAGCCTGTATTAATAGTGTTATTTTAATTTTTGCTAATTGTACAAGATGGTTCTTGAATCTTCCCTGGTATATTTATTTTTGTTATATTTTCGCATTTGTTTCTCATTGTGCAATGTCTATTGCCGGAATCATTTTTTTAAGGAACCGAAAACCTGAATATGCAGAATACAAGCGTTTATTAAGTGAATCTGAATTAAAAACAAAAACTTCATTAAAAACAAAATTAACTTTCACTATTATCAGTTCAATCACAATAATTCTTGTTTTGCTGGTTTACTTAATTTTAAGTTCAAGCAGGAGAATGTTTACAGTTTCAATGAGTGATATTGGAAGAGGAAAAGCAGAACAGACTTCTACAGCTTACAATGCGGCTGAAGGATTGTATTTGAAAATTCAGCCTTATTTTGATCAGCAGGCAGATGCAAATAAATATTCTGATACACCTTTTGACAGAATTGATATCATCATCACAGAAAAAAAAGATAATCCATCAATTTATTTGACTTACAAAGATGGACTTTTATCCATTAAAGATGAAGATAAAATTGTTTATCCATCCTATGAATCATTGGCGTATTCTACAATTCCCAAAGCAAAACATCTTGAAAAAGATTGTATTGTAACAAGCAGTCAGACTCAGGAGTATTTAAAAAGATATATAAGTGGTGCTTATAAAAAATCACCGGTTTATGATAAAGAAACAGACTCCTTAAAATATATTGTGCCGGTAACTTTTTCAAGAAAAGAAGGTGAAAAGGTTTTAGGATTTTCTATTGTAACTTATAGGCGCGAAGTTTTAATGCAATCTTTCTTTAAAACAGAAATTACTGTATTTGCTTTAAGTGTAGCGTTTCTTTATCTTGCAATCATTATATCTCTGTTTATTTCAGATTATATAGCTGATCCTCTTTTATATTTACGTTCAAATGTAAAAAAGACCTCAATGACCCTGGCAAAACTTATGGAAAAAAATTCAAAATTAACAGCTGAAGATGTTAAATTTGAAGATACTATAAAGACAAAAGACGAAATAAAAGATTTATCTATTGAAATTGGAGATATGGTTTCTTTGATAAGAGGTATTGTTCCATATATTTCTTTTTCAACTCTTAAAAATGCTGAACAGGATAATATCATAAAAAGTACAACCAGAGATTTGTGTTTTTTATTCACAGATATCAGAGGATTTACTTCTATTTGTGAAGGAAAACCTGCAAAAGATGTTGTTGATATGCTTAATCATTATCTGGATTTGGAAACCGAAATTATTCTAAAAAATGGTGGTGATGTTGACAAATTTGTAGGCGATGAGATGATGGCTTTCTTTGCTGGCCCAAAAAAAGAGATAAATGCCTGTAAAGCTGCTATGGAATTAAGAACAACTATGAGGAAAGAACAGGAAAAGGCTCTTAAGGAAAATCTTGATTACATAAATATTGGAATTGGTATTAATACAGGAAAGGTAACATTTGGTTCTGTCGGTTCAAAACAACGAATGGACTTTACTTCTATTGGGGATGCTGTAAATCTTGCTGCCAGACTTGAAGGTGCTAATAAAATCTATCACTCCAAAACTATTATTTCGGAAGCAGTTTTCTCAAAATTAAAAGACAGTTTTGTTTGTCGTGAAATTGACTATATTACCGTAAAAGGTAAAACAGAACCTGTAAGAATTTACGAAATTTTACAGCAGGAAATTGCTGCCAATGATAAACTGTATGAAATAAAAGAATTATTTGAAAAAGGATTAAAAGCATATAGAAAACAGAATTGGGATCAGGCAGCTCATTTTTTTGAAGATTGTGATCAGAAATATGATGATAATGTTGCTAAAGTCTTTTTAATGCGTATTGAACACTTTAAGAAAAATCCACCACCAGAGAAATGGGATGGTGTATTCAGATTAAATGTAAAATAAAACGGGAGTCTCCTTTTATGACAGAAAATTTAGAAATAAAAAGTGAAGCAAAACTGTCTTTTCTTGAATGTACCAGCATCATAGTTGGACATGGTGTAGGTTCAGGAATTCTTGCAGTCCCATTTTTGGCTTCAAGAAATAACTGGTGGGATTTTTTATGGATAGTTGCTCTTGTATATTTCATAAATCTTGTAATGCACCTGATGATTGCTGAACTTTCATTGAATAATAAAGGTGCGCAGTTTGTAAAATGTTTTGAAAATGAACTGTTTACGGGAAAAAGTAAAAAAGCAGCCACTTGGACAGCATTTGCGTTTTTAGGATTTAGTGTTCTTTGTAATGTTACAAGTTTTATTTCTGGTTCTGCAGCAGTTCTAAATTCCTGGTTCGGATTGCCTTCATGGGCTGGTATGCTGGTCTATTATGTTTTTGCTGCTAGTGTTGTGTTTGTAGGAATGAAACTTGTAGGAATCTGTGAAAAATACTGCATGTTTGGGATGGTATTAGTAATTGGAATTCTTTTTGCTGCTACACTTCGTTCCCCATTAAGTAAACTTCCTTCTGGATTTTCTGTTTCAAGTAATTTAATGGCACTTTACAGTACAGTTTCATTTTCTCTTTCAGCTGTAATGTCTGTTCCTCAGGTTGTTAAAGGCGTTGGTGGAGATAGAAAAAAAATTTCTGGAGCAGTTGCCTTAGGAACAGGGATAAATGTAGTTCTTATTCTGATTGTAACTTTTATGACATTGATTGGTGCTGGCACTAATATTTCTCAAAACGGTGCTTTGGTAGATCTTTCTGCTCATTTAGGTGGTTGGGTTAGTATTGTAGGTTATATTTTTTCTTTACTTGCATTGTCTACATCATTCTGGGCCAATACACTTAATATGCGTGATATAATTGGAGAACAGACAGGCTGGAATGTTAAACTATGCTGGCTTTTAGCATCACTTCCATGTTTAATTTTCGCAATGTTTGGATTTCAAAGCTTTGTTGGTTTTGCAAGACTTGCAGGTGTAATTCAGGTTTTAACTGGAATAGGAATTATTGTTGCCTATAATCGTTCAAGAAGAAAAGCTGGTAAAAGTCTGATTTGCGGAAAGCTAGGTACTCTGCCATTTCAGTTGATTGTAATAATCAGTTCACTAATATCAACTATAGGTTCTGTTATTAAAGTAAAATAGTGTGGTTTAATTATGAAAAATAATTATGATAAATCTTTTAATACCACTTGTATTACTCAGGTTGGTGCTACAATTTTAAAACTACTGGATGTGGATGCAGATGAAAAAATGGCTCCATTTATTCCGGAAGTTTATGAAACTGCACAAAAAAAATTTATGGTGGATGAAGGTTATCCAGTTTGTGACAGAATTTTTATGTATAATCCAGATGCAATAGGCTCTTGGGTTTTCAATTATTATGATTCTGTAACAGAACAGGCTGATGTGGTAAGTGATTTAAAATTACCTATGCTTTCTGTTGTTCCTCCAGTAACACCAGTCTGCTTTGGTTCAATGTATTCTGGTTTGCTGCCATCTGAACATGGTATTCAAAAGTATGAAAAACCAGTTTTAAAATGTACTACTGTGTTTGATAAACTGATTGAAGATGGAAAAAAGATTGCTATTATTTCCACTGAGGGTGACAGTATTTCATTAATATTTCTTGAAAGAAACATGGATTACTTTATTTATAATTCTGTAAAGGCTTGTAATGAAAAAGCTGTTCAACTAATAAATGAAGATATTTACGATGTAATTGTTTTGTACAATACAAATTATGATTACTGGATGCACAGAGTATCTCCAAAAGGCGCATTAGCAAGAAAGGCTCTTAGAGATAATATACGCACATATTGCCAGCTGAAAGAATTGATTTCGCAGAAATGGACTAGTCATAATGTGGCATTGGCATTTGCTCCAGATCATGGTTGCCATAGGAAAGGTATTTTAGGCACTCATGGAATAAACAAACCTTGTGACATGAATATATATCACTTGTGGAGTTTTATTTAATTTTTTGATGATTAGGACTGTCCCCTTTGGTTATGCGCGTCAACTTCGTTGGCCGCTACCCCCTCTCCTAGGGATACGAAACAAGTTTCGTTAGCCCTAAAACCCGGATTAATTGGAGGCTTTATGAAAAAAATATTTTTGTCATTATTAATGGTTATTGCATTTTCTTCTATAACTATTTTTGCTCAGAGTAAATCTAAAATTGAATTTTCTGCAAAGGATATTAACAACAAAAATATTTCAAGTGAAATTTTTGAAGATGCAGAATTAACAATGATAAATATATGGGGAACTTTTTGCGGACCTTGTATTAAAGAAATGCCTGATTTAGCTCAATTAAATAAAAATAACGAAAATAAAGGCTTTCAAATTATTGGAATCGTGATTGATGCAGTGAATAGAAAAGGTTTACCAGATTCAAAACAAATGGACGTTGCAAAAAAAATAGTAAAGCAGACAGGAGCAGATTATATTCACATTGTTCCAGATTCAAAATTACTGAATGGAATATTACAGAATGTATTTGCAGTTCCAACAACCATTTTTGTAGATAAAAA
>JALEPQ010000129.1 GCA_022768685.1 Spirochaetia bacterium
GCGCAATAATGCGCTACACGCTTTTTGTGGTATAGAAACTATTAAACTGCCGCTTCGCAGCAGCCACAAAAAGAGTGTTTTTGAACCACGCCCCGCTCCTTCGCACCAACATTACGGAAAAGCGTTTATAATGCGTTTGCCCTGTGGCAATTTCCAAATGAACTTTGACTTTATTTTGTACTAAAATCCTTTTTGTTTAATACTTTAAAGTCACCTTTATCAGAAGTAACTACAACGGATGTATCTGTAATAATTATTGGAGATGCTTTATTTACTGTTAAATCTGACTTTAAGAGAAGTGTAAGTTTTTCATCAAATTTTGCCAGATAGTATTTTTCACTTTCTTCCAGAACACAGTAATATTCATTTTCATTCTGAATTAAGACAGAAGATTCACTTAAAATTGCATCTGATTCATCAGAAATTTCCAGTGTTTCTGGATTCAACAAAACAAGCTTAACAGCAGCATTTTTAATATTTTCTCCTGCAACAGCAATGTAACTATCTGAAGTTTTGTAAATTGTTCTGTTTCTGATAGTTGATAATGGAGATGATTTTATAACCTGCCCATCATCAGAATTAAATTTTACTAGTTTAGAAAAGAGTTTATCTGAATCAATTAAAACAAGACCATATTCAATGTTCATCTGTGATAAAGCTTCCTGCTGGTCCTGAACTTCTTTCTGATCTTTTGCAATTTCTTTTCTTTCAGATTGAGCTTCTGTTTGTTTTCTGTCAGAGAATGACTGTTGCTGTTTAGCTGCTTCCTGTGCCTCTTTAGTTTTTTCTTCCTGAGATTTTACAGTTTCTTCCTGTTTTTCTGCAGCTTCCTTTTTCTCATCAGCTGTTTTTTGAGCCTCTTCAGCTTCAATTTGAGCCTGTTTATCTTCAGGATTTTTATCAGCTATTTCTTTTTTTTCATCAGCTTCTTTTTGTGCTCCTTCAGCGTCATTTTTAAGTTCTTCTGATTTAATTTTTTCTTCTTCAAGTTTTTTTTGTTCTTCTGCAGCAGTTTTTTGGGCCGCTTTGGCATTATTATAAGCAGCATCAGATTCACGTTCTTTTAAATCTACCATGTCTTTTCTGCTTTCAATATTTTTGTCATCATCTTCTTTCATAGAAGTAACAACTTTTGAATCTGAAATAACAGTTGTATCTACTGTTGAAAGACCAATATTTTTAATATCAAATAATGGAATTACAATTTCTGATTTACCAGGCCAGTCTTTATAATTAACTGAAAGTCCACAGTTTTCAGAAAGATTATCAAGGACAATCTGTTTATATTTATTTTCAAAAGATTTTAAATCTCCACGATAAACTGCATTATATACAGTGATAAAAACTGCAAGCGTATCAGCATCTTCCGAAGAATAATTATAAGCACTTGATAAATAGCCGCTGATGATTCTACGCACGTTATCAATGTGATCTACCTGAGCATCACTACCAATGAAAATGATATCAGCATCCAGTTTATTATTTGTTTCATCTACTGCATGAATTACAGAATATTTTTCTCCAGAACCAGATGATTTTGATTCCAGAGGATTTTCACTTATGGTAACACCTAAAGATGTTCCAATACCTCTAATACTTGATGCACTTTCAATAATTTTATGAGGTCCGTTATAGTTAATAAATTCAATTACAGGCTGATTATTTGCCTGTTGAAGTTCATCTTTATTTACTTCAAGAGCAAATGCTGAAACTACCGAAACAAAAGTAAAGATAAATGCTGTTATTTTTTTCATTCTGTATATCCTTATAATAATATTGATTTTATCATAATTTTCTGTGAAAAAAAACTATAAACCTAATTCTGTTATTTTTTTTAAAGTTTGTCTTGCATAAGCTTTACTTTTATCTGAATAAGCCGGGGAAATAAATAAGGTCAGTATTTTTTTTCCTTTTGCATTAAAAGCAGGTCTACCCATAAAAAAGGTAATGGAATACACTGAATCACAGATTTTTTTTATAAGTTTTTCGTTTGATGGTGAAACTTTTAAAGCTGCTATTTCTATGGCATCTAAAATTTCTCTCTCAGGATCATATCCATTTAGGGAAACTCCTGAAAGTGCTGCGTAAATATCTGATTCTTTGTTTGTCTTTAATAAAATAGCAGAAATCTGGTGACAGAATTGATTTGATGAAAAACAACTCATCTGGAACAACAGATTATAAACCCCCGTTGAATCAAGATCAAAAACTGTAAGGTCAGATTTTTTGTTTTTATTATTTAAATGCTTTTCATATTGTTCAGAATAGAAATCTAATTGTGAAACCCATTTTTTTTCTTCATATCCATAATTACCATTAAACAGAAGTTTTGTTTTTTCAGAATCATATAATGATTTATCAATGGAAAATGTATTAAACAAGAGATATTCAGAATAATTATTTTTATAAAATCTGGCATAATTTTTTTTTGAATAATCAAAATTCTTTGAATCTCCAGTTTTTTCTGTAATTTTATAAGCGTTTATGGTCCAGTTTTCTTTACATAAAATTAAATGTGCCTTGTTGGAAAAGAAAGAATATAAATAATCATTTTCAGATTTTTTTTGTAAATCAGCTGAAAATAAATTCTGCCCCGCAAAAGTTTTGTAAATACATTTATTTCCATCAAAAAGAAAAATACAATTATCAATAATTTCAGCAATTTCAAGATTTTTTAAATTTATTTCAGCATTAGTCTGTGAAAGAATTTTTCCATCACTTAAATCCAGTTCAAGAATTTTTATTCCAGAATTATCCTGCTTTAAGAATGCCACCTTTGTATCAGAAGAAATAATTTTAGAAAAAGATGAAGAGTTGTTTTTTAAAAGCCATTTATTTTCAGTTTTCTCAGAATTATTTGAAATTGATATAAAACCAACTTCGCCACCAGTAAAGTGGATTAAAACACCTTGATCTGTACTTTTACTGTCAAAAACTATACCAGAAAAAATGATTTCTTCTAAAATTTCACCAAACGGGCTGATTCTTAATCCTTTTGTTTTATTGTTTAAACTTTCGTCTAAAAAAATGATAAAAGAACCATCTGGAAGCTCTGCTGCAGGAACTGTAGAAATTTTATCTGAAGTTAATTGCCATTTTATTATTCCTGTAATTCCAAAACAGCAGATTTCATTATCTCCTATTAAAAAAAATCGGCCATCTCTTCCTGAAAGAAGTTGTTTACATGTAAATTCCAGTTCTTTTTCCCAAATTTGAATTCCACTGGGATTTAGAAGTTTGAGACTGGTATTATTTCCTGTAAATACAATAAGAAAATCGTAGGGAAGGCTGTAAAGTTGAGGATTTCTTCCTCGACCAATGGATTTTTCCCAAAGAAGTTTTCCTGAATCAGAGAAACTTTGAATCATTCTTGCATCATTTATTAATGTAAAACCATAAGAAGTTTTTACAGGTTTACAGACTGGACTTCCTGTAAGTACACAGTTCCATGATGTGTTGAAATCTGTAAGTTCCTCACAAAACAGAGAAGCAAGAATAAAATTTAGTACAAAAATCAGAAAAAATCTTTTTTTCATTTGATTTTACAATTCAAAAACAGCTAAGGTTTCTATGTGACTGGTATTTGGATAAAAATCAAGAAGATAAATTTTTTGAAGTTTATATCCGGCTTTTATCAAATCTATACAATCTCTGCTTTGAGTAACAGGATCACAAGATAAATATCTTATGTGAGGAATATGGGATTTGCAGATATAATCTCTAACTTCTTTTTCCATTCCAGAACGAGGGGGATCAATTACTGCTGCATCAAATGTTCCACAATAGGACGCGCAAGTTTTAGTCCAGGCAGCACCACTTAGTCCATAACTTACATGTTTAGTTCCAGCCATATTTTGTTCTGCAAAAACAAGTGCATCTCTGTTATGTTCAACTAAAACTACATTTTCAAATTTATCCGCTAGAAAAACAGAAATAGATCCACAACCAGAATACATATCAAGTACATTTTTTCCCTGAGGAAGAGAATCACAAATTAATTTTGTCACTTTTTCAAATACAAAAAGATTAGACTGAAAAAATCCCCTTACATCAAAGCTGATTTTTTTACCATTCAGTTTTACAGTTATTGTATTTTCCGGACTAGCAACTGTTCCTGCAAAATAGTGATTTTCTTTAAGCTTTAAATTTTTCTTTGATTTTCCATAAGTTTTATATGGGTTTTTCTGAGTTTTTGAAACGTCCTGATTTAAATCTATCAAAAGCTGATTTTCGGAATTACCTGCTTTTTCAACATACTGACTTCCAAAAAGATGAATACGTCCTTTACCTCTATGTTCTGCAGGTGTGGATTCCAGATATTCGTTAATGACTTTTTCTGCGCATTTGCATTTTTTAATTGGAATTATTCTGTTTCCTGATTTTTCTGATAATCCACCGTCATTTAGCTGAAATCTGGCGCGATAATTAAATTCAGGACCCGAAATAATTTCTGTTTTATCTGAAATATCAATATTGTTTTTTGCAAAAACATCAGCAAGAATTTGTTTTCGCAATTCTTTTTGATAGGAAGGATCTATATGCATCATATTACATCCTCCACAGTTTTCATAATATTCACAATCAGGCTCAACCCGGTATGGTGATTTTTTTATGATGGTTTTAATTTTTGCTACATCATAATCTTTCTTTGAGTCTACAATTTCAATTTCAAGTTCTTCTGAAGGAATTGCGTAAGGTATAAACACCATTTTTCCGTCAACTTTACCAATTGAATTTCCCCCAAAAACTATTTTATCTGTTATAATGTTCATAACTATATATATTAATGTATTTTTAATTGGAGTGAAATATGCAGAACAAAAGCTTTTTTTTAACAATGTCTGATGGTGTTGAAATTAATGTTACAAGATGGGCACCTGATAATGAAGAAAATATTAAAGGTATTGTACAGTTACATCATGGACTTGCTGAACACTGTATGAGATATGACAGATTTGGTTCAATTCTTGCTGAAAATGGATATGTTTTAAATGCATACGATATGCGTGGACATGGAAGAACAGCAGAAAATGCAGAAAAAAAAGGCAATGGACGTTTTGGTAAACTGGCAGAAAAAGATGGATTCAACAGAGTTATAGAAGATTTACATGAAATTACACTTGCATTCAAAAAAGATTTCCCTGGAAAGAAAACAATTCTTTTTGGACATTCTTTTGGTTCATTTGTTTCTCAGGGATTTATTGAAAAATACAGTTCAGATATTGATGCATGTGTACTTTGTGGAACTTCTGGTCCTAAAGGTGCTGTTGTAGATGCAGGTGCAGTTCTTGTAAATATTGTAAAATTCTTTGAAGGACCTGATAAATGTTCTAAATTGCTTGATTATGCAGCATTTGGCAGTTATAACAAAAAAATTGAAAATCCTAAAACAAAAAATGCATGGATTTCCAGAAGTGAAGCTAATGTTTCTGTTTATGAAGATGATAAGTGGTGCGGAATTCCTCTTACAAATTCATTCTTCCACGATTTGATGAGTGGTCTTAAAATGATTCATAAACCTGAAAATATGAAGAAAATCAGAAAAGATCTTCCTGTTTACTTTATTTTTGGTGCAGATGATCCAGTTGGAAACTATGGAAAATCAATTGAAAAGCTTCGTGACATCTACATTTCAAATGGAATGACAAATGTTCAGCTGAAAGCTTATGCAGATGACCGTCATGAAATTTTAAATGAAGTTGATAAAGAAGATGTTGAAAAAGATGTTCTTACTTTCATCAACTCAATAGTTTAAAAATGTTTAATATCTGCTTGACGTGTTACTTTAATTAATATTTAATATTTTGCATTGTGTTATATAGATATGGTACAGACAAAAATGGAAAGCTAATTAAAAAGGCTGTTGTTTATACTAGTACAGAACATACAATCAAAGTTGAAAATATTGATCCTGATGCGTTACAGATTATACACCGCCTACGAGATGCAGGTTTTACAGCCTACATTGTAGGTGGTGCAGTCAGAGATTTACTTGTTGGCAATAAACCTAAAGATTTTGATATTGTTACTGATGCTACGCCTTCTAAAATTAAGCGAATATTTAGAAATTCTCGAATTATAGGCCGCCGGTTCAGACTGGTTCATGTTGTATTTGGTACTAAGATTTTTGAGGTAAGTACATTCCGTTCAAATGCAGAAGGTTCTGTTGGTAATGAATTTGGTACCATTGAACAGGATGTTATGCGTCGTGATTTTACAATCAATGCCTTATACTATGATCCTCTTCAGCAGCAGGTTATTGATTATGTTGGTGGTATAAAGGATATTGAAAAACATAAGCTTACTCCTGTAATTCCTTTAGATTCAATTTTTACGGAAGATCCTGTAAGAATGTTAAGGGCAATTAAATATTCTGCTTCCACTCATGCAAAAATGAATTCTTCACTAAGAAGAAAAATCAGAAAATCTGCTATTTTGCTTTCTCAGGTTTCTCCTTCAAGACTTACTGAGGAAATGTTAAAAATTGTAAACAGTTCTTATGCATTTGAAATTATACAGGAAGCATTAGATACAGATTTATATATTTACCTTCAGCCTGTTGCAACTTCTATGATTTATGAAAATAAAAAATTTGAAGCTAAATATATGAAAAGTTTGCAGGAGCTTAATAAATTAAACCAGAAGAATAGTGATGTAAGACTTGGAAAAAAGATGGTTTATTTGATTCAAGATTATATAGATTCCTTAACAGACTGGGAAAAAGAAATAAAATCAAAAACTTCTGCTAATGAACTATTTGCAAGAACATGGACTCAATGCAGAAATTTTGTTCTTCCTATGAATCCTGTACGAAAAGAACTTGAGTATGCTGTTAAAGTATGTCTGAATAATAAAGGTGTTCAGATAAAAATAAAAAATTAAACTGTTTAAAAATATTCACTATTTTTTTTCAGAAGCTGGTTTTGAAGATTTTTCTTTAGAATCAGCTTTTTGTTTATCTGTCATAGTGATTTTATCAATTACGATGCTGACTTCTTCAATCAAAATTCCTGTAAAAGATTCAATTTTATCTATGATGTACTGCTGGAGTCTGTGAACTTTACCTGTAAGCTGTGTTCCAAATGGAACATCTATCAAAACTACCAGTTTATATCCACGGGAATCTGTTTTAATTATAATTTTCTTTACTTTTATTTCAGGATCGCATTCATTTACACAGTGCATTACCATCTGAGTAAGGGCAGCTTCTGAAATTTCAATACGTCCTTTTTTAGAGAATTCAGGCTGAACAATAGATTTTTCAATCATCTTTCCACCAGATTTGTTCTTAAAAAGGAATTTGAATTTACTTTTATTAAAGAAATCTCTCATTGAAGAGGTAAAAATCTGAGGATAGTTTTTCTTTACTTCAATTGAAGGCACAGGAATTACGTGTTTTCCTTCAACATGTCTGGATTTCTGTGCTAATTCAATCTCTTCCTGAGTTGCAATATCTTCTATGCGGATGATTTTTGAAGGTTGTGGTAACTGAAGTCTCATTGCAATTTTCATAACCATCTTTTCTGAAGTACCAATAATCAATAGTTTTTTTATGTGAGATTTTCTCAAAACTTTGGCTACAGAATCACGGTGATCTTTATCGTCAAAGAGGGCAACACGTACTGCACCCATGTAAGTTTTTTCTCTTTTTGCGGATCTGCCTGCAATGATTTTTTCATCTTGAATCAAAAGTCCATCATCAATCATTGCTTCAATGCCGTATTGTTCTGCCAGTAATTTTGAACGGAAACTTTTTCCAGTTCCACTTTCTCCTACAAGGGCATAAACAGTAATGGGAGAAAATTTTAATGCAATTGCTTCAAATGGATTTTTCATTAACTCTATTATAATCCTGATTTATTATTATCACAATAATTTAAGAAATTTGTTAGATTTTTTGATTGTTCAAGTATAACAATATGGGGAATGTGGAGTTCATTTTCAGGAAAAATTAATTCCCTGGATTGCAGATAAAAATCCTGTTTACCTTCTGTCAGCTTACATCCACCATAAGCCACATCTCCTAAAAGTGGATGTTTGTGCAAAGCTGATTGTGACCGAATTTGGTGAGTTCTTCCAGTTTTTATATAAAATTCCACTAATGTAAAAGGTATATTTTTATATTTACCTGTTCTTAAAGGTGTAACTTCTGTGTAAGCAGATTTTCCATTTTCAATCTTATTAGTATCTGCCTTAACAGTATGAAATCCTTTTTTATTATTTTCATCCCGGGCAATAAAATCTTCCCATATTTCTTTTTTAGAAATTATTCCCTGAACAATGCTTAAGTATTTTTTTTGAATTTTATGGTCTCTTAAAATCTCAGAAAACCATTGGGCACCTTTTAAACTCTTTGAAAAACAGATAAGTCCGGTAGTTTTTCTGTCAATTCTATGTAATGGGCCTGGAGTAAAAGATAAGGAATCTGAATGAGAGTTACTCTGAAAATGATTTAATACAATTTTATCAAGTGAATTATCTGAACCATGAACCAGCATATCATAAGGTTTATCCAGAATTAGAATATGATTATTTTCAAAAACAACATCTGGTAATGGCTGAAAAATCTTTTTTTCCGAAACAGATTCTTTTTCTGCAAAAATAAATTCTGCTATGGAAATATTATCTCCAGTTTGAACCTTATATTCTGCGGAAGTTTTTTTTTCATTTATTTTTATCAGACCTTTTCGTATGTATTTATACACTTGTGAAAGAGATATATCCGGTATGAATTTTCTGATTATTTTATCAAGCCTGCGATTTGAATCATTTTCTCCGGCAGTAAATTTTTTAAAGTCCATAGCATGTATATACCAAAAAAAATAAAATCCTACTAGTAAAAGACACTTTTCAATGATAAAATAAATGTTACGGTTAGAAATTATGGAAAATACATTACCAGCACTTAGCGTTCAGGCAAAATTATTTTTTACAAATCCATGTGTTTTATCATGCTTATTTGGATGGCTTGGCGCACAATTTATAAAAACAGCAATTAATTTAATTAGAGGCAGAATTCACTCTATAGGTGAACTTATAGACTGGCTTTTATGGAGAACTGGAGGAATGCCTTCAAGTCACTCTTCAATGTGTTCTGCATTAGCTACAACTATAGGTTTTAGAAATGGATTTAATTCTGATATTTTTATATTTGCTCTTATGTTCCTTATGATGACTGTTAGAGATGCTTTAGGTGTTAGACGTTCCAGTGGTCTTCAGGCAAAAAAAATAAATGAATTGGGATCTGAACTTCAGGAAAAAAAAGCAATTTCCTTATATAAAAAATTAAAGGAAGTAAATGGTCATTCTCCAATGGAAGTAATTTGCGGAGTTATTCTGGGAATCTTCATTGGCGTTGCTTTCGGGTTATTAAAATAGTTTTATGAAGCTCTATCAAAAAATAATTTCTGCTGTAGTTTTTATTGCCTGTGTATTTTTTGTTTTTGCTTTAAAGACTGTTCCTAATGGAAAAATCTGGAAAGAGTATTCAGTTCTGTATGTACCTGTTTCAACTTCAGATTCTGTTGTAAAACAGGCACTAAATAGTTCTAATGTAAAAGACTTTGTAAGTCTTTCAGGTCAATATCTTCCTGTAAACTTAAATCCTAATTCTCCTGAAATTTCACTTTTAAAATCTCAAAGTGAAGATGTTAAATATTCATATTTTATTAAAAGAAATTCATTTTTTTATGATAAAAACGGAAATTACAGACTATATTATATTCCTTCTTTTTATCATTCGCAGTTAAATAATTGTGTAAAAAAACTTGGAGAAAATCATATTCAGTGTGGAGTGGATTCTTCTGCATCTTTTCCATGGTTTTTGCCATTAATTTCTTTATTTTTTGCTGTTTTGCTTCTGTATTTTTCTAAAAACAGGTTATTGTTTGGTTGTTCCGCTTTTTTTCCTGTTCTTTTTGTTTTTTGTAATCCTTTTTTTGCAGCATGTACATCAAGTATTTTACTTTTGTTAAGTGCATTTTTTATTTCAAATGTATGGAAAAGAGAAGGGTTTATATCTTTTTTGCTTAGTAATTATGCAATTCCTGCAATGATTGTTATTTCCATAATTTCAGGTTTTTCTTGTTCACTGAAAACAGGATTTTCTGGAATCATCATGATTTCTGGTTGTGGATCTGTATTTGTTTTGTATTCAATTTTAGAATCATTTATAAATTCTAAAAAATCTTTTAATCCAGTTTATATAAAAAAAGCAAAAAAAGTTTCAATGTTTGCAAAGAAAGAAAAAATTGTACTACCTGCAGCTGTAGGGGGAATATTTATTTGTATTATTCTTGTTCTTATTAATTCTTTTTTCAGTTTAAATACAAAAAATTCAAAAATAATGATTCCTTCTTCAAAAGGTATTGTATCTGCAGAAATTCCTTCAATGAATGATTATTATGATTTTATATGGAATGTAAAAAGTGCACCTTATACTTCTCTTAATTATAAAAATAATAGTAATACAAGTTTTTCTTTTCCTAAGTACATTTATGAAAATGGAATTATAAAAGAATATGCAATACAAGGTTCTTGTGATGAGTCTTTCAAACAGCAGGTTTTTGATGAAATTGATATTTTACCTTTTAATTCAATTGAAAGCGTAATGAAATCACAAAATAAAGATTTTGAAGGCCATTATGCTTCTACAAGTGCAATCAATACAAACTTATTTAGTGTAATAATTATATTTATTTCAATGTTCATATTACTTTTTATGTACATTTCCATTATTATAATCAAAGGTTTAAGAAAATGACTTATTTTATAGATCCTTCTAATACCATAAAAGAATATAAATATTGTGAAAACAGTTTTTTGCCTCATTCAGTAATTATCCCTTTGAATATAAATTCAAATAAGGACTATAAAAGTTTTGTTAAAGTAGGGGATGAAGTAAAAGAAGGCGAAATAATTGGTTATACAACTTACAGGGATGATACAATGAATATTCATGCTTCCATTCCCGGTAAAGTTACTGATATTATTCCATGTGATTTTTCTAATGGCACACAGGGATACGGTATAAAAATTTCAATTGGTGGAAAATTCTCTTACTTGGGAAAAAAAATTACTCCTAAAAATATTAATGATTTTACTAAAGATAAAGTTATTTCAACTTTACGCAAACATAGTGTAATTAATACTTTTAATCTTCGTAATATTGAAAGTTTAGGAAATCAATTTGAAAAAAAATCTGATGCAAAAAATCTTGTTGTCAGACTGTTTGATGAAGATAATTACAGAATTACAGATTCTCTTAATTCTAAATTTTATTTTCCAAAGATTCTGGAAGCTTCAAAACTTTTACAAAAGGTATTTAATTTTGAAGGGGTATTGTTTGCCATTGACCAGAAATGTCAGAACAAAGAAGAAATAAAATCTTCTGAATCAGATTTCATAAAAGTTGTAGAAATGAATATAAAAAAATATCCAAACGGAACTCAAAGAGAAATTCTTTCTGCATATAATCGAAATTATAGAAAAAATTCAAAACTCTCAATTTCTGGAAAAGATATATTCATTGACTCTACAACTTTGCTAGATGTTTACAGTTCTATTTTGCTTGATACTCCAGTTATTAATAAAAATGTATATTTTTCAGGAAATTGTTTAAACGCCACAAGTTTTTTGAATGTTCGTGTAGGAACTACTATCAGAGATATGGTTACACAGTTAGGAGGATTTGTTAAAAATCCTCAAATGATTATTGTAAATGGTATTATAAGTGGTTTTTCTGTACATAATCTTGATGTACCTATTTCTAAAAGTGTAAAATCTGTTTCCTTTGTTTCTAAGGCAAACAAAAATGATGAAAATATTTATAGTTGTGTAAATTGCGGAAACTGCAGGTTTATTTGTCCAAAGAAAATTTCTCCAGACATTATATATAAACATATTTCAAATTTTAAGAAAGTTCCTGAATTTGCAGCAAAAGTTTCTCTTGCATGTTCAGATTGCGGTCTATGTAATACAGTTTGTCCATCCAGATTACCTTTGTGTCAGACTATTCACGCATATAAAGAAAAAACACTTTCACAGGAATAATTATGAACAAAAAAAACGATTTAAATATGAAATTACAATCTAAAAAAATTAATGTAAGGCCCTTTGTTTATAACAGACCTTCAGTATCTGATGTCTGCATAAAAGTTTTAGTTTTATTAAGTTTACAGGTGCTCTCACTTTTAATTACTGGAAGTTTTGATTCTTTTTTCATAGTTCTGGTTTCTTTTTCTGGTGCATTATTGGTTTCTTTACTGAATACTTTTGTTTTTAAAAAAGAGTTTTATAAATCACTTACAATTTTAATTCAAGGAATTGTAATAGGATTGCTTCTTCCTGCCGGATATCCTCTGGTGGGAACATTCTGTTTATCTTTTATATTCCTGTTTTTTTCAAGATGTCTGTTATTCAAACATATTAATTCCTGGATTAATGAAGGTGCTTTAGCTGTTGTTGTTTCCTATTTTGTTGGAACTCATTTCTTTCCAGATTTTCTAATTACTACAGATTTATTATGCCTTAGAAATCCTTCAACATATATGATTCAAAATAATGTTTTTCCAATTTATGAATTTGATATTGCTGTAACAAATTTTCTAAATAATACTGTTTTCAGTCTTTTTAAAGTAACAATTCCAAACGGTTATGTTTCTATGTTTATAGATACGCAGTCTATAATTCCTGCATTTAGATTTAATCTGCTTACAATACTTTCTTCTGTTATTTTGTTTTCCGATAAATCTTTTTCTGGAATTATTCCTTTTTTATTTCTGGTAGTTTATGCTGTTTTAATCCGATTTTTTTCTCCTTTATTCTTTGGAGGCATTATAGGCCAGGGTGATATTCTTTTAGCATTCCTTACTGGTGGAACTTTATTCTGTATTGTTTTTATGATTCAATGGTATGGAACAGCACCTATTACCATTTGGGGAAAAATTTCATTTGGAGTAATATCTGGTATTCTGGCTTTCTTTATTATGGGATGCGGAACTTCTCCTATTGGAATGGTTTATACAGTTTTAATTGGTAATGTAGTCAATATGATGATCAGATTCTTTGAAGAACGACAAAATCACATTCTCCTTAACAGTATTGTTAGAAAAATTAAATCTGCAGGAGAGAATGAATAAATGGAAAACAAGTTTAACTATAAAAAATTTTTTATTAATTATGGAATTCTCATTGCTATTATAGGATTTATTTTTCTTGTAATGATTTACACCGTAAAATTGTCTAGAAAATCATGGCAGAATAACCTTAAAGTTTGTGTAGAAAAAGTTCTTGAAGATAATTATCCAGATACCTGGAATGTAGGTCAGTTTGTATTTATAAATAACCCTCTTTCCTTAAGTGCAGCTTGTTATGAAATAAGTAATAAAAAAACTGGTGTAAAGAGTTCTGCGGTTATTATTCGTGATACATCTTTTTATGGCCCTGTATCTGTTGTTTTTATTTGTGATGAAAATTTAAATGTGGAATTTGCAGGTTATTCTTCATTACACGGCAGAATAGAACAGCAGCTTTTAAATAAAAAATCAGATAAACGATTGGAATACTGGCAGAATAAAATACCAGAAATAATTGGAGCAGGTAATAATGAGTAATACAGAAAAACAAAAAAATATTTATATAACAATAGTTGCTTTTCTTGCAATTTTGATTCCTACTCCAGGAAGATTTGTTTATGGATTTACTGTTATTTTTGAAATGGTACTTCTTATGGTATTGGGAACTTTACTTGATGAGCTTATAAAAAAACTGAAACTTACACATTTAAAGACAGTTCTTTTGATGATGATTATTCTTTTTATATCTGTTTTTTACAGACAAATAATTGTTATTCTTCATCCTGAAGTAGCATTAGTTTTAGGTTTTGTTTTATATCTTCCTCCAATTTCTTTGTTTTTGATGGGATTCTTATATCGTAATAATGACTTACCTTTGAAAAACAGATTATTAAAAAATTCTATACTGATTTTGACAGTGATTATTTTCGGTTTAATTTTCTTTTTAATACGAGATATCCTGGGATATGGAACTTTTACTTTTTTTGGAAATTGTCATCAGATTTATGAGAAGGTAATTTTAACCTCAGATAAATTAGAAATTTTTTCTTTTTTAGCTTCTATTCCAGGCTCTTTGATGTTACTTGGATTATTTTTATATCTCCATATTTTTGTAAGTCAGAAAATTAATATTATAAAAAATGCAGAGGTTCAAAAATGAGTTTTCTAAATTCTTTTCTTTACTACACAATTTTTTCCTCTGTTGTTTTAATTTATGGAATAGGATTAAATAGAATTGCTGAATTTGGTATTTCTAAAACAAATGGATTAATAGTCTTCTTAAAAGAGATTATTGGGATTTTACTTACTTCAATTCTTTCATGGTTAATAATATCTGAAATTCTCATTCCTCTTAAGATTCTTGAAGTTTTTCCTGTCATCAGTTTTTTGATTTTTATTTCTGTTAATTCATTACTTGAAACTCTAGTCCGATTAACTTCAAAGCATGTGAAATCCGAATTCATAGTATCTTTTTTAATAGTTTTATTGTCTCTAAGTGAAAGTACATCATTGCTTAATACAATTCTGATTTGTGCAAGCTGTTTTGTTTCTATTGCTTTAATTGTTCCATTTTGTATTACATTTAAAAATAATATTTTAAGTAATGGATTTTCGATTAATGAAAAATATTACAGTTTATTTTTTGTATTCTTAGGAATTTTAATATTAATGATGTCTGTATGGGATATTATCTGGCTTAATCCAGGAGTTATTAAATGATTCTAAAAATAATTTTACTAGTGCTTATAATTTTAATTCTCTCAATGTTGATTTTATTTATTTATGAAATTCTCTTTCCTTCACTTAAAGAAAAGAAGATTGACATAAAAAATCCAATAGTTTCTTATTCGGAAAAGAACCACATTGTTCCGGAAATCAAAGATTTTAATGTTACTGATAAACGGGCTTATGTTTTTTGTAATTGCGAAAAAGAATTTAAAAATCCCAGAAGTATATTTAACAAAAATTATTCATGTTTGCTTGCAAAAAATAACATGGGTTCTGGTACAGATTGTAAATTTGCCTGTATTGGACTAGGGGATTGTGTAAAATGCTGTCCTCAAAATGCCATTTATATAAAAAATAAGACTGCTGTCATATCGAATATGTGCTGCGGTTGTGGAAAGTGTATTGAAATTTGTCCACAAAATATAATCAAATTTGTAAATAAAGCAGTTGAAAAAACAATTGTGTGTTCTAATAATTTTGAAAGCCAGCTTACTTCCTGTACAAAGAAACTTGTTGAAGAAAAAGTGGAATGGACTGATAAAAAAGACTTTAAAATATGGACTTTTTGTTATAGACTCTTTAAGAGAGTTGTTAAAAACAGTAAATAATGTCTTTGGGGAAAGATGTTATATACTTAAAAATGAGGAAAACGGTTTTGGGTGGAAGCCGTATATAAAAGAAATTGGTATACGTTAGCTTCAATTTAAGAGCATTAGAAAATGGGTTAGATACAAATGATGCCCTTATAAAAAATTACCAGACAGTCTATACGCCTCTTGTAAAATTTTTATATTCCCATCCTCATTTTAAATTTACTTTTTCTTTTAATGGTTCTCAAATTCTATTTTTTCATAAAAAAAGATCTGAATTTATTTCTATTCTTAGAGAAATGACTGATCGTAAGCAGATTGAAATTTTAGGCGGGGGATATTATTCTCCTGTTTTACCATTGTTAGGCACTGTAGACAGAAATGGACAGATAGATTTACTTAATTTAGAAATCAGACAGGCATTTGGAAAAAGACCACGGGGTGTGACTCTTTTTGCTGATTGCTGGGATTCTTCTCTTGTAACAAATTTAAAGATATGCGGAATTGAATATGTTTTATTAGACAGTTCATTAATTCCTTTGAAGAAAAGAAAATACTTGCCAATTATAATGGCAGAACAGGGAAAATCAATTCAGATTTTGCCTTATTATGATGATTTTTTACCATCTGCAGATACAACTCCTGAAGAATTTGTTTCAGGTATTTTAAAATCGGTTGAAAAAATAAGTAAAAAAGATACTTATGTTCAGATGAATCCTGATAGACTTGTTTCCATTAACCTTACTCATGAAAAATTAATTCAACTTGTTGAATGTAAATGGTTTGAAAAGTTAGATGAATATTTACAGAACAATCCAGAATTAAATATTGGAACTATTACTACTGGAGAATTCAGAAAATCTAATACAATCAATGTTCCTGCTCATATTTCAGGTGGCTTAAAAGGTTCTCTTGCAGAATGGTTAAATAAAACTTATAAAATTGATGAATCTAAAAATAATAAAATTTCTGTTTATGATTATTTAGATACAAATTATTTAAGTCATAATCTTTATAACAGGATTATTTATATCAGTATGCTGGTTAATCAGTATAAGTATGACAAAATGCGTAAACAGGAAGCCAGACTTAAACTTTGGGAAGCTGAAAATGGAATCGGACTTCTTTTTAATTCTGATGGAAGTGTTACAAACTCTGCCAGTAGACAAAAAGCATATAAACATCTAGTAGAAGCTGAAAAAATACTCAGGGAAGATCCAAACTTTAAAGAGACTGTTACAGCCTTTGATTATAATGCAGACGGGTTAAATGAATATGTATGTAGAATGCAAAATTATTTTGCTTACATTTCTCTTTTAGGTGGAACTGTTCAGGAACTTGATATTTTAAAAAACACAGGTAATTATGCAGATAATTATTCCAGAAAACTTGAGTTTGATGATTGTGACGATAATTATGAAAGAGGTTTATTTGTAGATCATATTTTCACTGAAGAACAATATATTAATTATTGTAAAAAGCTACCTTCAGGACATGGTGTTTTTTCTCAGATTCAATATTCTGAAAATAAATTTTCTCAAAAACATAATGAAATTCAACTTTCAGCATCTGCTTTGTTTATGCCAACTAAACAGAAAATTTCTTTAAGAAAAAAATACATAATCACTTCGAATGGTATGATTGTTCAGTACATACTGAAAAATGAAAGCAATACAAAATTTGAAGCTAAATTTGTATCAGAATCTAATCTTGCTCATACAAATTATAATAATCTTGATACAGTTTATTACAATCTTGAAGCAATTGAAAATGACAACAAAGTTTATATAGATTCTCAGAAAGCAATTTTTGAGCAGAAAAATACAAACTATCTTGAAAATATTGATATTGTTCGTATAACAGATGGCAGTAGCGGTATTTCTTTTGCTTTTGAACCAAATGAAAAATGTAATTATTCTTATTATCCTTTGACTTTTAAAAGACCATTAATAGATACTGATGAACTTGAAAACGTTCACATGACTTTTGTTTCTTCTCTTTGCTGGAATATTTCACTAGAACCTGGTATGGAAACAGAAAAAACAATCTCTTTTTCTATTACGTCTGTAAAAAAAGAAAAAAGAAATATGACAAATTTAAGAGATATTAAGTAAGAGGAAAAAATGACAGAAGAAGAAAAAAATCAGCTATTTTCTGATATAAATGAATTAAATGATATTTTTGATGAATTTTCACCAATTCAGAATAATAATACATTTTTAAATGATGCTATAAAACCATGTTGTCTTGAAATGATAAATTTTATTATAAAAGATAAGAATGATGCAGCTTCTTTAGTTGACTGGCTTGACAGAACAGATTTCTGGACAGCTCCGGCAAGTTCACGTTTTCATGGTAATTTTAAGTTTGGGCTTTCATTACATTCTCTTATGGTCGTAAGACAGACTTTGCAATTTGCTAAGCCTGTTCTTGAAAATTTTTTTAATAGTCCAAATGGAAATAAATATCAAATTTCAGCAGAGGATGTTTTTCTTGCAGCATTCTGTCATGATTTTTGTAAAACTAATTTTTATACTATTGAATACAGAAATACAAAAGACATTACAGGAAACTGGATAAAAGTGCCTTGTTATAAAACAAGAACTGATAACCGCTCTTTAGGTCATGGAAATGAATCAGTTTTAATGCTTCTTGAAATTATGCCTTCTTTGATTAAAAAACGACACGTAATTGAAGCTATAAGCAGACACATGGGATTCAGTGACCTTTCGGAAAGTGAATCTTACAATTATAGTAATTTCCTGCAGAATCCTCTGGTTGTTTTAATTCAGCTTGCAGATCAGACTGCAGCTCAGTGGTATAATATTTAATATTTTATATAGAGAATAACTCCATTTTTTTTTCAAAAAAAATTACGATAATAGTAGTAATTGAATTTTGTTTTAAAATTGAGGAGTGTTATTTATGTTAACTGAAGAAACAAAAGAAAGAATTGAAATCACAAAGACTGCCTTTAAAGACAAACTTACAACTAAGTTTTCTACTTCCTGTATTTTATTTTTAATTATTACGTTTATTGTTCAGGGGATTATCTTTTCTGTACATATTAGAAAAGAAAGTACTCAACTATACAATGAATATTCAACGTCTATGGCTGATACTGATGCTGAAAAAATTGCATATTGGCTTGATAGCGGTATAAAAACTGCTTATGCTTTTGCAAATTCTGAAACATTTAAGAATGGTACTTTTGAATCGGTTTCAGAATATTTAGTTCAGAATTCCAGACTAATTGATTCATTTTTCTCTTATGCTGGAATAGTTGACTTAGATGGAAATATGACTACTTCCCAAAATAAACAGGTTTTAGTTTCTGACAGAGATTATTTTAAAAGTATAGCATCTGGTAAAGCTTCTTTTTACATTGATAATCCAAGTAAGGGTCGATCTACTAATACTGTTGTTTTTCATCTTGCCGTTCCCGTAAAAAATAAAAAAGGTGAACTGACTATGATTTTTGTTGCAATAATGTCAATTGATACATTGCAGCAGGAAATTGAAAAAGTTCAGATAGGTGAATCAGGTTTTGCTTACGTGCTTTCAAGCGATGGAACTATTATTGCACATCCTCAAAAAGATAAACTTATGACCAACTCTTATATAAATGGTGAATATAATAGAACTTCTTTAGGTATGCAGGAAATTACCAGAAAAATGTTGAATGGTGAACGAGGAATGGGAACTGTAACATCATTAGAAAACAAATCTATAGATCAGATTTATTATGCACCTGTAAGAAATACAAACTGGTCAATTGCTGTATCAGTTCCAAAAGTTCAGATTTTAAGCACTTCTAAAAAAATTATTAACTTTATGGTTTTTATATATATTGCCAGTTCTATTCTGCTTGCATTGGTTTTCTCCGCTATTTTGTTCATCATAATTAAGCCTATTCAGATTTTAAAAGAATCTGTTACAGATATTTCTAAAGGTGATGCAGATTTAACTAAGAAGATTGAATTAAAAGCAAAGAATGAAATTGGTGAAGTTGTTACAGGCTTCAACAACTTTATGGGCAAATTACATGAGATTATCAGCAATGTAAAAGATTCTAAAAGTAAACTTCAGAATATTGAAGAGATGATGAAAAATGAGGTCTCTGAAACTGCAAGTTCAATTAATCAGATTATTGCAAATATTCAGGATGTTACTTCTCAATTAGGTGATCAGACAAATGCTGTAGATGGAACTGCAAGTGCTGTTACTGAAATTTCTCAGAACATTGAAAGCCTTAATCACATGATTGAAAATCAAAGTTTAGGTATTCAGCAGGCTAGTTCCGCTGTAGAACAGATGATTGGAAATATAACTTCAATTACAACAAACGTTGAAAAAATGTCCAATTCTTTTGATAGACTTGAAGAAAATGCTAAAATTGGTATTTCAAAACAGAATCTCGTTAATGAGCAGATTTCTCAGATTGAAGAACAGAGTAATCTTCTTTTTGAAGCAAATAATACAATTGCCAGTATTGCAGAACAGACAAATCTTCTTGCTATGAATGCTGCAATTGAAGCTGCTCATGCAGGAGAAGCTGGTAAAGGATTCTCTGTTGTTGCTGATGAAATCAGAAAGCTGTCTGAAACTTCTACTCAGGAATCTTTGACAATTGGAGATAACCTTAAAAAGATTCAGACATCTATTAATGATGTAGTTGTAGAATCAAATGATGCAAAAAATGCTTTTGCTAATGTTAGTCAGACTATTCAGGAAACTGATCAGCTTGTTCATCAGATTACAGATGCTATGACAGAAACTCAGGAAGGAAGTAAACAGATTAATAATGCCCTTAGACTGATGAATGACAGCACTTCTGAGGTAAGAACTGCCAGTATTGAAATGGCTGAAGGTAATAAAACTATTCTTGATGAAATCAGCTTACTTCAGCAGGCAACAAATGTTATGAAAGACTGTGTTTCTGAAATGTCATCCGGTGCCACTCACATTACAGATGTGGGAAATAATCTTACAAGTATTTCTCAGACTATGGGAGATTCTATTAAACAGATTGGTAATCAGATTGATTTATTCAAAGTTTAATTTTTACTAAAAAAAGTCTGGAATTTGAAGTGCATTTCAAATTCCAGACTATTTTTATTTAACTGACTTTCTTGCTTCTAGTTCTTTTATGATTCTATCAAATTCTTTCTAATCTAATTTATATTTTTTTAAGTAAAGATTAGAAAATCAAATTTTTCTTCTGCTACCCATCTAATATCTCCCTTTTTTTTTTAATTATAAAATAATATTAAAAAATCTTGTTGTTTCTATTGACAGAAACAAAATCTAAGTGTATAAATAATATATAAGATGTTTCTTTTTATAGAAACACAAAATAATGAGGTAAATAATTATGAAAAAATCAATTGCTATTTTAATGACAGCAGCTCTCTGTTTTTCAACAGTTGCTGCAAAACCTAATAAACAAAAAACAGTGAAAATTGGTATTGCAAAAATCTTGCAGCATCCAGCCCTTGATGCTGTTGAACAGGGTGTAAAAGATGCAGTTACAAACTCTGGAATTAAAGTAAAATTTGACTGTCAGAATGCAAATGGTGATGTTAATACAGCAAATCAGATTGCCGCTCAGTACAAGGCTAAAAAAGTTGATGTGGCAGTTGGTATTGCAACTCCAATTGCAATTGCACTTGCAAATACAATGAAAACAACTCCAATCGTATTTGGTACTGTAACAGATCCACTTGGAGCAGGTCTTGTAACCACATTGGAACATGGTGAAGGTAATGTAACAGGTATGTCTGATGAACTTCCTTCAAAAGAACATATTAAACTTTTCAAAGAAATAGCAGGAATTAAAACATTAGGATATATCTACACTGCCAGCGAAGATAACTCTGTATCTTCACTTGAACTTGTAAAAGAAGGTTGTAAAGAAGCAGGACTTGAATTGGTTGTTCAGTCAATTTCAAACTCTTCTGAAGTTAAACAGGCTGCGGAAGCTATTGTTGACCGTGTAGACGGAGTTTACCTTACAACTGACAATACAGTTTTCAGTGCACTTCCTTCACTTGTAAGTGTATTTAATAAAGCTAAAAAGCCAATTTTTTCCGGTGATGTTACAGGAGCTATGGAAGGTGGTTGTTTAATGGCATCTGGATTCAACTATTACAAAGCAGGTTATGCAACTGGAGAAATGGTTGTTCAGATTTTGAATGGTGCAAAACCATCTGAAATTCCTGTTCGCTTTATGACAAAACCAGAAGATTCAGACTTATTGTTTGATCTTGATGTTGCAAAAGCTTGTGGAATTACAATTCCAGAAACTTACTTAAACTCTGCTACTTATATTATTGAAAACGGTAAACTTACTGATTTGACAAAATAATGTAAATATTTTTGGGTTATCAGGACAATTCTAATTCAGGATTGTCCTTTTTCTTTTTTAAATACTTTAGTTTATATTGTAAATCTGCTATACTGTTACTTATGATAGAAACAATACTTATTGAAGGCCTTATTTATGGAATTATGGTTTTAGGCCTTTTTATATCTTACAGAACATTAAATTTTTGTGATATGACAGTAGATGGAGCCTTTCCAATGGGAGGGTGTATACTTGCAACTTGTCTTATGAATGGAATTCCACCTTTTATTGCTATTGTTCTGGCTTTTTTAGGCGGATGTTTAACAGGACTTATTACAACTTTATTGTATACTAAACTTCGCATTCCAGATCTGCTTGCTGGTATTTTAATGATGACCATGCTTTACTCTGTAAATCTCAGAATTATGTCAAACCGAGCTAATATTTCTTTTTTAAGAATTAATACAACTTTTTCAAATATTACTCGTTTTGTTGAAGATAAATTCCCAATGATTCCTGCAGAAACAGGAATTCTGGTATTTCTTGTAATTTTTATAATTATTTTTAAATCACTACTTGATTTGTTTTTTCACACAGATTTAGGTCTCACAATGGGTGCTTTAGGATCCAACCAGCAGATGGTTGTTTCTCAAGGTGTCAATCCACAGATTGTAAGAGGAATAGGAGTTTGTTTTGGAGACGGACTGGCAGCACTTTCAGGAGCTTTTGCAGCCATGTACAATGGTTTTGCAGATGTTGGTAGTGGAAGTGGTGTAATAGTAAGTGGTCTTGCCTCATTAATGCTGGGTGAATTTATCATACGTTCAAACAAAATTGGATGGCAGACTTTACGTGTATTACTTGGATCTATCATATATAGAGGATTGATGTGTCTTGCAAGAATGTATGGTCATTATATTCACCTTACTGCAAATGACTTAAAATTAATTACAGGTCTTTTAATAATTATTTGTCTGATTATTGCAAACTTAAAAGGTAAGGGTAATTTTAAGCAGCATTTAAAAAGACCTCCTAAAACTGGTAATGCAGCCTGATTCAAATCCTATTTTTTCTGGAGTATAAAAATGTTAAAACTTGAAAATATTGGAATTACATTTAATGCAGGAACACCTGATGAAAATAATGCATTAAAAAATATAAATCTTGAAATAAAAAAAGGTGATTTTATTACAGTTATTGGATCCAATGGTGCTGGAAAATCTACCTTATACAATATTATTGCTGGAACCCTAACTCCAACAAGAGGAAAAATCTTTTTAGATACATTAGATAAAAATGGTAATACAGAAAAAAAAGATATAACTCATGATGCAGAATATAAAAGAGCTTCTTATATTGGTCGAATTTTTCAGAATCCTCTTTTAGGTACTGCTGGAAAAATGTCTTTAGCTGATAATATGATGATTTGTTCAAAAAAAGGATGGAAAGGATTAAGAATCAGTTTAAATAAAAAAATGAAAGAAAATTTTAAGGAACAGCTGAAAGTTCTTGAAATGGGACTTGAAGACCGGTTGAACGATAATGTGGATCAGTTTTCTGGGGGACAGCGTCAGGCACTAACTCTTTTAATGGCAGTTCTCTCAAGACCTGAATTACTTCTTCTTGATGAACATACTGCAGCTCTTGATCCAACTAATGCTGCTTTAATAATGAAACTTACAAAAAAATTTGCAGAAGAATATAACCTTACTGTCATGATGGTTACACATAACATGCAGCAGGCACTTGATTATGGAAACCGATTAATAATGATGGATGGAGGGGAAATTATTCTTGATATTTCAGGCGAAGAAAAGAAAAATCTCACTCTTGATGATCTGGCAGAACGATTTAAGCAGATTAAAAAACACAGTATGACTAATGATCAGATGGTATTGCAATAAGAGGCATTATGAATAGACCACAACTTTGTTTAACTTTAACAGGAACTTCTATACAGGAAAACTATGAACTTGTAGAAAAATATAAATCTGAAATTGATATGGTTGAATTGCGAGTTGATTTGCTTTCATCAATTTCTCCAGAAGATATAGGTGATTTTCCAGCTAAAATAGATTTTCCCTGCATTTTGACTATAAGAAGAACAGTTGACGGTGGAAAATATTCAGATTCAGAAGAAAATCGAAAATTGCTTTTTTGCAAAATTTTTTCAGAATGTGGTATAAAGACTTTTTCTTATGTTGATTTTGAAGACAATTTTTACGATGAAAATCTTACTGCCCATGTTTCTGCACTTAATATAAAAGTTATTCGTTCAATGCATGATTTTAAGAATCCTGTTCTGAACATTGTAGAAAAAGTAAATGAATTAAGTAAAAATAATGAAATTCCCAAAATAGCCTTTATGCCATCTTCTTTGTCAGATGTAACAAATTTGTTTATTGAAGCAAAAAAGATAAATAAAGAACATATTCTTCTAGCAATGGGTCCTTATGGTATACCTTCAAGAATACTTGCTGCAAAACTTGGAAATCTACTTACTTTTTCATCTCCTGCAAATCCAGAATTACAAAGTCTTGCACACATAGATCCTGTAAAAATGAATGCTGTTTATAATTTCAGGAATATTACGGCCCAGACAAAAGTTTTTGGAATAACAGGCTTTCCTTTAGCGGCTACATCTTCTCCTGAATTGCATAATGCAGGATATAAAAAAAATAATATTGATGCTGTTTATATACCTGTTAAAGCTGAAAATATTGAAGAAGCATTAGCTTTTAATGAAGTTACAGGAATTACAGGTATGTCAGTTACAATTCCTCATAAACAAAAAGTAATTCCATTTTTAAAAGAAATTACTGATGAAGCTAAAAATATTGAAGCCTGTAATACCATTGTCAAAAAAAGCGATGGCTGGTATGGCTATAATACTGATGCTCCAGGATTTTCAAAATCATTACTGGAATTTACAGGATTAAAGGACTTAACTGGTAAAAAAATTGCCATCATTGGGGCTGGTGGTGCATCTTGTGCTGTAATTTACGCTGTTTATAAGCTTGGTGGCAAAGCATGTATTTTCAACAGAACAGTAAGTAAAGCAGAAGTCCTGGCAAAAAAATATGGTTTTGAATATGCAGAACTATCAGAAAATTCTATCCAAAAGCTTAAAGAATACTCTGACATTATTATTCAGACCACTTCAAAAGGAATGAAATCTGATGAACCTGCTAATCCAGAAAATGATCCTATATTTTTTTATGATTTTAATGGAAGTGAGATGGTTTTTGATATTGTTTACGTACCAGAAGTAACTCCAATTATGGCAAGAGCAGAAAAAGCTGGATGTAAAACTATAAATGGATTTGATATGCTCCGTTACCAGGGATACGAACAGTTCAATCTTTTTACCGGCAAAGATTATTAATTCTATATTCTCATTTTTATTACTCAATTGAGATTAATCTGTTAAATCGTTATAATATTAACACTTTTATTTTAAATATATTGAGGCTTTTAATGAATAGACGTCTTATTACTGCAGCTTTACCTTATGTAAACAATATTCCACATTTAGGAAACATCATTCAGTCACTTTCTGGTGATGTTTTTGCTCGTTTCTGCCGTAGCCGCGGATATGAAACTCTTTATGTTTGTGGTACAGATGAATACGGAACAGCTACTGAAACTAAAGCACTGGAAGAAAAAACAGATCCACGTTCTCTCTGTGATCATTATTACAAAGAACATACTAATATTTATAAATGGTTTAACATCAACTTTGATAAATTCGGTCGTACTTCAAACCAGCAGTGTACAGAAATAACACAAGAATTATTCAATGATCTGGATAAGGCTGGTTTAATACATGAGCATGTAAACAAACAGCTTTTCTGTCCTCATTGTAATATGTTCCTTGCTGACCGTTATGTAGACGGAACTTGTCCAAAATGTGGTTCTATAAAAGCCCGGGGTGACCAGTGTGATGAATGTGGTTCTTTGCTTGATCCAATTGAGTTAAAAGCCCCAAAATGTCACACATGTGGTTCTACTCCAGAAGTTCGTGAAACAAAACACCTGTATATAGATTTACCAGCATTAAGTGACAAATTAAATGCCTGGGTGGAAAAAGCTTCTGTTGAAGGCCGCTGGTCGGACAACGCTATCAACATGACAAAAGCATGGATTCGTGACGGACTTCAGGAACGAGGTATTACACGAGATTTAAAATGGGGTATTCCAGTTCCTAAACCTGGTTATGAAGATAAAGTTTTTTATGTTTGGTTCAATGCTCCAATAGGCTATCTTTCAATTACAAAACAGCTGGCAGATGAACTTAAAGCTGAAGGTAAACAGAGTTTTGACTGGAAATCATGGTGGATTCCGTCAGAATCTGAAGAAGCAAAAGGAAAAGAAAAGGTTGATTTGTTCCAGTTCATTGGAAAAGATAACATTCCTTTCCATACAGTTATTTTCCCTTGTACATTACTTGGCTCACCTCATGAGTGGACAAAATTACATCACATGTCTTCAACAGAATATTTAAACTATGAAGACGGAAAATTCTCTAAATCACGGGGAGTTGGTGTATTTGGATCTGATGCTATTGAAACAGGAATTCCAGCAGATGCCTGGCGTTTCTATATTTTCTATAATCGTCCAGAAAAACAGGATTATCAGTTTACATGGAAAGATTTCCAGGAAAAACTTAATGGCGAATTAATCGGAAACTTAGGAAATCTTGTAAACCGTACACTTTTATTTGTAAATAAATACTATGACGGAATTATTCCAGATGCTCCTGTTGATGAAGAACTTTGGACAGAAGTTAGAGCATTGGAAAAGAAAGCCACTGATTTCTTAGAATGGGCTGATTTAAAAGATGCATTCCGTACAATGTTTGAAATTTCTGATATCTGTAACAAACGATTCCAAGCTGGAGAACCTTGGAAAACTCGTACAGAAAATCCTGAAGCTGCAGCTAAACTTATTCACAACTTATGCTATGTAATCAAAGATTTAATGATTATGATGAATCCGTTTATGCCACAGTATACTCAGCTTATAATGTCTTACTTTGGTAAATCAATTCAGGAAACAAAAGTTGGAATGGAAACTAAACCTGGCTATACATGGGCAAATCTTGGCGAAACAACAGGTCTTGATAAAGTAGGACCTACACAAGTTTACTTTACACCAATGGATCAGAAAACAATGCTGGCTTTCCGTGAAAAATTTAGTGGAAAACAGTCTGAACGTGGTGAAAATAAAGGCAAAAAAGCTGAAAAGAAAGAAAAGAAACAGAAAAAAGCTGAACCTGTAGTTTTACCATTAGAAAAACAGGCAGAATTCTTTAATTCTACAATTGAACTTACAGTTGCAAAAATTACAGATGTTAAACCTAATCCAGAAGGAGAAAAACTTTACATTGAAACTCTTGATGATGGAAGCGGAACTCCCAGAACAATTCAATCTGGTTTAAGAATGTACCTTAAAGAAGAAGATTTACTTGGAAAAAATGTAATTATTGTTTCAAATCTTGCTGCTCGTACAATGCGTGGTGTAGAAAGCAGAGGAATGCTTCTTGCCGGTGATTATAAAGATGCTGATGGTAAAGACTGTGTTGAAGTTCTTGATGTAAGCTGGGCAAAACCTGGTACTAAGATTGTTTTGGAAGGTGCTGATGTAAATACTGTAAAGAAATCAGAAATTACTGGAGATGAATTTTTTGCAGTTCAGATTAAGGCTGTTGATGGTATAGTTCAATTAGCTGGAAAAAAACTTCTGGCTGATGGAAAAGAAATTAAAACTGCTAAAGCCCTTAATTCTGATATCGGCTGATAAAAATAGATTAAAAATACAAAGTTACGGGGATTAAAAAATGAAATTAAAGCCAGTAATTACAAGTCTTTTAGAAACTGATCTTTATAAATTTTCCATGGGACAGGTCATTTATCACCAGTACCCATCGTATAAAACTTTATGGACTTTCAAATGCAGAAATGAAGGTGTTATATTCTCTGAAGAAATGGTGCAGGAAATAAAAGAACAGATTGAACATTACTGCCGACTTGAATTTACACAGGACGAACTTGATTATCTTTCATCAATTGAGTGGCTTCATGAAGATTATATTGATCACTTGAGAATCTGGAATCCTCGTTATGCAGATTTTACAATTACTAATGAAGGTCCATGTGGACTTACTTTAGAAGCCTACGGTACATGGTTAAATACTTCTATGTATGAAATTCCGGTTCTGGCTATTGTTAATGAAGTTTATTTCAGAATGATGTATAACTACGATGACTTGTTTTCACAGTATAAGAAAAAGCTTTCTGAAAAAACACAGTGGTTAATTGACGGAACTTACAATCTTGGAGGATTTTCTGAATTTGGACTACGTCGTAGACTTTCAGCAGAAGCACAGGACCTTGCTGTAAAAACTCTGTGTGAAAATAATAAGAATTTTAAAGATTCCATCTGTGTTGGTACTTCAAATGTATATCTGGCAAAAAAATATAATGTAAAACCTGTTGGAACCATGGCTCATGAATTTATAATGTGCGTTGGACAGGGAAATCCTATGTATAATCCTGCATATTCAAATAAAATTGCAATGAAATCATGGACTGATGAATATGGTGTTTTAAACGGTACATATCTGACAGATACTATTGGAGAAGAAACAACACATCTTGATATGGAATATACATATTCTTGTTTATTTGGTGGTGTAAGACATGATTCAGGAGATCCTTATGAATGGGGAGAAAGCTGGATAAAACACTATCAGGATTATTACAATAAATATCACGATGAAAGAGTTAATCCTAAAGCAAAAACTCTTCTTTTTAGTGACAGTCTTGATTTTAAAAAAGCTTCTGCTTTATATGATTATTTTAAATCAAAAATTAAAGTTGCTTTTGGTATTGGAACTTATGTTGCAAATGATACCGATGTAGAACCTCTTAATATTGTTATGAAAGTTACAGAATGTAATAATAGACCAGTTGCAAAACTTTCAAATGAAGCTGGAAAAACAATGTGTAAAGATGATGATTACATTGAATATCTAAAAAAGACAATAGACTGGCGATTAACACACAAAGAATAGGTTTATATGTTTACAGTAAATGTTCGCAAAATTGATAGTACAGTTCATACTAATGAAGGAAGTTTTTTACAGACTCCTTTCTGGTGTGAATTTAAAAGCCGGCATGGCTGGTCTTATAATCGTTTTGAATTAAATATTCTTTATCCAGATAATTCACAGATAACAGAACAGGAAGAAAAAGACTGTCATCATAAGGATTTTTTTAATAATAAAGAAAATGAAAAAAATGTAGAAGTTGCAGTTCTCAGTAGAAATTTTGCAAAAGGATTATTTTCAATTGCATATATTCCACTTTTTCCTCAGCTTCCATATAAATGTACTGCTGATTCTTTATTAGATACAGCCTTTTTGGAAGAAGGTACATCTGTAATTTCTGAAGAAATTATTACACCAGAAACTCAGGCAATTGAATTTACTCATTTGATTTATGATATTGCAAAAGCGTTAAAACCTTTTTTACCTGAAAATACAATCTGTATTCGCTTTGATCCTTCAGTTGATTTTTCTGAAATTGAAGACAGAGACTTGTTTAATTATGGTATGAAAACAATTGCCTTTGCAGACAGACTGAAGCTGAAAAAAAATAAAGTTGATATTCAGCCTCCTGACACAACATTAGTTGACTTAACATGTTCAGAAGAAAACATTCTGAGTAAAATGCATGCAAAATGGCGTTATAATATTCGTCTTGCATCAAAAAAAGGTGTAACTGTTCATAGATATACAGGTTCAGATGAAAATATTGGTGAAAAAATCAATAAATTTTATGAACTTACAAAAGAAACAAATACCCGAGATGGAAATTCATCCCATGCTAAATCATATTATGAAGATTTAATCCGCTCTTCTGCAAAAGAACTTTCAGAAGGTAAAGATGTACCTGTTATCAGTTTGTATATTGCAGAACATGAAGGTGATGAAATTGCTTCAATTATGACTTTATTTAGCAAAACAGAAAGCATATATCTTTATGGGGCCAGTTCTAATAATAAACGTAATTTAATGCCCAATCATCTTTTACAGTGGACAGCAATAAAAGATGCAAAAACTTATGGAAGTCAATATTACGATATGTATGGAATGCCTCCTGAAGGGAAAGATGAACATCACCCAATGCATGGACTTTACATGTTCAAGGCTAATTTTGGTGGAAAAATAATTCACAGAACAGGCAGCTGGGATGTTCCTTTAAAACCAGTTTACATTTTTTACTCTACAGCAGAAAAATTAAGAGCCTTCTGGCATAAAAAAGTAATTAAAAAATTAAAGGGCAGATAAAAATTGAATAGAACTTTAATTGTCTGCGGCGGACAGTTTCACAATATTTCAAAATCAGCTTTACAGGAATATGATTTTATAATTGCCTGTGATAAAGGTTATGAATATTGTGAAAAGCTTCACATTATTCCAGATTTATTTATTGGAGATTGTGATTCTTTAAAGAAAAATCTTCCTGATAATATAAAAAAAATAATTCTTCCACATTTAAAAGATGATACAGATACAATGTATGCAATCAAAGAGGCCTTGAAAACAAGTTGCACTTCCATAACTTTATGCTGTGCTTTAGGCAACAGAGTTGACCATACAATTGCAAATATACAGAGTCTTAATTTCATAGCTGAGCATGAATGTTCTGCAAAAATGTTTTCTGAAGATGAAGAACTTTTTTGTATCAAAAATAATTCTATAAAAATTCCAATGAAAACAGGATTTTCTCTTTCAGTTTTCAGTCTGACTGAAAAAAGTGAAGGTGTTTATGAAAAAGGAACTTTATATGAACTTGAAAATGCAGTTTTAACAAATACTTTTCCCTTAGGTATAAGTAATGAATGGAAAGATGATATTGCTGAAATTGGCGTAAAAAATGGTACTTTACTTATTATTACCAGCCGAATAAAGGATTAATCTTTTATATTTTTGATTAGATTCATGCTGTTATAAAAAAATACCTCTTCCATAATGTCTGGAAACTTTTCTTTTAGTGATATTAAATTTGCTTCCAATTCGGTAAGTGATTCAGCATTTCCCAATATTAATTCACAATAACCACATTCTCTTTTCTGTTTTGCAGCATCATTTTTTGTCTGATTAATCTGCTTTACAAAGGGAAGTTTCTTCAGTTGTTGAATTTTGTCTTCATTAAGTAACTCAAACTTTATAGCAGCAGTGTATTTCTGATTATTATATGAAAATCTGTTATCAACAAAACTCATCAATAAATCAGATGCACTTATTCCAAAAGAACTACAAACAGTTTGAGTCATGCCTGAAAGTCTGGGATTTATTTCGATTATGTACCATTTTTTTTCACTCTGATTAAAAACAAGGTCAACCTGTGCTGTACCATTCAGTTTCAATTCTTTAGAAAGTCTTAGTAATTCTTTTTTAAGTTCATCAATTCTAAACCTTTTTCCATTTACAGGTCCAATTTTAACAGATTGTTTAGGACTTGTTATTCCATATTGATTGACAGAAAAAATAAAAGGGTCACAAACAAAAACTTCATTTTCATAAGCATATATTTCTGTTCCAAACTGAAGTCCTTCTATAAGTTCTTCTACAATTTTGTCTCCATTATTCTTTTTTGAGCAAAGAAAGTTTTTTGCTTCACCAAAAGTTTTTACAACTTCCATTCCATAAGAACTTAAACCACAAGTATCTTTTATGACAAGCGGATATTTCATTTCTTTAATTTTAGAAAATACTGTCTGTTTGTAAACATTTTCCAATACTTCAGGTCTATTTCGTTCTGCCCAGAATAACTCATGGTCCACTAAAATACCTTCTGCAGCGTTAAAATTATGAAACTTCAATAATTTTTGAGTTTCGTATTTATTAAAACATGCATAAGCAAAATCTACTGAATGACAGACAGTTCTTATTCCCATTTTTTTTAATTTTTCACCAATTAAACAATCTTTTATACAAAGCCAGTCAAAAGGTGCAATCCAAAAAGAAGCTGCAATTACTAAATCTGGATTTTCATTTTGAAT
>JALEPQ010000142.1 GCA_022768685.1 Spirochaetia bacterium
GCTGACTGGAAAAGAGAAAGTGACGCTGCTATGTAATAATAAAATCCTAGTGATTTTATGAGGTTCTGAAATATAGAACGTTTAAAATAGATGGCTAAAAATTTCGCCATCTATTTTAAGTCTCGAGTTTTTTTGCAAAAAACTCTTTTTATATACGTGTTCGCTCAGGCGAACGAATTGCACATCCTCGGTTGTTGAAACAACCTGCGGTGTTCAATTTTAAGGAACTATAGTTTTTCTACAGGTGTTTTTGGGAAAAATCGAAAAGATACCTGGTGAGTTGTAGAATAGCACAAATATAAACTTGCAATGGCGTAAGGATTTTATAAATGAGTAAAAACAATAAAAAAGTTTTTTGGGAAGGTTTTAGAGATGGGTTTCCTATTGGATTAGGATATTTTGCAGTTGCATTTTCACTTGGAATTGTGGCTCAAAATGCAGGATTAAATCCTATAGAGGGGTTTATAGCAAGCTTTTTTAATGTGGCTTCAGCAGGAGAATATGCTTTATTTACTTCTATTCAGGCTAAAGCAACTTATATTGAAATTGCAATTATTACACTTGTAGTAAATGCTCGTTATTTATTAATGAGTTGTGCTTTAAGTCAGAGATTCAATCCTGAAACAAAGTTTATTCATAGATTTTTAGTAGGATTTGGTATTACAGATGAAATTTTTGGTATTTCAATTGCTCGACCAGGTTATGTAAATCCTCTTTACAATTATGGTGCAATAGCTATATCTGTTCCTTTATGGAGTCTTGGAACTTCACTTGGAATTATTGCAGGAAATTTCTTACCAGCTAGAGTTGTTAGTGCCCTTTCCGTGGCTTTGTATGGAATGTTTATAGCAATTATTGTACCTCCTGCAAAAAAGAATATTGTTATTGCAATTGCAGTAGCAGTAAGTTTTGTATTGAGTTATTTGTGTACAATAATACCCTGGATAAAAAATTTTTCAGGTGGGACAAGAACCATAGTTCTAACTGTTTTGATTTCTGCAGTAGTAGCAATCATAAAGCCTATAAAAGATGAAGAAGATGAAAATAGGAGTAAAAAATGAATCAAACTTTTAATATTTATATTTCTATTTTTACAGCATTTTTAGTTTCATATTTAATAAGAGTATTGCCTTTAACATTAATAAGAAAGCCAATTAAAAATAAATTTATTAAATCATTTTTGTATTATGTTCCTTATGTCACATTATCTGTAATGACATTTCCGGCTATTATTCATGCAACACAGTCTCCTATAGCAGGTACAGTTGCTTTAGTAATTGGAATAATTGCTGCATTTTTTGGAGCTGGTCTTTTCCCTGTAGCTTGTGTAAGTTGTTTTGTAGTTTTTGTTCTTGAAATGTTTTTGTGCAGATAAAAAAATGATGAATTCAAAAATCGACCTTGATCAATTTCCAGTAACTGAATATTTAGATTCTATCTGTTCAACGCTAAAAAATTCCGAATCTCACGCACTGGTACTTACTGCTGAAACTGGTGCTGGAAAATCAACAATTCTTCCTTTAGGTTTACTTAAAAATTTTGAAGGCAAAATGATAATGACCGAACCTAGAAGACTTGCTGTACTTGGAGTTTCAAGTAGAGTTGCCGAACTGTATGATTGTGAAATTGGACAAGAGGTTGGTTATAAAATTCACTTGGAAAATAAAATCAGCAATAAAACAAGGCTGGAAGTTCTAACGGAAGCGGTACTTGTTAGAATGTTGCAGGATGATCCTTCTTTAGAAGACTATAATCTTGTTGTTTTAGATGAATTCCATGAACGTTCCGTAAATACTGATCTGGCTCTGGCATTTTTAAAAGAAGCTATGGAATTACGGGAAGATTTGTATGTGATAGTAATGTCTGCAACAATTGATTCAAAAAAAATTGCAGAATATTTAGGAAAAGAAAAATCAGCTCCGGTAATTTCAATTCCTGGAAAAATGTTTCCTGTAGAAGTAAAGTATGATGGTAAGACGGATTTTATTAAAATTTGTGAATCTGAAGCAGAAGAATCTACTGGTGATATATTAATCTTTTTGCCAGGAATTTCAGAAATAAAAAAATGTGAAGAAAAACTTAAAGAAAATCTTGATTTAGAACAATATGAAATTTTAATACTTCATTCCAGTATTTCACTAAATGAACAGAAAAAAATCCTTACAAAAAATGAAAGTCATAAAAAGCGAATTATAATTTCCTCCGCAATAGCAGAAACTTCAATTACGGTTCCTGGAATTACTACAGTAATTGATTGCGGACTTTCCAGAGTGAATAGATTGAATCTTAATACAGGAATTGAGACGTTATGTACAGAAAATGAAAGTCAATTTTCTGCAGATCAAAGAAAGGGCCGTGCTGGCCGATTGAAGGCAGGAAAATGTGTAAGAACGTGGAATGAATTTGATCCCAGAATAAAAACTATTGAGCCTGAAATTTTAAGATCAGATTTATCATCATTAGTTCTGGAATGTGCAGAACGGGGAATATATGATCTTCACAAAATAGACTGGCTGGATAGTCCATCAGAATCAAACTGGAAAACAAGTAGAGAATTACTTGAAAATTTAGAATGTATTTCAGAAAAGGGACGAATAACGGAAAAAGGTAAAAAAGTTCTTCAATTAGGAATTGGTGTAAGATTAGGTTGCATTGCATTGGTTGGAAATCAAGAAAATCTTGTATTGAAATATTCCAACTATGCAAAAAGCAGTAATGAAACACAATTGAAATTTGTGAAAAATTTAAATAAAAAATTGCAAAATTTAAGCAAATTTGAACAAAATTCAGTTAAAAATGATGAAATTCCACAAAATTTGAAGGAAAAATTTGCAATTTTAGAAGGATTTCCTGATAGAGCTGCCTGTAGAATTTCAGACAAAAATACAGAAAAAGTAGAATATCAGTTCAGTTTTGGCCGTAAAGCTTACTTAAAAAACTGTAAAAATGCACCAAAATGGATATGTGCTCCTGAAGTTTTAAATATAAATAATGAAAGCGTAATATTTGAATTTGAGGAAATTCCTGATGAATTTTTTGAAATTTGGGTAAAAAAACACCTGAAAGAAGTAGAAATTTGCGAATTTCATGAAGGAAAAGTAGAAAAATTTCAGCAAATTTGCTTTGGAAAAATTGTGATTTCCAGCAAAAAAATACCTGCCCGTAATGAAGATTATGCAAAAGCATGGCTTACAGAATTAAAAAAGAATGGAATAAAATCACTTCCTTTTGATGAAAAATCCGAAAAATTTTTACAAAAAGTGAAGTTTTTTAATCAACAAAGAGGAATTTTTGAAGCAAATTCTTTGGAAAAAGAACTTGAAGAAAATGGTGAAAAATGGCTTATACCCTTTATAAATAATGATAAAAAATTAAATTCTCAGACTGTTTTTGATGCTCTTTACTGGTATTTGAATGGAGCAGAAATAGAAAAATCTGTGCCTGAAATTTTAATTTTACCTAATGGAAATAAGGCTAAAATAAAGTATGAATTACAAACTACAAGTGAAAATCGAACTAATCTGATTATCCGTCCGGTTTGTGAAATAATCATACAGAGAGCATTTGGTTGTAATCATTGTATAGAAATTTTGGGAATGAAAGTACTTTTTAGATTACTCTCCCCTGCTCAAAGACCGTTACAAATAACAGAAGATCTTGAAAACTTTTGGACTGGTGCATGGCCGGAAATTTGTAAAGAAATGAAAGGCAGATATCCAAAACACAATTGGGATAAAAATATAATCGTAAAGGATAAAGAATGATTTTTATAATAATTGGTTTATTGCTAATATCTTATGACATTTTTATTCTCGTAATAAATCAGCCAACTTTTTGGGATGCAGTTTTTTCATTTACACATATATGGAGTATTGCAGGTTTATTTATCAGTTACTGTGGTTTTTACAAAGTAAAGAATAAAATCAGTTTTATAAAAACCTGGAAAAAATGGTTAAGAAGGACAGCAGGCTTTATTTTTGGATTTTGTTTAGTGATTTCAGTTGTTAATTTGATTTTTATTCTTACTCCAAAAAAAGCAAAAATTTCTGATGATGCAGATTACGTTATTTTACTAGGTGGAGGAATTGATAAAAACGGAGTTATTCCAGAAGTTGTAGAAAAACGGGTAGAAAAAACGGCTGAATATTTGCTTAAGAATGAAAATGCACTTTGTGCTGTTAGTGGTGGACAAGTTCATTGGAGTGCTTTTTCAGAAGCTCCTGTCCTGAAAAAAAGGTTAATAGATTATGGAATTTCAGAAGAAAGAATTATTATTGAGGATCAGGCTTCAGATACAATACAGAATCTAACATTTGGATGCAGAGTTTTAAGTGATTATACAGGAAAAACTGAGGAAGAAATTCTGAGCAGCAAAGTTCTGATTGTAACCTCAAATTTTCATCTGGCAAGGGCATTAAGAATTGCGGGAAGACTTGGTTATAAAAATGTAAAAGGAATAGGTTCTAAATTAGTGTTTTATAAAGTTCCTAATTCTTATGCCAGAGAAATAGCTGCGTACGTAAAATTGAATTTAAGGATTTTATTTACTGGAAAACCAGAAAAAATTATTTAGGTGTGTAAAAATAATAGACAGAATAAAGGGGACAAAGGGGACAGACCTCAATTAAATTAATTGCCAAATTTAATTGAGGTCTGTCCCCTTTTTGAAATAAAAAAATTATTTACCGAGTTTTACAGATTTTTCAAAAGAGGCTGTAACAGCTTCAATAACTGCATTTCTAAATCCATTTTTTTCTAATGCAGCAACAGCTTCAATTGTAGTTCCTGCAGGAGAACAAACCATGTCTTTTAGTTCAGCAGGATGTTTTTTAGTTTCAAGTACCATTGCAGCGGAACCATATACTGTCTGTGCAGCATAAGTATAAGCTTGAGATCTTGGCATTCCACAACGAACTGCAGCATCTGCTAAGGCTTCAATAAACATAAAAACATAAGCAGGACCAGAACCACTTACTCCTGTAACACAATCCATTAGTCGTTCTGGTACAATTTCAGATTTGCCTGAAGTATTTAGTATTTCCATGACATCTGATAATTCTTCCTTAGTTATGTTATCATTGCAACAAACAGCTGTCATTGATTCTCCAACCTGAGCTGCAACATTAGGCATTATTCTTACATAGCGGGCTTTTGCAAAAGTTTCCAGTTTTTCTATTTTTACACCAGCAGCCATAGAAATAACTACTGAATCTGATGGAATATCATCTTTTATTTCTGCAAAAACATCTGCTAAAAACTGAGGTTTTACTCCAATAAAAATATATTTTGCTTTAAGTGCTTCTTTATTTGTTTTTACACAATTACATCCAGTTTCATCAGCAAGTTTTTTAGCTTTTTCATAAGTTCTGTTTGTAATTGTAACATTAGAAGCATCATATTTTGCACAGAGAGAACGGATTATTGCTCCACCCATAGCCCCTGTACCAATAAAAGAAATTGTAGAATTCATATATCCTCCGATTATCATCTTATTTTTAGGCAAGAAACAAAGTTCCTTTAGATGTACCATTTGAAAGATTTTCCAGAATATTTTCCTTTCCACCATTTGCTAAAAGCATTGGAATTCCATAAGGAATTGTTTTTTCTGCAGCCTGAATTTTTGTTTCAATTCCGCCGGTTCCAAAAGAATTTGCCTCACCAATAGTAATTGTTTTTCTTAGTTCTGGAATTGAAGAAACTGTTTCAATGAGAGAAGCTTCTGGATTTGTTTTTGGATTATCTGTATAAATTCCATCAATATCGCTGAAGAGAATAAGTAAGTCTGCACTCCAGAGAATAGCTGTCAATGCGCTTAAATTGTCATTATCTCCAATTGTAAATTCATCTGTAGAAACAGAGTCATTTTCATTAATAATTGGAATAACACCTTCATCTGCAAGGGTAAATAAAGTGTTGCGAATATTTAATGAACGGTGATCGTTTTCAAAATCTTCTTTTGTAAATAAAAGTTGTCCAATATGAATATTTTGTGCAGCAAAGGCTTTTCTCCACTGTGTCATAAGTTCTACTTGACCGATTGCACAAAGAGCCTGACGAAAATGTTTATCTTTTTTTCTAGCCCATTCTTTTAAAGTTGAAACACCAGAAACTTGAGCACCTGAAGAAACAAGAACAATCTGTTTTCCCTGTTTTACAAGTTCAGAACATTGTCTGGCTAAATTTGCCATAAACTCTGTATTTTGTGTTCCATCGGCTTTTGCTAAAGTATTACTACCGATTTTTATAACAATTTTACGTGAATTTTTTAATGCTTCCTGAATATTATTCATTTTTATCTCCATTTTTAGCGGATCTGACCGTCACCATCAATTAAATATTTTGTTGTAGTAAGAGCTTTAATGCCCATTGGTCCTCTTGCATGAAGTTTTTGTGTAGAAATACCAAGTTCGGCACCAAAACCAAATTCACCGCCATCAGTAAATCGTGTAGAAGCATTAACATAAACACAAGAAGCATCAATTTTAGACTGGAAAAGTCTGGCATTTATTCTGCTTTCTGTAATAATACTTTCACTGTGTTTTGTGTTATGAGAATTAATGTAACTGATTGCTTCATTTATATCTTCTACAACTTTTACACAACATTCATAATCAAGATATTCATTTCCAAAATCTTCTTCACAGGCTTTAAAAAGGATTTCTTTTGGAACTGATTTTTCAAGAATGGCATAAGATTTTTCATCAGCATGAAATTTAACTCTATTTGCAAAACGTGCAGCCATTAAAGGCAAAAATTCATCAGATATATTTTTATGAACTATAATGCATTCAATTGCATTACATACACTAGGACGCTGAATTTTAGCATTTTCTGCAATGTTTACAGCTTTTTCTAGTTGAGCAGATTCATCTACAAAAAGATGGCAGACACCACTTCCAGTTTCTATTACAGGAACACGGGCATTGCTAACTACATTTTGAATAAGTTTCTTTCCTCCACGAGGCAGACAGACATCAATTTTACCAACGGCATTTAAAATCTGGTCAACATCACTATGGTCATGTTCTTTAACTTCAACAAGTTCTATGGCAGAAGATATGCCAATGTTATTTGCAACTGATGAAAGTGATTCTTTTATAATTTTTACGATTGCTTTATTAGAATTATATGCAGAAGCAGAACCTCTTAAAAGAATAGAGTTTCCACTTTTATAAGCCAATGCAAAGGCATCAACAGTAACATTTGGGCGAGATTCATAGATGATTGCAATTACTCCCAGAGGAACTCTAACCTGGCGGATGGTAAGACCATTAGGAGTTTTCCAACCGGAAGTTTCTTCTCCAATAGGATCTGTCTGAGAGATTACATTTTTTAAACTTTCAATTATGCTGTCAATTCTTTTGTTATCAAGCATAAGTCTGTCTATTAAACTTTCAGACATTCCATTTGAACGGCCATTTTCAATATCAATTTTATTAGCAGAGATGATTTCTTCACGATGAGTGTCTAAGGCTTTTGCAACGGCATTTAATGATCTGTTTTTTTTGTCAGCATTTTGAAGAGCGAGTTCTTCACTTCCTTTTCTTAGATTTTCACAAATTATATCTAAATCCATTTATCTTACACCTCCCATAAAAAGTCAAGAAGAATGTTTCAACATTCGATTGACTTTTTACGCTGTTCCGTAATGAAATGAGGAACAGCAGTTCAAAAATAAGTTTGCAACGCAAACTTAGGTAATATAAAGCCGCGCTATTTTAGCGGTTTTATATTACACCTCCCATATAATAAAAAAACCGGAACTATAATAAGTCCCGGTTCTGTTTTACTAGACTAGTAATTTGAAAGGAAATACATTCCTAACATCATAGCAATCCGGCACTTATCTTCTGACCAAGTGATTGTTGCGGGGAGACTAGAAATATACCACCAGAAAATACCAAATTCAGGATCAATACGGAGAGTATATTCTGCAAATTCAGGTGCGTCTGTTGACTGACCAAACATTAGAAAAACAGCCTGATTGATTATTTCTCTGAACAACTGATAGTTTTCTTTCCATGAAGAGTTTTCTTCTTTTAGGAATTTATCAAGTTTGTATAACAGTTCGTCTTTTAAAGCAATGTCTGATTTTTCTACCCAAGTTTTCTGAATAAGAAGTGTAAGGTTGTGTTTAAAACTAGAAACTAATTTTGAAATTTCTTCATTGTTTTTAGAAGAAAAGTTTTTATCTGAACCAAAGGCTGTTGCTATAACATCAGCTGGTTTGTTGAATTCTGAGTCATTGCTGACAAACTCCGAAAGTGCATTAACTGTTTCAGAATCTAAAAATTCTGAAATAAAATCATCTTGTTTTGACATATAAAGATAATAAATTTTTTTGTATCTTTATACAAGTACATAAAGAGTTTATAATAACAAACCGTATAAAACTAATTTACGATAAAAAAGTTACAAAAATTCTATTTAAAGAGGATTAATTCTTATATTTCCTGAATTTGTTTTGATATTCAAACTAGGACCATCTTTTCCAAATGGCATTAAATACTTATTCTTTGAGAATAATAAAGTTTTGTTTATATCATCAGAAATTTTACCGGTATTTGTATTTGCAGAAAGTTGAATACATGCATCATCAGGAAGAAATAAAGAAACGGGTCCTGTTGAATTAATGATTTCTGAAAAGGCAGAAGGACTGGAAAGAAGGCTCACTTCCACCGCTCCGCTATCAGAAGTTATAGAGAAAAAATCTGTATTGAGAATATCTGTTTGAATCATCCCGCTAAAAGTAAATATTTCCAAATCTGGAGCTGAAACATTCTTTGCAAAAATAGAACCACTGACTGATGTAAATTTAAGTAAAGATAAGACTGAAATATCTGAAGCCTGAATTAGACCTTTTGTGGTTGAGGCTGAAATTATTTTTGAGGAATATTCTTTAGGTAAAAATATTTTTATTTTACAATAATCAGCTTTTTTGAATTTTGTATTTTTGGATTTTAACAAGAGTTTTTCATTAGTAAAATTGATTTCTGGAAGCATTTTAATATTATTGCTGTCAACCTGGATGGAAATCTCCGAACCAAAATATGATTCAATATATAGATTTTCATAAGAAAGCCCAATTTCAAATTTAGAAATATTATCAATTGGATAAGTGGATTCAAAAATAATATTTTCTGCAGCACTTGCAGCAAAAAGGTTTAATAAACAAAATAATGCAATTAATAGTTTTTTCATACTAGAAAGTATATAATAGAGTTTATGAAGAATAAACAGAAAAATGAATTAGCAGTATGTGGATTTGCAACTGTAAAGAAACTTGAAAAAAATCATCCTGAAAAAATTACCCGCCTTTATTTTACAGAGGAAGTTGCTCCTAAATTTGGTGGATTATGTAAAAAATTAGCAAAAAATCATGGAATTTATAATCAAAAGCCTGCTGTAGAATTGGAAAAATTATGTGGATCAGTTCATCATCAGGGAGTTGTAGCGATGATTGAAGCTCCAAAAATAGAGCAGCTTGATTCTGATATTACAGACTCTTGGGTAGAGAATCATGAAAATGCGGTTTTACTTGATAGAATTGGAAATGCAAATAATTTTGGTGCAATTATAAGAAGTGCTGCTTTTTTTGGAATTAAAAATATAGTTATTCCAATGGATGAAGCTCAAACTTCAATAACAACATCTTCTTATAGAGTAGCTGAAGGTGGGATGGAATATGTAAATATTTATTATGTTAATTCTACTGCAAGATTGCTTGAAGCATTAAAAGGAAAGATGATTCGTGTGGGGACAGACTTGCAGGCTACAAAAAAAGCCAGTGATTTAGGAAAAATGGTTGGTGGAGAAAAACCTGTTTTAATAGTTTTAGGAAATGAAGAACATGGAATAAGTGATATAGTGAAAAAGAATTGTGATGAACTTGTCATAATTCCATGGGATGGCATGGCAGAAAACTATGACAGTGCAGTAGACAGTTTGAACGTAGCACAAGCTTCTTCAATTTTATTTTATGAAATGATGAAAAAATAAAACTTATCATTCTCGCATTTTTCAACATAATCCGATTATGCAATCATCAAAGTAATTTTGACACTCAAAACTCCTAAATAAAATGCTTATATTGATTTTAAATTTTTTTAGTATTAAAAGTTTAAATATGATACGTAAGGAAATTAAGCGGATTATTTTTATTCTTTTAGGCAGCGTTATTATGGCAATGAACATTAATACTTTTGTTCATTCTGCTAGTCTTTTTCCCGGAGGATTTTCAGGTCTTGCTTTGTTAATTCAGAATGTTTTTAAGAAATATTATGGAATTACACTTCCTTTTTCTATTCTGGTTTTTGTTTTTAATATTTTTCCTGTTTATATTGGATTCAGATATATCGGTAAAAAATTCACATTTTATTCTGTAATTATGATTCTGGTTTCAGGTTTTCTTACGGACATTATACCTGGCTTAAAAATTACTGATGATATTCTCCTTTGTGCAATTTTTGGTGGTATTGTAAATGCTATTGCAATTAACTTTTGTTTAATGGCAGATAGTTCATCTGGTGGAACGGATTTTATTTCTATCTATGTTTCTGAAAAAACTGGAAAATCTGCCTGGAATTATATTTTAGTTGGTAATATGTGTATTCTTATTGCTGCAGGGTTTCTTGTTGGTTGGAATGCAGCTTTGTATTCAATTATTTTTCAATATGTTTCTACTCAGGTTTTAAACTTACTTTATAAGCGTTATGAAAAAACGACTTTGCTGATTATTACAGATAAACCTGATGACATTTACAAAATCATAAAAGATGAAACTAATCATGATGCAACAATTTTTAATGGAAAAGGTTGTTATCAGGGAGCTGAACATCAGATGATTTATTCTGTTGTTTCAACATCAGAATGTGGACGTCTGGAAAATCTGATTCGTCAGGCAGATCCGAATGTTTTTATTAATGTAATTTGTTCAAAATCTATTGTGGGAAGGTTCTTTAAAAGAAATATGGACTAAAACACCGGAATAGTGCCATGTTTTTGTTCTACATCACAGACAATAAGTAGAAGGAGCTTCTATAAGTAATTATAATTCGGAGGCAGAACTTTTCCTTGAGAATTTCGACAAAATTACAGGAAATTCTTCAAGTAATGGATGGCATTTCCCTTCCAAGAATGAAATAGAATATGTTTGGAAAAAGAGAAAAGCTGAAGAAAATAAAAGCAATATTGG
>JALEPQ010000158.1 GCA_022768685.1 Spirochaetia bacterium
TTCAAAAAAGTTCAATAAAAATGATACAATTCTCCTGTATACGGATGGAATTATTGAATCAATGAATAAAGACAAAATGGTATTTGGAAAAAACGGCTTATTAAAAAGTTTTAGTGCAGTTTCAGATTACAACGTAGACCGGATTCTGGATTCTATTATTTCAGATTTCAATAAATTTTTAAATCATGAACCTGTTAATGATGATATCACTCTCTTTATTTTAAGAAAACTCTAGTATTCATAAAAAATTCAACAAAGACAAATTAAACAATAAAAATTTGTATACACACAAAAAAAGACCTGCTATTTTAAGCAGGTCTTAAGAATGGAGATGGGGGGAATTGAACCCCCGTCCGAAAAAGTAAACCAGGTACATCTACAAGTTTAGTTATGCGAGGTAATTGTCGGGGTCCGGTAGCAGCATAACAAGCGTCGTTCCCGTATTTCAAGAAAAAGTCCTGCTTACATCCTGAAAACTATAAGCAGCAAGTCCCGGTAAGGTAAAAGAACATCAATCAACGCGGAACAGAGCCGATTGAGTTCCTGCAAGGCTAACTAGGCAGCCATTGCGAACTGTTCTTCGTCAGAATATTCTTCTTCACGTTTTGCAGTTATTTTTTTGTCAGTTCAGAGGACCTTCACCCTCACCTGCAGTACAAGATTTCCCAATTCCGTCGAAACCGGGACATCCCCTAATACACTATAAATATAATAACGATTTATATAATCGTCAAGTAAACTATAGCTTAAATTTTATCCACTGGAATATGATATACACTACCACAGTTTCTGCATACAATCTCAAGAGGATCAGGTCCATTCTTTTTTATGTCTTCAATCTGATCTTTTGGCAATGTTCTTAAATAATTAAGATAATAATCTTCATTACAAGGGCAATCGTAGATGATATCTCTTTCAAGAATAATATCTGGCTTAAATTCCCTGAAAAGTCCAATAACAATATCTTCCGAATCAACTTGTTTTTCACTATAAAGAAGACCAAGACTAGGACACGCCTTAAAAGCATTTTCTACTTTTTTAAGTAATTTTTCATCTTCTTCTGTATCCTGATCACGACTATCTACCTGTTCTCCAAGTTTTGCAGTTCCTCCGGTTTTAGGCATTACCTGAAGAAACATTGCACCAGCACCTGTAACTCTGCCCTGTTTATCAAATTGAATACTTGAATTAAAAGCTGTATTCAACTGTTCAGACTGGGCAAAATAAGTTGCAAAATCATTTGCGATATTTGATCCATCAACTTCTACTGTACTGCTTTGTGGATATTTATCATCTTTATGCACTCTAGAAAAAGTAAGATTTCCTGCACCTAAAAAAGGATTCAAATCCCAGTTTTCTAAAGGCTTTAAAACTGGAATATGTTCATCATAAAGGAAACTTCTTACGTAACCAGTAGAATCTGCTTCTACAGAATAACCTTTTTCAGGACCATTTCCTTCAAATCTTATTGTTGTATGTTCCAAATCCTTCATCATAGGAATAGAAAGAGCTCCACAAAGACTGGCTTGTCCCAAAATATAAGTTTCCAGAATACCAAGATTATGCTGTGCACGCATTTGATTTACAAATCTACTTCCATGAAAAATAGCTCCACGCACACGACCTTCTGCCATTGTAAAAATACGAAGTTTATCAGCTTCCAAAGAATCTAAATGTGATAATAATTCTTTATCTTTTATTTCTGCTTTAATCATATTATTAATATAATAAAATTTATAAAAAAAATGTACTAATTGAGCAAAATTATATAAAAAGATATAATAAAAATAATATTTTACAAAAAGAAGGTACAGAATATGGCTGTTGATGAAAAATTGCAGACTGTAAGACACAGCTGCGCACACGTTATGGCAGAAGCTATTTTGAAGCTTTACCCTGGTACAAAAATTGCAATTGGACCTGCTATTGATAACGGATTTTATTATGATTTTGATTTTCCAAAGGACACCAAATTCACCGAAACCGACTTTGCTGCTGTAGAAAAAGAAATGCGCCGTATTATTGCAGGCAATCATGATTTTGTTCGTAAAGAAGTTTCTAAAGAAGAAGCTCGTAAAATTTTTGCTGATCAGGATTATAAAATTGAATTAATCAATGAGCTGCCAGATGATGCAACAATTACAACTTATGAACAGGATGGATATATCGATCTTTGTCGTGGTCCTCATGTAGCAAACACAAAAGAAATTAATGGTCAGGCATTCAAACTGGATAAAATTGCAGGTGCTTACTGGCGAGGAGATTCAAATCGTCCAATGCTTACTCGTGTATATGCACTTTGTTTTTCAAAGCCTAATGATTTAAAAGATTATTTAGCAATGATTGCAGAAGCCGAAAAACGTGATCATCGTAAATTAGGTGTAGAAATGGATTTATTCCACTTAGACCCTGAAGATCCTGGACAGATTTTCTGGCATCCTAATGGATGGACTATTTATACAACTATTCAAGATTATATGCGCCAGCAGATTCGTCGTGATGGATATCTTGAAGTTAATACACCTGCAATTATGCCACGCTCTCTTTGGGAACGTTCTGGACACTGGGGACATTATCAGCAAAATATGTTTATTACAGAATCTGAAAAACGAATGTTTGCTATTAAACCAATGAACTGTCCTGGTGCTTTGGAAATTTTTAAGGCAAAACAGCGTTCTTATAAAGATTTACCACTTCGTCTTGCTGAATTTGGTCATGATGTTAGAAATGAACCATCTGGAACTTTGCATGGAATTATGCGTGTTCGTGGTTTTGTTCAGGATGATGCCCACATTATCTGTACAGAAGAACAGGTTGCTTCTGAAGTTGCAAAATTCTGTAAACTATTAAAACGTGTTTATCATGATTTCGGATTTGACGAATTAGTAGTTAAATTCTCTACAATGCCAGAAGACCATGTTGGTGACTTAGCTACTTGGGAAAGAGCTGAAAAAGCCTTAGCTGATGCCTGTCATGAAGCTGGTTTGGAATATGAAATTCAGCCAGGAGAAGGAGCTTTCTATGGTCCAAAACTTGAATTCAAACTTTATGACTGCTTAGGTCGTGAATGGCAGTGTGGTACTATTCAAGCTGACTTCCAGTTACCTTCTGCTGAACGTTTGGATGCAACTTATATTGGTGCAGATAACCAGAAACATCATCCAGTTATGTTACATCGTGCTATTCTTGGTTCAATGGAAAGATTTCTTGGAATCCTCATTGAAAACTTTGCAGGTGCATTCCCTACCTGGCTTGCATTTGAACAGGTTGCAGTTGTTCCTGTATCATCTGAATTTGATGACTATGCAAAACAGATTCAGGAAACACTTACAGCAAATGATATTCGCTGTAATGCATATCTTGGTGATGAAAATATGAAAGCTAAGATTAAATCCATCAGTCAGGAACATAGAACTCCATATATTCTTGTTGTTGGACAAAAGGAAAAAGATGAAGGAGCTGTTTGCGTAAGATACAGGTTCTCTTCTGGAAAACCTCAGGAAACTATGAAACTTGCAGATTTTGTTTCTTATGTTCAGAAAAAGAACGAAGAAAAAGGAACATCTATTTAGTTTTAATAAACTCAAATAACATTTAAAGCAGTCATCTTCTAAAAAAAGGAAATGACTGCTTTTTTTTTATTTAAAAATACTTTTAATTTCTGTATATTACTTTATTTTGATAAAAAACTGAAATTAAACACCTTTTCTGAAAATTTTCTGACTTTTTTTATATGAAATTCCATTTGAAAATTAAATTAAGAAAAAATAAGTGGAGTTTCATACATGAAAAAAACAGTAAAAGTATTCGCGGCTGCAAGTATTGCAGTTTTACTAGGGTCTTTATTCGCAAGTTGTTCTTCTGGTCTTTCAATCATAGAAGAAACAGCTTATGAAAACACTCGTTCTGTTATTGTTAATGACCAGATTGCCGTAACTTCAGCAATTGCAAAGCCATTTGGGCTTGTGGCAGATACATCAACAGATAATATTATTCGCCTTGCATGGGGCAGTCCATCAGTTCCAGTTGATTCATGGAACATTTACCTTGATGGAAATAAAGTAGATAATACTTCTATTTTAAAACAAATTGAAATCAAATCATACTCTGGTGAACATGTTGTTGCAGTTGCAGCATTAAAAAATGGAAAAAGATCAGAAGCTGAAGGGATTACAGTAACAGTAAAAGGAACTGCAGCACCTTCATCATCAGATCCTTATACATTAAACTCTTCTATTTCTGCTCCATTCGGACTAGTTGCCGATACAGCAGAATCAAATGCAATTGGTGTAGCATGGGGTGCACCTTCAGTAATGCCTGAAGCATGGGCAATCTATCTTGATGGAAAATACGTTACAACAACAAAAACTTTCGGCCGGGTTTCAGTAGCAGTGAGCACAAGTGGAAACCACGAAGTAGGTATTGCAGCTGTAAACGGCAATTCACGTTCTGAAATTGCAACAGTAAGTGCTTCTGTAACAGTTAGTGGTAACACTCAGAAGCCAGACACACCAACCGTAACACTTCCATCAGTAAACGGAATTACTTCTGGCGAAACATACACCATCATGGCAAAATGCTCAGGAAAAGCGCTTGATGTAGCAGACGTTTCAAAAGAACCAGGCCACAACGTTCACCAGTGGGACTATGTTGGTGGCGAAAACCAGAAATGGGTAATCAAGCAGTGTGAAGACGGAAACTGGACAATCACATCAGTTCACTCAAACCTCTGTCTTGATGCAGATAACTGGGGAAAATCAGAAGGAACAAACATTATTCAGTACTATAACAACGAACAGGCAAATCAGAAATTCGCTATTGAAGAAATAGAAAGCGGATATTATAAACTTACAAATGTAAACTCAGGTCTTGTTCTTGATGTTTCTAATTCATCAAAAGAAAACGGAGCAAATGTACAGCTCTGGTCATGGAACGGAAGCGATGCACAGAAATGGGCTATTGCAAAAGTTGTAGTCAATGAATCTAAACCAGTTGAAACTCCAGTTGATACACCAGTTTACAACCCAGGTCTTACAGGAAAATTAGCAGTAACAGAAAGTGAAGCTGTAGCTGCTTATTCAAGCCTCCAGACTCCAAAAGATAACGGTTATGTTTCATTCACATTCGAAAACGTTACAAACGGTAAGTTTAAAAACAACGAAATCTTTATTGTAGTTCTTTACCAGAGAAATGACGGTATTTACTACTGGGGAAGACCAGACGGTACTTTTAAGGCTGTAGGTGCAAACGAATCTTGTGACAACTACTCATACACAATTGAAGACAACAACGGAACAAATGGATGTCGCGTATTCAACATTCCAAAAAATACAAACGGTGCACGTATCTTCTATTCATACGGTTCAAAAATGAACATTCACGGACCAGAAAACGGAGTTGGCGTTGTATTCCC
>JALEPQ010000188.1 GCA_022768685.1 Spirochaetia bacterium
CAATAATGCGCTACACGCTTTTTGTGGTATAGAAACTATTGAACTGCCGCTTCGCAGCAGCCACAAAAAGAGTGTTTTTGAACCACGCCCCGCTCCTTCGCGCCAACATTACGGAAAAGCGTTTATAATGCGTTTGCCCTGATATAGACATTTACTTCAATAGACAACTTTTAGTTTGTAAAGTAAAATATTTCTATGAAAAAATTGGTAGTGTTATTTATTAGTTTATTTGTTACAGGTTCTGTTTTTGCTCAATCTGCAGATGTAATCACAGAAATTTTAAATTCAAAAGAAATGACTTATGGGCAGGCATGCTATCTTTGTGCTACATATCAAAAATTAATTCCAGATGAAGGAAGTTATGATGATGCAATAGAAGCTCTTGTGAACATAAATCAGCTTCCTTCAAAGGTAGATGCATCAGAACCAATTCCACTTGGAAATTTGGCTTTTCTTTTTGCAAAAATCTGGAATGTAAAGGGCGGTATTTTTTACCGTATTACAAAAGGTTCTCCAAGATACGCCTACAAACAACTGAAGGCAGATGGTATTATTGATGAAAATAAAGACCCGTCATCTAAAATCTCAGGAATTGATGCGTTGAATATTTATACTTCTTGTTCCTTTGAATATGGAAAAATTGAATTAGGTATTTAAGTGGAGAGTTTTATGAAAAAAAGTTTTGTTAGTTTTCTTGTAGTATTCAGTTTACTTTTTAGTTCACTTTGTGCGGTAGAGTGGGGTGGTATTGTAAATGATGAAACCTATATAAATTCTTCTGAATTTAAAGATTATAATTTATCTCAGTCAAATGCTGCGTATTTATGGCTTACAATTCCTTTTACAGAAGATTCTTCATGGAAGCTTTCCACAGAAGCTATGTATAAATATACTTTTGATTTATCATTGCCAGTAAAATCTGGAGTTCCCTCAGAATTTACAAGTTTTGCTGATTTGGATTTATTCAAGCTTTCAGGAATTATTGAGGCTGAAAAAGGTACTATCTCCCTTGATTTTGGTCGCTTTTTTGTAAGTGATATTACAGGAATGGTTTTTTCGCAGAATTCAGATGGATTTTCTTTTTCATACTCAGTGCCTGCATTTAAAGCATTTTTGTATGGTGGTTACACAGGTTTGTTAAATGGATTAAATGTAACTATGCTAGATGCAGCAGGTTCTGCTTTTGAAAATAATCCTCAATCAAAAATTTATGATTTTGCACATGGTTTTATACCTGTAATTTTTAATATTACATTACCAGGTTTATTTGCAAATCATACTTTGAGTTTTGAAAGTTCTGCTTTTTTTGATTTGAAGGAAACTTCTGGAGTTCCACGTACAAATACTTTTTATGGGGCTTTATCCTTGGGGGGACCACTTTCCAACTCAATTTATTATTCGCTGGTTAGTACAGTTGGATCTCAGAATTTTAAGAACATAATGAATTATACAAGTCTTGGTATTTCTATTTTCCCAACTGACGGAATTTTAATTTCTGCAGGTGCAAAATATGCTTCAGGAAAAGAACTTGGAATGGCAGAATTTAAGACAATTACTTCTCAAACTGCTTACAATAGTTTTGAAGAAGCTCAAATGACAAATGTAATTCTTTCAACTTTCGGATTATCTTTTGCAGGTTTGAATTACTATGTAGGACTAAATGCACTTGCAGTTTTACAACTTTCACAAACTGTTTTTCACGGAGTTCAGGGATCTTTATCTTCTACATTTAATGTATTCTCTGATTTCTCTTTAGGTGCAGATATCTGTGCTTATTATGATGTTGTTAAAAAGTCAAATAATAATTATAAGGCAACTGTAAGAGCAGTAATTTCATTCTAATATGGAGAGTTTGTTATGAAAAAAAATCTGATTAAAATTTTATTTATTTTATTTTTGTCTTTATGTTGTAATGCAACTTTACTTGCTGCTAGTGCTACAGTTACTTATGTAAGTGGAAAAGTAGAAGTAAAAAGAAATAATGCCTGGATAGGATTAAATGTGGGTGATACGGTTTTTGAAAGTGAGACAATCAGTACAGGATTCCAGTCTGAAGCAAAATTAAAATATAACGGTTCATTACTTTCTCTTTCTGCATTAACTCGTGTTACTTTGGAAGAACTTTCTTCTACAAAATCAGGTGATTCTGTTAATGTTTACTTAAATACTGGTGCAGTAAGATCTAAAGTTACTCACACAGGAAATGAACGCGTAAGCTACACAGTGCACAGTCCTGTAGCGGTAGCGTCTGTTCGTGGTACAGATTATGTGATGATGGCAAATGGTCGTGTACGAACTTTTGAAGGTGCAGTTGTAGTTTATCCTGCAAGATTCTATGTTCCAAAAACTCCAGTTTCACATGAATCTGCTGAAATAGTTGTTGAAGAAATTGATGTTGCAGTAGACTCTTCTGTAACTGAGGTAAGTGAAGATGTTGCAGATGCAGGAAGTGAACATAATGCAGATGCTTTAGTTGAGAATAATTCAGCAGAAATTGCCGGCATGGAAAATTCTACTGAATATGTTCCAGCTACAGCTACTACAAATGCATCAGATATTTCTTCAAATGTACCAGCAGGTGCTGTTGTTGTAGGTAGAAATCAAACAACAGAAATTTCAACTACAGGTATATTTAAATCTCCTTTAACAATGGCTAACAGCGAAATTCAGAAAGCAAAATCAACTGTAACTACTGCTGCAGAAAAAGATGCTGCTTCAAATACTTCAGCTTTAGTTGGTGTTACTGCAGGAACTGCCTCTGGAAGTTCATCTGCAGCAAAAAAAACAGGATCAGTAACAGTAAAAGTTTTTATTGAGAAATGAGCGACATAGTAGTACAGAATTTAAAATTTAAATATGCTCAGGCAAAAACATTGGCAGTTGATGACATTTCTTTTGAAATAAAAGAAGGTTCTCATACTGCCATTGTGGGGTTAAATGGCAGTGGAAAAAGCACACTTGCCAGACTGATTTGTGGGCTTGAAACGCCTTTAAGTGGAAAAATAGAAATTGCAGATAATAAACTTTTAGGAATAGTTTTTCAGTCGCCTAAAAATCAAATTGTTAGTGGTGTTGTGTCAAGAGATACAGCTTTTGGACCTCAAAATTTAAAACTTCCAGAAAGTGAAATAGAACTTAGAACTATAGAAAGTCTTACAAAAGTAGAAATGCTTCATAAAGCAGAATCTTCTACAAATGCTTTATCTTTAGGACAAACTCAGAAAATTGCTTTAAGTGGTGTAATAGCCATGGAACCTCAAATTTTGATTCTTGATGAAGCAACTTCAATGCTGGATCCACTTTCAAAAAATGAAATCATTGAATTTGTAAATTACTGGCACTCAAAAGGTAATACGATTATTGAAATCACCCATGATGTTGATATTTTAAATAATTGCACAAATGTAATAGCCATGGAGCATGGTAAGGTGATTTTTAATGGTCTTGCCAAAGATTACATGAATTCAAAAGAAAATCTTCATAAACTGACAGGTGAACCGCTTCCTAAAGCTGACAAAGCTGCTTTTAATAAAAAGGAAAAGGTTCCTGTATTTGCGTTAGAAAGAGTCAGTTTCCAGTATGATGATAAATCTAATGTAAATAATATCAGTTTTAATCTTCATAAAGGTAGTTTAGTTGCCCTTACAGGGCCTTCAGGTGCCGGAAAATCCACTATCCTGGAATTATGTGCCGGTTTGTTAAAACCAGCTTCTGGTGGTATAAAAGGATTGACTCCTGTTTTAGCCCAACAGAATGCCAGTGCTGCACTTTTTGAAAATTTTGCAGCTGATGATGTAGCTTTTGGCCCCAAAAATAAAGGTATTTTTGGTAAACAGTTAAAATATATCGTAAAAAAATCAATGGATGATGCAGTTTTGCCTTTTGAAGAATTTGGTGAACGTCAGACTTTCAAACTGAGTGGCGGTGAGCAAAGAAGGCTTTCTATTGCCGGTATTCTTGCTATGGAAAATGATGTAATTCTTTTTGATGAACCAACTGCCGGACTGGACAGCGTTTCAAGAGAAAAGGTTATGAACATGATGCGAACTCTGGCTGATGAAGGAAAAACTGTTTTGTTCAGTACTCATAAAATGGACGAAGCAGATTTTGCAGATAGAGAAATCCGAATTGAAAACGGTGAAAAAGTAAAAGATACTTATGAAAACTTTCAGGAACAATTTGAAGCACAATATCTTCTTCCTAATCCTGCAGTAGAAATGATAAAGAGTCTTAGAAGTGCAGAAGCAGAATTATCTGGTAGCCGCAGCAAAAAGAATACTCCAGTTAAGCATCTTCCTGCTGTAGTTAGAATACTTTTATTTTTTGCATTATTTATAATTTCTTTAATTACCAAGTCGCTTCCAGCTTGCCTTGTAATGGTAGTAGTCACCGCAATTTATGCTAATCTTGCCGGGTTTGGTCCCAAAAAACTTGCAAGTGCATTTTTACGAATATTTCCATTTATCTTGATTTTTGCTGTACTTCAATTGGTGTTCAGACCAGCAAGAGAAGGAGATTTTTTAATCACAAATTGGAGATGGTTTACGCTCACCCCTGAAAAATTGATTTACAGTTTGAACTGTATTTTACGAACTAATTCGTCTTTGGCCTGCATTTGTGCTTTTTTTGTTTCTACTCCGGAATACGATTTAATAGATGGCTTAAAGATTCTTTTAAAACCTCTGGAACTTATAAAAGTGCCTGTAAGATATTTTATTCTTGTTGTTGAAATTATTTTCAGATTTATTCCATTGCTTGTAGATGAAGCTTGTTCAATCATAAAGACTCAAGCTTTACGAGGTGGATTAAAAACTGTAAATGGCAAGATTAAAAAAATACGTTCAATTGTTCCCCTGATTGTTCCAATAATCATTCAGACAATAAAACGTTCAGAAAGTCTGGCAGATGCAATTACAATGAGGTGTTTTTAATGAATGAATTTAAATTCTGTCCAAATTGTGGAAGTCAAAAAATAGAGATGATAAAAAATCGTAAATGGACTTGTCCTGATTGTGGTTATGATCTTTATTTTAATGTTGCCGCAGCTACCGGGGTAATTATTTTTGATAGTAATTATAATGTTCTGTTTGAAGTTCGTCAGAAAGATCCTAAAAAAGGATTTTTAGCTCTTCCAGGTGGTTTTGTTGATCAGGATGAATCTGCAGAGGATGGAATTATAAGAGAATGTAAAGAAGAAATCGGCTTAGATATTAAGAATGTTTCTTTTTTCTGTTCTAATCCAAATAATTATGAGTATAAAGGAATTGCTTATAAAACCTGTGATTTATTTTTTACAGCAAAAGTTGAAAGTGTAGAGGATTTAATCAGAAATTGTAGGATTCAAAAATCGGAAGTGGAAGAATTATGTGTAAAAAAACTTGCCTCAATGGATGATTTGGAAAAATTACCAGTTGCATTTGAATCTTCAAAAAAGACGCTTAAACAATTTGTTCAGGAGAAAATCAATGGATAAAACAAAGACAGTTATTTTACTTTCAATTGTTTTGTGTGTTCTAAATTTAATTACAGTTTTCTTTAGAAGAAAATCTATAAATAAAAAATTTGGCGTACTGGAAATTCCCCTTTCTAATAAAAATAACATTGTAAAACCTGCAATTACAGTTTTCTGCTGCTTTTTCCTTATAGGAATTCTTTTTATGCGTAAATTTGATTTTTTTGCAGTTTGTATTATGGGAATGTGTGCAGTTTTAGGAACGGAATTAAGTGTAAGAGAATTTACAACTTTCAAAAAAAATGGAGTATATGAAAATGCCATAGTTTTTGATGGCCAGATTATAAAATTTTCAGATATTTTAGCTTTTCCACTATTGAATCTCTCAAAAGAAGATTTTGATGCTTATGAACAAAGTATTCTGATTGTGCAGACTAAATCAAAAGGTGCTAAAAGTCTTATTTTTCAAAATCCTGAAGAATGTAAAAAAACTGTGCTTCAAATCAAGGAACTTCATCCGCAATTCAAGGCATAAAAAAAGGGGCTGATAGTAATATCAGTCCCAAAATATATAAAAACATCCCGGAGCTTAGCTTCAACGGAATGGAAAAGGTGAGAAAACTCACCATACTAAACAAGTCAAAAAAAAAGCTTCCTAAAAAGGAAGCTTTTTCAGGTGTGGATAGGAGTTGAACCTACCAATCGCGGTTTTGCAGACCGATCCCTTACCGCTTGGGTACCACACCAAAAATTGATATACTTAATGTACTAGAAAATTATTACTTTGTCTAGTGGTCTTGTTAAGATAATTAAAAAATGATAATATTTTTTTGTTATACTCTGTAACGTGATTTATAGGGTGTAATTCTCTGGAGAGTTCCCATATACCAGTGGGACGCCGAAGGGTTAAGTTGAGTTTTCTTTTTGTAAAGAAAATGATACCGATATCTCAGGCAAAGAGGACAGGGTCTTGGATTTTTATCCTTGAATAACAAAATGTCTTTTTCTGCTCTTTAGAGAGTTTGCTTTCCACAATGATGTGGGTAAATAGGGCAAACTCTTATTTTATTTTAAAAAGGGATGTGGTTATTATGGAAAAATTTAGCCAAATTCTTAATTCAATTGATGACATTGTTTGGGGTATTCCTACAATCGTTCTTATTCTTGCTACAGGTTTACTTTTAACAATTCGTTTACGTGGTGTTCAGTTCAGAAAACTTGGACTTGGTTTCAGAAGTCTTTTTAAGAAAACTGACGGTGGAAAAGGAGAACTTTCTCCATTCCAGGCTCTTTGTACAGCTCTTTCAGCTACAATTGGTACAGGAAACATTGTCGGTGTAGCTACAGCTATTGCTGCTGGTGGTCCAGGTGCTCTTTTCTGGATGTGGATTGCAGCTCTTTTAGGAACTGCCACAAAATATACAGAATGTATGCTTGCTGTAAAATATCGTGAACATGCAGCAGATGGTCATGTACTTGGCGGACCTTTCTATACAATTGAAAAAGGTTTGAAAGAAAGAACAGGTTTCTCTTGGAAATGGCTTGCTGTATTATTTGCACTTTTTGGTGTTTTAGCAGGTCTTCTTGGTATTGGTACAATGACTCAGATAAACGGTATTACATCAGCTGTAAATAATGCATTTGATCCTTCAAATGAACATATTGCAATTACTTTATTTGGAAATAATTATACCTGGTCTACTGTAATTTCTGGTGCTCTTGTAACTCTTGCAGTTGCGTTGGTTGTTATTGGTGGATTAAAGAGAATTTCAAAAGTTGCAGAAAAAGTTGTTCCTACAATGGCTGTAATTTATGTATTCCTTGGTCTTTCAATTTTGATCATGAATGCTACTAAGATTCCAGGTGCTTTTGCAGTAATCTTCAAGAGTGCTTTTGGCTGGCAGGCTGCTGCTGGTGGTGCTATGGGATTTGTTTTCAAACAGGTTACTGATTCTATGCAAAAAGGTATTGCCCGTGGTATTTTCTCTAATGAAGCTGGTCTTGGTTCTGCTCCAATTGCTGCCGCTGCTGCAAAGGTTGATGAACCTGTTGAACAGGGTGTTGTTTCTATGCTGGGAACATTCATTGATACAATCATCATCTGTACAATGACAGGTCTTGCTATTGTTATTGCATTCTATACTGGTGATACTTATGGTAATCCTGAAAACTTAAAAGGTGTTGCTCTTACATCTGCTGCATTCTCTAAAGTTCTTGGTGGTGACGGACGTTCAGTTCAGTTCCTTTTAATGCTTTGTCTTGTATTCTTTGCATTTACAACTATTCTTGGATGGGACTATTACTCAGAAAAATGTCTTGAATACTTAACTCATGGAAATATGACATTAGTTAAGATTTTCCGTTGGATTTACATTGTAGCTGTATTTATTGGACCTTACTTTACAGTAAATGCTGTATTTACAATTGCAGATATTACAAACGGTTTAATGGCTATTCCTAACTGTATTTCATTGATTGTTCTTTCTGGTGTTGCAGCTAGAGAAACAAAACAGTATTTTGACAAGAATCCAAAACTCTAATTTTTAGATTATCTTTATAAAAAAAGGCACCCCTGAAATTGAACTTTATTTGCCAACTTCAGGGGTGCACTTCAACTTTACTTCATTGGAAGCCTTTCTTACTTGTTGTTTACACTGTTATATTTTTAAGAAAGTTTTACGTAAAGTGAATTATGTACATCATATTAAAGCATGATTTTTAATTCACATCTATAATCAACTTTGTTTAATGAAGCTTTTCCTTCTTTTGGAAGAACAGGCCATTTTTCAAGGAATATAGAATCAGTGTGTACAAGAGGATTAATTTCCAGTTCTAAAGTTGAAAAATCAATATTTCTGGAAATGAATCTTTTTAATCCAATTTCCCATTTATAATCTTCACCTAGATAGAAATTATCTGCAATTAAATGTTTTTTACCATCTTCAACAGCATAAAGTCTTGCAGACTCCCCTGTATAATCAATTGAAATAAAGCAGTCATCATAACTGTTAATATCTTTACTTGAAATAAATGTTTTATACACCTCAGAAAGATTTAATGAAAATCTGTTTTCATTAATGCTGGAAGGAATATTAATGCTTCCATTTTTAATTGAATTTTCCAGTTCGTATTTAATGAATGGAAAACTTCCTGTTTCTTCGCAGATATTCTTATCTTCCATACCAATCTTTTTAAATCCTTTAGAATCATTATGAAGTTCCATGCAGGAATAAAAGCAGATTTTATTTTCAGATGAATTTGAATAAAAATTAATATTTCCTTTTTCGTCTTCAATTATGTAAGAATCAGAATCTGTAATGAAAATATTACCGTCAGATGTTTTCCATGTATTCAATGCATCTTCTCTGGAAAGAACAAGGAATCTGTCTTTGAGTTCTCCTGTAAATTTAAAGGCATTTTTAATTTTTTTCAGATTTCTTCTGCTGTAGAAAACAAAAGTATTGTCCTGAGTTTTAAAAAATGGAGTAACTAGGGCTGTTTCAACTTTAGTATTTCCGTAAGTAATATTGTAAGGAAGGAAAAAATAATCTTGATCTTCAATATTCATTTCTGGAAAAGTTACTGTACCATCTGGTGTTTTAATAACTTGATTTTTATGAGAAGCAAGTTTTTCAAGACGGACATAATTATTTACAAAAAGATATCCTTTATTGTCTTTGCAGCGGAAAGAATAGCGCAGATTTTCCATATTATCTACTTTAAGAGGATTATCTGAAGGAATTTGAGCTTTCATTTCACAAAATTCATCACCGTAAGAATGTACAAAATAAGAAAGTAATTTTATTTCACGGAATGTTTCAGAAATCTGTCCATATTCTCTGACAGGTGCCCTAAAATCGTAGGAAAGTTCAGGAAGATCATTTGGATAGCCTGTAGCTTTTGTTTCCTGTAAAGTTGTGAGTTTTCCATAAGGATTTGTTCCTCCATGGTACATGTAGTAGCCAAGAAGATTGCATCCACTTCCCATTTTTACAAGTGACATAGCTCCAATATCAGATGCTTTTGCAACTGTTCTGCGGTGGGCTGTAACTTGAAGTCCTCCACCAAGTTCTGCAGTAAGATATGGAAATTTAGACTGGTCAAAAGTAATACCGTAGCCCAATCCATGATCTGAACCAATATTATGATCATTGCGTTCATAAGTAAATATGTAATTTCCACTTGGTTCAATTTTTGTAGTACGCTGATCCCAAGGTGCATCACAGTAACCGCCCATTACAGGAAGCATGCCACCTGTACGAGCTCCACCCCATCCTGTAGCTGTGTATAAAGGAACTTTAAATCCTGCCTGTTTAGCAATTTTCTGAAGCTTTTTCATGTGGATATCACCTGATTCATCATACAGTCCACCACAATGACCAAATTCATTTTCAATCTGAACTCCAATAATTGTATTTTCAGTATCTTTAGGAGAACAGCAGTAGCCTTTTACCTGTTTATATATTTCTTTGTACCATTTTTTTACTGTAGACAGATATTTTTTATCATTTGTGCGGACTTTAAAATCTTTTTGTAAAAGCCAGTCTGGAAATCCTCCGTTTCTTACTTCTCCATGGGACCATGGACCAATTCTTAACAGAAGTTTTATGTTACATTCTTTACAAGCCTGTACAAATGCCCTAAGGTCTCTGCATCCGGTAAAGTCATACTGGCCTTCAATTTCTTCATGGTGAATCCATATTACATAAGAGGAAACGATATCTATTCCGCCAGCTTTCATTTTGCACAGTGATTCTTTCCAGAATTCTTTAGGGTATCTTGAATAATGAATTTCACCCATAAGAGGAAACCATCTGGTTCCGTTACGAATTAAACTCTGATTATCAAACATATATGCACACATAATTTATCCTCACTTGATAAAAGTAGTATTTTTTCGGTAATGCAACCGGTTGCTTTTGTTTTCAAATAAAAAGCCAGAAATTTCCGGCTTTTTAGGTTTTTATGAAATATTAAAATAAAAAAAGTTCTTTACTCTTTAACACCGGCACTTCCAAAACTTGTAATCATAGTTTTCTGAGTGAACAGGAAGAAGATTACAAAAGGAATTGCTACAATAAGTGAACCTGATGCAAAAGTTGTAAATTCATTCTTTTTATCAGATACAAAGGTCATCAAACCTAATGCTAAAGTCTGTTTTTCTGTAGAACGGAGAACCATTTTTGGGAAAATAAAATCCATCCATGGAGCAATAAAACTTGTGATTCCAAGGAAAGAAATTATAGGTTTTGCAATAGGTAAAGTAATCTGCCAGAAAACGCGAAAGTTGCTGGCTCCATCAATTCTTGCTGCTTCATCAAGGCTTTTTGAAATTGTATCCATATAATTTTTTACCATCCAGGTGTTGTACGGAATATTTCCAGCTGTATAAACAAGAATCAGTCCCCAGAGGGTATCATAACCACCAATACGAAGTAGAATTACATAAATAGCAATCATTCCTACAAAAGATGGAAAAATCTGGAGAATCAATAATGACATTAAAAAAGGTTTTTTGAATGTAAAGTTGAACCGTGAAAATACATAGGCACTGAGTGAAGAAATAATTACAGTTAAGACAGTTGTTCCTAAGGCAATTCTCAAAGTGTTTAAAAACCATAAGCCGTAATTTGTTTTAGTAAAAAGTCGGACAAAGTGTTTTAATGTAAATCCATCTTTAAAAGGTACAATGTTTAATTGAGCAATACTGTTTCCAGGAGCAAATGCAGAACTTACTACATAAACAAGTGGATATAAAACGAAAAACGAAATAATTATAAATACAGCATAAATAACTGCTCTGTTAATTTTTTCTACAGCTGATGTTGGTTTTTTCATAGTTCACCTTCCTTATATGCTTTAGTCTGTTTGAACTGCCAGATTGCAAATGGTGCAAGTACAATAAAAATCATAACTGCAATAACAGAAGCATAATTGTATTTCATTAAGTTGACTGTAAGTTTGTAAATCCATGTAACAAGAATATCTGTACCACCTGCCATTGTTGTTGTACTGTCAGCTACAGTTGGTGAACCTCCTGTAAGGAAGAAGATGGCACCAAAGTTATTTATGTTGTGAGCAAAAGACATGATGATTAATGGTAAGGTCTGATACAGGACAAGAGGTAAAGTAATCTTGTTTAGAATCTGAAATTTATTTGCACCATCAATTGTTGCAGCTTCATACATATCCTGTGGAATGGCGGTCATTGTTCCCATTGATAAGAGCATGAAATAACCGAACCCAGCCCATAAGTTGATGAGTACACAAGTAAATTGAGCCATTAATGGGTGAGAAAGCCATGGAATAGGATTTGCTATCCAGCCAAGTGCCATTAAAGTTCTGTTAATTGTACCGAATGAACCATTCAGCATATTCTTCCATACAAGCATAGAAACTACAGATGGAACTGCATAAGGAAGAATAAATATAAAACGGAAAACAGGAGCAATCTTAACGTTAATTTCTTTAAGCTGCACTGCTACAATTAATCCTCCAAAATAACAGGTAAATGTTGAAAGAATAGCCCAGATTAATGTCCATAAAGCTACACGTCCAAAACCTTTAGACCAGGTTGCGTTTCCTCCCATCAATTCCTGAAAGTTTTGAAAACCGACCCAATCAACTGTGTTGTTAGGTGGAATATGGCTTGGATCTGAATAGTTTGTAAAAGCAACACAAACAGAGAATACTAAAGGTACAACTACAAAGACCAATACTATGATAAAACCTGGAGCCAACCCTAAAATAGGGAATGATTTTCCAAGTGCTGTGTTCAAATGTTCCTTTTGTGTATTAAAAGTGCCTTTTCTGCAATATTCGTCATAAGTTTTTCTGGCACCTTTAACTGACATAACGTACAAAATAATGAAAACTGCGATAATTGTAAGAAACAAGATTCCATCAATCAGCATAAAAATAGAATTATCGCGCTGTTTTATAGGCAATTCAGGATGAGGATTACCTAAAGTTACTAAGTTTATAATCTTCCTTATGATTGAAGGCAGAATAACAATAAATAAAGCTTCACAAAGTGCGTAAAAAGCACCTTTTAGATAATCCTTCAGGAAAAGAATATGGGAAAGTCCCATAAAACATGAAGCAAAGATGGTAATTTTCTTTTTTGCACTACCATCTGAAGGTAATTTGTTTTTCATAAAAACCCCGTTTATATAAATTAGGACTTAGGAATGATAAGTCAGGAATATTAGATTTAATCAGAAATCAGATAAAATCCTAATTCCTGATTACTCATTCCTAATTAAATACTATTTTCCAAGGATTGCGTTGTTACAAGCGTCAAGTTCAGCTTTTACGTCTGCTCCATCCCAGATGTTTTTAGAAGCATTGTTCATTGCTTCCCAGTACATACCCATTTCAGGAATAGATGGCATTGGGAATGCATAGTCAAGCTGAGTCATAAATCCTCCAAGGTAAGGACTTGAAACTTCACAAGGAATAGAAGGCACTGTACCTGTCAATTCAAAGCGAAGTTTCTGCATTTCTTCAGTTAAAAGGAATGCTGCAAAATCATTTGCTTCATCAGGATGATCTGAGTAAGCTGAAACGAACATAGCACGTGTACCTGAGAAAGATGCACAAGGTTTGCTGTCACCAGGAAGAGCAGGAAGAGCAGCAACTCCAAAGTTGATTCCAGCTTCTTCAAAAGGCACTACATTCCAAAGACCTGTAATGTGCATTGCTGCTGTTCCTGACTGGAAAGCGGCATCTGCAATTGAAGTCTGAAGATCAGCTGCAGGAACATCGAGAGCATCTTTTCTTAATGACTGGAAGAATTTCATACCCTTAATTGAAGCAGCAGAGTTGATATTTGTATTATTTGTATCTGTTCCTGTTGGTCCAAAGAGACGGTTTCCTTCAGCAGTTGTAAATACGATTGTGTAATATCCGTTACCAACATCCATTACAAAACCATACTTTCCAGGATTAGCAGCATTAAATTTCTTACAGAATTTAGCTAAATCTTCCCAAGTTTTAGGAACATCTTTTTCTGCAATCAAATCTTTGTTGTAGAATAAAGCATAAGTTTCTGCAGAAACAGGGTATCCATACATAACTCCATCATAAGTTAAGGCTGTAGAACAGGCACCAAGAACAGATTTTTTTACTTCTTCAGGATTTTTAGTTGGTAAAACATGTCCTCCTGAAACAAAAGAACCAAGTCTGTCATGTGGACCAGCAAATAAATCAGGACCAACACCAGCAGGACCATCAAGTGCAATCTGAGTTGTTGCATCACCAAGTTCAACATTTACAAATTTGATAGATACATTTGGATGAAGCTTTGAGTATGCTTTACCAGCCTGTTTAATAAATTCATCTGGACCATTTGTTGATTCCCAGACAGTCAGTGTAACTTTCTTTCCTTTTTTTGCTTTCGCAGCAAAACCACTAGATAAAACAGCAGCAGAAAGGAGTGCTGCAGCCATAAGTTTTTTGTTCATATTTTCCTCCTTAGAAAAAGCTTTTTTGCAGCTTTATTCCAATTTTGAACCTAACTTAATGTAGAGTCTCTGAAAAGAAACTCATAATTAACATAATTTTTAATATCTGTAACAGTTTCGTCCTGAAGTAATTTACAGAGGACTGAAGCTGCCTTAGAACCAATGTCAGAAGCGTTGATGTTTATGGCAGAAATTGCAGGAACATTCTGTGATAAGAGAACGCTATTGTAAAAAGATGCAAGTTTAATATCATCAGGAATTCTTTTTTTCATATCCTTTAAACAAGAGATTGCATAGGTACAAAGTACATCATCAGAACAGATGACACAGTCATAATCTCTTTCAGAAAGAATATTCAGACACTGTGAAACCTGAATGCTTGTATCAATGTCTGAGAAAATCTTGTAATCTTTTTCGGGAACGTTGGAATCTTCCATAGCTTTAAGGAAGCCTTTACATCTTTGGCTGTTTACTACGATATTTGAATTTGCACATATAAAAATAAAAGATTTAAATCCTTTTTTAATAAGTTCTTTAGTGAAAATTATACAGGCTTCTTCGTTGTTGCTGTCTACCTGAATGATTCCTGAATCATCTGAAGTTCCTATAACCAGAAAAGGAACAGATGTAGTTTGCAAATATTTAACACGCTGATCATTTTGAAGGAGCCGGGTTAGGATAATGCCATCAACTTTATTATTTCGGACTGTTTTTTCAATGTTATCAATTTCATTACCAGTGGTGAGCGAAACTAAAATATCATAATTTTGTTTAGAGGCTTCTTCGGTAATTCCAGCAAGACAAGTGTGGAAAAAAGGCATATCAGTTTGTGATGCATCACGAGGAAGAACAACGCCAATATTAAAAGTTTTTGAAGTAGCAAGACCTTTGGCAAGAAGATTTGGAGTGTAATTATGTTCTTCTGCATAATTAAGAACTTTCTGACGTGTTTCTTCACTTATACGCCCTTTCCCAGAAAGAACTCTGGAAACTGTACTTTTGGAAATTCCAAGTTCATCAGCTATGCTGGCAATTGTTATTGTTTGAGGATTATTTGATATATTCTTGCGCAATGGATTGCTCATAATTAAAAGTGTACAACCGGTTGCTCAAAGTGTCAAATTTAAAAATATGAAAAATACGGAATTTTTTTAGAATTATTATCACCTTTCCGAACAGGGCAAACGCATTATAAACAAAAATCCGATTTTTTGGCTCCCAGTCACGGTTGCGTGATTCAAAACCGCGCAATAATGCGCAACACGCTTTTTGTGGTATAGAAACTATTGAACTGCCGCTTCGCAGCAGCCACAAAAAGAGTGTTTTTGAACCACGCCCCGCTCCTTCGCACCAACATTACGGAAAAGCATTTATAATGCG
>JALEPQ010000189.1 GCA_022768685.1 Spirochaetia bacterium
GCCATTGAAGTTCCGCCAAATTTTAAAGTAATCATATATACTTCCTTGATTAAAAACCGCAATTTCCCCGATATTCCGGACGAGCATCTCAAATCATAAAAATTTGAGAGTCAGAATTTAATCATACTTAAGAACTTAAATGAGACTATTATAATGCAGATGCAGTTAAATATTCAACGGAAATAAAAAATAGAAATAAAAAATAGAATTATTTATTGTAAATCTCGTCTACAGAACAAGTTTCAAGCCCACGTTTTTTTGCCCGTTCAGCAGCCACAGAAGGAATTTCATCAAGAAAAATTACAGTGCCCTTCTGAGTAAGATGTTCCACAACAACTCCACCACAATTGTAAATATGCTTTACAAGTTCAAATGCAGTATCCACATCCTTCATCAATTTACCGTCAAACTCATAATAATTTCCCATTAAATTTTTATGAGCAGGCTTAGGGCATTTTTTATTAAAAAGACGCTTTATTTTTTCAGTCATTTCCCGTCTATAAGCTCTTTCTTCCTGCTGAATAAGCATCTGTTCGCTGTTCACAAATTTATCTTTATGACCAGTAAAAACCTCTTCTATTGGGGTTCCTGTTTCCTTACAGAATTTTTTAAGACAAAGCATAGTCATCATGGCATCATCAACAGATTTGTGGGTCTGGAATTTTTCAAGATTTACACCAAAATATTCAGCCCATTCTTTTAATTTTTTATGTTCACCATAATGCTGACTGAACAGACTTTCCAGGTCAAGTGCTGCAAACTGCATGTAAGGAAGTTCATAACGTTCACAGGCAGAATTTACAAAAGCAACATCATTACCAACAGCAAAACCTGCAATATAACGGTTACCTGTAGTAAAAAGTTTTTTTATGTCTTTATAATAACTTTCAAAATTAGGTTTAACCCTGAAATAATCCTTTGAATAAGCTAATTTACATTCCCCTTTACCGCTAAAAAGATACCAGTCAAAATCACATTCCGGATTCATAACAACATCTTCACTTTCAATTACATTAAATTCATCATCAGTAATTACATATCCCAGAGAACAGATTTTTCCTACACCATCAAAAGTATTAGCACATTCGCAGTCAAAAAAAACAAAAGATTTATGATTCATAAAAAAAATAATAACAGAAAAAAAAGCAATTCACAATGAGGGAAATCAATTCGTAATGCGTAATGCGTAATTTTTTATGAGGGGGCCAGTCAAAATACCTACTCGCATTTCACAGTTCCCTGACGGTCAGCCCCTCAGGCTAAAGCCTTGCGGTGGCCGCTTTCGCGCTGTTCAATTCTCGGGCCAAGTGCAAATAAAAAAAAATTATCGTACCTTTCTGAAAATCTTCTTCCTTGTTCACTCTTAATTCTGGATTAAAATGAAGCTATGAAAAAGACAATATTAATTACTTTATTATCAATAACTACCATATCATTGTTTGCAAAACCTTCAAAAGCAGACTGGAAACTTGTATGGAGTGATGAATTCAACGGAAAAAAACTTGATACTACAAAATGGTCATATCAATTAGGAACAGGATCTCAGTACGGTCTGGAATCCTGGGGAAACAATGAACAGCAATATTACACAGATCAGAATCTTTATTTAAAAAACGGAAAACTTGTAATAGAAGCCCGCAAAGAAGAAACAAATGGTAAGCCATATTCATCTTCAAGAATCAGAACAGTTACAGAAGACGGACAGGAACTTTTTACCAAAAAATATGGTCGCTTTGAAGCCAGAATCAAAATGCCTTCTGGAGACGGAATATGGCCTGCATTCTGGCTCTTACCTGCAACAAACAAATGGGGCTATTGGGCTTCTTCAGGTGAAATTGACATTATGGAAGCAAAAGGCCGTCTTCCTAACAGAACATACGGAACAATCCACTTTGGCAGTACATGGCCAGGAAACATGAACACTGGAGATATGTACAAATTCCCTGAAAACACAGATATTACAGATTACCATGTTTATGCACTTGAATGGGAACCTGGTATTTTAAGATGGTTTGTTGATGACAACCTTTTTTATGAAACTTCTGCCTGGTGGGGAATGAATCCGGATGATGATGAACCATTCCCATATCCAGCACCATTTGATGTTCCATTCTACGTAATTTTAAATCTTGCAGTAGGCGGAAACTTTGATGAAAACCGTATTCCAGATGAAGAATACGATCTTCCAGCACAGATGTTCGTAGATTATGTTCGCGTTTATGAAAAAAAATCAGGATACAACTACGATGTAAAAGCTCCAGTTCCACCCCGTGATACAGAAAATTTTGAAAAATGCAGAGTTACTGACAATAACTTTATTTCAGATTCATCATTTTCAACTGTAAATCTTACAGGAATGACAGACAACCAGATGGATAAAAACAGCGGTAACTGGTATTTACTTGCATTAAATGAATTTGGAGGTAAAGCTTCTGCAACTGTTGAAGATTCAGCAATACACGTAAAGAGTGCTGTACCAGGAAATGAAGTTCATTCAGTTCAGTTAATTCAGCACTTGGGAATTGCAAAAGGTTACACTTATGAAATCAGTTTTGATGCAAAAGCTTCAGCAGAAAGAAAAATGGCTGTAAAACTAGGTGGCGATGATGATAATAAGTGGGTCGTTTATTCACGTCAGTATTCTCCTAAATTAGAAACTGAGTACAAACATTTTAAGTACCGTTTTACAATGGAAAATGATTCAGACTTACAGGCAAGACTTGAATTCAATATGGGAATTGATTCCCCTGATGTCTGGATTAAAAATATAATAGTAAAAACCACTAACTAATCTCTCCTCTTTTCGGGTAAGTAAATTGAGTTTCAATCTACTTACCCACTATGTAAATAATAATCATATTTAATTGTAAATTCCTTTAATTTTCAGTATATTTAAGCTATGTTATTAGACGTTCAAAACTTAAATGCAGGTCTTGAAGATGGAAAACAAATTCTTAATGACCTTTCAATTCAGATTGGTTCTGGCGAAACTCATGTATTAATGGGACCTAATGGGGCCGGAAAATCATCACTTGGCAATACTCTTATGGGAAATCCTGTCTACAATGTTACAGGTGGAAAAATTTTCTTCAAAGATCAGGATATTACACAGGAAACTACAGATAAAAGAGCAAAACTTGGTATGTTCATGTCATTCCAGGCTCCTCTTGAAGTTCCGGGCATTTCATTGGAAGCGTTTATTCGTTCTGCATTACAGCAGAAAACTGGTGAACGTGTAAAACTATTCCAGTTCCAGAAAGAACTTGCTGCAAAAATGGAACTATTAAATATGAATCCAGACTATGCAAAAAGAGACTTAAATGTAGGTTTTTCTGGTGGAGAACGTAAAAAATCAGAAATTCTACAGCTTTTAATGCTTAAACCTGATTTTGCAATACTTGATGAAACTGACTCAGGACTTGATGTTGATGCTGTCAGAGTTGTTTCAAAAGGAATTGAAGAATATCAGAAAACTGTAGGTGGCTCTCTTTTAATCATTACTCACAATGCAAAAATCTTAGAAAGCCTAAAAGTAGACCATACACATATTCTGGTAAAAGGACATATTGTTCATACAGGTGACGGATCTTTAGTAGAAAAAATCAACGCTGAAGGATTTGAAAATTATATAAAATAAAATTTCCCGCTGAACTCTCAGATTTTATTAGATTTTTTCTGTAGGAATCTGAATAATCTGCGGGAGGAATAACTATGGCAAATGAAAAAACAATAGTAGATGATATAAATAGAGATTTTTACGATTTCCGATATGATGAAAATGAACACAATTCATATAGAATCGAATCTGGTCTTACTGCAGAAATCGTATCCAAAATCAGCGAAGAAAAAGGTGATCCTAAGTGGATGAAAGAATTCCGTTTAAAATCACTTGAAATTTATAATCAGTTAAATATTCCTGATTGGGGACCTGCCATTGACGGTTTGAACATGAAGGAAATTGCAACTTATGTTCGCCCAAAAACAAATATGAGTGGAAAATGGGAAGATGTTCCAGATGATATCAAGGAAACTTTTGAAAAACTTGGTATTCCTGAAGCAGAACGAAAATCCCTTGCCGGTGTTGGTGCTCAATACGACTCAGAACTTGTATATCACAATGTTCAGGATGAAGTAGCAAAACAAGGTGTTGTTTACATGGGATTTGAAGAAGCTCTGAAATCAGAAAAGTGGGGTCCAATGGTTCAGGAATATTTCATGACTTTAATTACACCTAAAGATCATAAATTCGCAGCCTTACATGGAGCAGTCTGGTCTGGTGGAAGTTTTGTTTACGTTCCAAAGGGAGTACACCTTTCATTTCCTCTTCAGTCTTATTTTCGTCTTAATGCAAAAGGTGCCGGTCAGTTTGAACACACTTTAATTATTGTAGACGAAGGTGCGGATTTACACTTTATTGAAGGATGTTCTGCTCCAAAATATAATGAAGCTAATTTACACGCAGGTGCAGTTGAGCTCTTTGTAAAAAAAGGTGCTCACTTACGTTATTCAACAATCGAAAACTGGTCAAAAAACATGTATAACCTGAACACAAAACGTGCAAAAGTAGAAGAAGATGGTAGCATTGAATGGGTATCAGGCTCATTTGGAAGCCACACTTCATATCTTTATCCAGAATCAGACTTAGTTGGACGTAAGGCAAAATCAGAATTTACAGGAATCACATTTGCCGGAAACGGACAGAATCTTGATACAGGTGCAAAAATGGTTCATCTGGCACCTGATACAACAAGTTTGATAACAACAAAATCAATTTCTAAAGGCGGTGGTATATCCACATACCGTTCTGCAGTTTACATTGGAAAGGAAGCAAAAGGTTCTAAAGCTTCTGTTTCATGTCAAAGTCTTATGCTGGATTCTCAAAGCCGTTCTGACACAATCCCGGCAATGGAAGTTTTAACAGATGACTGTGATATAGGGCATGAAGCAAAAATCGGAAGAATCAGTAATGAAGCAATATTTTACTTAATGAGTAGAGGAATTAGCGAAGAAGAAGCCAGAAGCATGATTGTTTCAGGCTTTGCAAATCCTGTAAGTAAAGAATTACCATTAGAATATGCTGTTGAAATGAACAACCTCATTAAACTTGAAATGCATGGTTCAATGTAAAAAGGAGTTATAAAGGAAAAATATGGAAAAATTTGAAATTAACACCATCCCTTCCCTTACATGGAACTGGATGAAAATGAATAAAGATTCCGTAGAAGTTACAACTGCTTTTACAGAAATATCTCCTTCCTTTAATACTCTCCCTGAAGGAATTACTCTTTCTGAGGGAAAATTCAGCGAAGAAGGATTTGGAACAGGTATTTTCAATATAAGAAATCCTAAACAACTGGACAGTCGCTATGAGTATACAGATTCTGAAAAAGAACAATACGAAAAAAAATCTGAACACAGCTTATTAAAACTTGTTTCAGAAATTTCTAAAACTCAGATTTTCACAATTTCTGGAAAAACAGAACCTTTAATTTTAAATTTTACTGGTGAAGTTGAAAATCAGATTTCAGACACCCTTATTCATGCAAAGGCAAACTGCGATTCAACTGTTATATTTATTTTTAATGCAAATGCACAGACTCAGTTGATTAGAACAAGAATTCTTGCAGAAGAAAATGCTAAAATCCACATTGTAAAGGTTCAGATTAACTCTAATTCTACTTTACAACTTGATGATACAGCATTTATCTGCAATGAAAATGTTCAGGCAAAATTTACACAGATTGAACTAGGCGGAAAACATACAGATTCTGGATTAAATGTAAATCTTAATGGCTATAAAGCAGATTTTAAATCAAATATTGCTTATCTTTGTAAAGAAGAGCAATACCTTGATATGAATCATATTGTTAATCATTTTGGTAAAAAAACAGAATGTAACATGCAGGTAAAAGGAACATTAAAAGATAATTCCACAAAAATTTACCGCGGAACAATTGATTTTAAAAATGGATGCTGCGGAAGTAAAGGTAATGAACTTGAAGAAACTTTGCTATTGAATCCAAAGGTCATAAACAAATCACTTCCAGTTATTTTATGCGATGAAGAAGATGTTGAAGGTGAACACGGAGCTTCAATCGGAAGACTTTCAAATGAAATCTTATTCTACATGCAAAGCCGTGGAATTGATAAGAAATCAGCAGAAGAAATAATGTCCATAGCAAAAATACAGGCAACAGCTGATTTAATTCCTGATGAAAAAACAAAAGAATTGATTCTTGAATATTTAGAAAAATAAAAGAGTGATTTTATGAACAAATACAGAAAAGACTTTCCTTTTTTTAAGGCAATAGACGAAAACGGCACAAAAGAAAATAAAGGACTTATTTACTTTGATACTGCAGCTACGGCTCAGCGTCCATACTTTGTTTTAGATGCAATGTCTCATTTCTATGCAACAGCAAATGCGAATCCTTTAAGAGGTTTATACAGTCTTTCTGAACGAGCCACTTATGCTTATGAAGATGCCAGAAACACAGTTGCAAAATTTTTAAATGCAAAAGAATCTTCGGAAATTGTTTTTACAAGAAATACAACAGAAAGCTTAAATCTCATTGCCTACAGCTACGGTCTTTCCCATATAAAAGCTGGAGATGAAATCTGTATTTCCATTATGGAACATCATTCAAATATTCTGCCATGGCAGATGGTTTGCAGACAGACAGGTGCAAAACTTGTTTTCATGGAATGCGATAAGCTTACAGGATTAATAAGTGACAATGAAATTAATTCAAAAATAAATTCAAATACAAAAATTGTTTCATGCGTTCATGTAAGTAATGTTCTTGGAATTACCAATCCTATTAAAAAAATTGCAGAAAAAGTTCATTCTGTAGGTGCCGTAATGGTTGTGGACGGAGCACAGTCTTCTCCTCACTTTAAAATTGATGTTCAGGACTTAGGAGCTGATTTTTTTGCATTAAGCGGACATAAATTCTGCGGACCAATGGGAATTGGTGCTCTTTACGGTAGAAAAGATTTACTTGAAGAAATGCCTCCATTTTTAACTGGTGGAGAAATGATTGAATATGTAACCAGGGAATCTGCTACCTATGCTGAAGTACCACATAAATTTGAAGCAGGAACCGTAAGTGCAGGTGATGCAGTAGGTATGGCAGCTGCAATCCGTTATATTCAGAACATTGGTATTGAAACAATTCAGGAACATGATAGAATTCTAACAGAAAGACTTATGGAAGGTATGAAAAAAATTCCTCACATTAATTTTGTAGGAACCTCAGATCCTGCAAAGAGATGCGGAATTGTTACCTTTACTGTAGACGGGGTACATCCTCATGATACAGCATCTCTTTTAAGCGATGAAAAAATTGCTATTCGTGCAGGGCATCATTGTGCACAACCTTTACAACAGTATTTAGGAATTAATGCCAGTGCACGTGCAAGTTTATACTTTTACAATACAGAAGAAGAAGTTGATTTCTTTCTGGACAAAATAGCTCAAATCAGAAAATGGTCTGGCTATAAAGACTAAAATATATACTAAAAAAAACGATTTATATTTCGTTTCAAATAATAAAAACAGTTGTTCTATTCAAGGAGAATTAAAAGTATTATGGACACAAAAGAACTCTATCGTGAAATTCTAAATGAACATAATTTGAATCCAATTCATAAAATTGAAATGGACTCACCTACTTTCTGCCTGGAAGGCGTAAACCCAAGTTGTGGTGATCAGATTACTTTACAGATGAAACTTGAAGACAACAAAATTATAGATGCAAGCTTCACAGGCTCTGGTTGTGCTGTAAGTCAGGCTTCAGTTGATATGATGGCTGATTTAGTAATAGGAAAAACTAAAGAAGAAGCTTTAGCCTTAGCAGATATATTCGATAAAATGATAAAGGGAACTGTTACAGAAGAAGATCTGGAACAACTTGATGAAGCTGCTGCATTACAAGATATTTCACATATGCCAGCACGAGTAAAATGTGCAATGCTTGGATGGCGCACAATGAAAGAAATGTTAGGAACTAAATAATAAATTTCGTTAAATTGTATAATTACTTATTGAAATAAAATTCATTTTATAGTATATTATTCAAACACGGTGCTTTAGCTCAGCTGGATAGAGCAACTGCCTTCTAAGCAGTAGGTCGGGAGTTCGATTCTCTCAAGCATCACTTAAGACTTGCAAGAAATTGCAAGTCTTTTTTTTAAACTCTTATTCGTTTTTAATTTTTTTTAATCAGTAAAAGATTTTTTAGTTATCATAACTATTGGCATCAATAGTAACACTTCCAAGATATAAAATGTTACTGTAATAGGTAGTATAAGTAGCATCGCGAGCAGAAGCAATTGCAAACATTGCAACATACCACTCACCATTATTAGAAACAGAGGTATATTTTACATCTTCATCACCATTTACAGGAACTTTATTCAAATTTGGATTATCTGAAGTACGGCCAAAATCAAAAGAAAGTTCAGAATCATTATTTCTAAGAGGAACACCAACAGTTGAACCATCAATTTTGATTCTTGCTGAATATTCATTGCTGTTCTGATAATTTGAAAGACGAATTTCCACTTCCTGAGGAAGATAATTTTCTGAAGGAGGAATTAAAACATTTCCATAATAATTACTTAACTTTAATTTTTTAAAACTATAACTATAAATTAATTTATCAGGTGCATTACTGCTGGAAGTAGAACTGCTTGCAATACTTTCTAAAGCAGAACATTCTGAAGTCATGGTAGAATAACTGGAGTAAATTTTATAATAAACATCAGTTCCTAAGAAAGTATATCCAGGATATGCATCTTCACTAGAAGGTTCTCTGGTTGTAAATTGAAAATATGATTCGTCAAACTCATAAGTATATACAGGTTTGTGACTAACATTAATAGGAGCATCAATTACTACATAAGTTTCAAGTCCACACCCAGTATTTAAAAATAAAAAAAGACACACAAAAATCAACGAAAATATATTTAGTAGTAATTTGATGTGTGTCTTTTTCATAAATTAAGCTCAAATAATTTTATTTAGAAATAGAAATTAATCGTGTTTTTGCAAGTCTTGACCAGTCATCAGCTTTTTCCAATTCAGCTAATTCTGTATAAACTTTTACAGCTTCATCAGTATTTCCCAAAGCTTCTAAAGTTCTTCCATAACTAAATTTAGCATGATTAGCGATTACCTGATTTTTCGAATAAGCAGCTGTTTTATAGGCTTTTGAAGCTTCTTCTACATTTCCTAACTGTTCATAACAAACTGCAGCATTATATGCATTCACAGGATTTGTATAAGACCCTTTATTTTTTTTAGCAGCAGCCTCATAACAAAGAACTGCATTTTCATAATCATTAACTTGATAATATAAATCAGCAGCTAACATATTAGCACGAATTCCAGTAATTCCACTTTTCTTTGTATAAGCAGCTAATGAATCCAATGCAGCAGTTCTTCTAGCTGTCAACTCTTCTTCACTTAATTCAGAAGAATTATTAGTCAATGTATAAGAAATTTCATCAATCTTAATAAGATTCTTTTTATGAGATGATGATAAAGCCACTTCACAGCAAATAAAAGCTGCCAACGCAACTAAAACAACTACACTAAAAATAATAATAACCTTTTTATTGGTATCTAAAAAAACTGTCACTTTTGAACTGGCAGTCTTTTTTTCGTTTTTTTCTGACATAATTTTCCTCAATTTTTAATATTTTTAACGAATATTCAATTCGTTCATTAATCTTATCACATAAGTTCGTTGTATTCCAAGTATTCTGGCCGTTTTAGTTTGATTCCAATCATTTTCTTTCAAGATTTTTATAAGATATTCACGTTTAAAAGTATCAATTGCATTTTTTAAACTTCTATCTTTTAAATCATTTTCCAGACTGTTGGTTACAGGATTCTGATTATTCATTAATCCTAAGTCAGCAGTTTTTATGGCAGGCTCTTCACCTACAATAAATGCTCTTTGCACAGAATTAATCAATTCATCAATATTTCCTTTCCAGAATTGTTTCAACAACTCATTTTTTGCATTTTCAGAAAAGTACTCAAATTTGTATCCAGATTGCTTTGAAAACTTATTCAAATAAAATTCTGCTATAGGCAAAATATCTTCTTTACGCTGCCTTAGGGGCAATACATTAATAGAAATAGTACTAATTTGATAATACAGTTCCTGCATAAAAGTACCAATTTCTACCAGATCCTCAAGATTTTTCTCACTGGAACAAATCAGCTTAAAATTAATCTGATGATCTCTTAAAGTTTTAACAGAATCAACAATAACCTTTTGCAAATCAAGAGGTAAATCATTTATATAATTAATAAAAATTGTAATTTTCTTACCAGACTGAATAAATCTTGTAAGTCCATCAAACATCATTTTAACATCAGCTGATGAAAAAGATTTACAATTTATTTCATAAAAATCATTTTTATCCTGTGAAACAGCAAAATGAAGATGCTGCGCAATTAATCTTTTACCAGTACCCCGCTCTCCAATAAGAAGCACAGAAGCATTATTCTGAGAAACAGAACTAATAATTTCACAAGTTTTCTTAGTAAAATCCGAATTGCCAACTATGGGCTGAACTTTACTTTTGATTCTTATATTATTTTCCAAGTTAAACCTTAAGAATGTCTATAACGCACAAAAACGCATTGCAGGCTCTTAACAAACTTACAATGCGTTTTTTCAAGAAAATAAGATTTAATATTTAATAAATATTAGTCATTTTTCATTGCTTTGAAAGCATCACCGAATGTATAAGAACCATTATCATCAGATGTAGAATCCATATACTGTGAGATTTCATCGCGCTGCTGCTTTCTCTTGAATTCACGAACAGAGAATGCAACTTTTTCTTTTTCAACATTTACATCTACTACGTAAACATTGATTTTGTCACCAACTTTATATTTAGCAACAGCATCTTCATAAGCAACATCTTTTTCATCACTTAGATTTGCTTTATTAACAAGACCTTCAATACCATTTGGAGCTTTTACAAATACACCAAAATCAGTAATAGAAGTAACTTCACCTTCTAATGTTGATCCAGCTTTATATTCTTCTGCAAATGCCTTCCATGGATTATCAGTAAGCTGCTTAATACCAATCTTAATTCTATGATTTTCGCCATCACATTCAATGATAACAGCTTCAATTTCCTGTCCAACAGTTAATTCGCTTCCAGGATGCTTAATCTTCTTTGTCCAGGAAATATCATCAGCATGAAGGAATGCATCAATTCCGTCTTCAATAGAAACAAATGCACCAATATTTGTAAGCTTAACAACTTTACCAGTGATTTTTGTTCCAACAGGATATTTATCACCCATAGATTCCCATGGATTTTCTGTTGCCTGTTTAAAACCAAGAGAAACACGACCTTCCTGAATATCATATCCAAGAATCATTGCTTCTACTTCCTGTCCAACAGTTACCATATCACCAGGTTTATTAATTTTCTTTGTCCAAGAGAATTCACTGATATGTACAAGACCTTCAATGCCTTCTTCAAGTTCAACAAAAGCACCAAATTCAGTTAGTTTTGTTACTTTTCCCTTTACAACATCATTTAAGTGATATTTTTCTTCAAAGTGAATCCATGGATCTTCAGTGAAATGTTTAAGAGAAAGATTAATTCTCTTTTCTGCTGGATCAAGACGAATAACTTTTAATTCAATTTCCTGACCTTTCTTTACGAAGTCCTTTGGACGAGCAACATGTCCCCATGACATATCATTGATATGAAGAAGACCATCAAATCCACCAAGATCAATAAAAGCACCAAAGCTTGTAAAACTCTTTACAGTACCTTTTACAGTATCACCAATCTGAGTTGTCTGGAAGAATGCATCACGTTTTGAATCGATTTCTTCTTCAAGATATTTACGGCGATTAACAACTGGATTTAATTTATTATCAGAATAAAGACGTTCAATATAGAACTTAGATTTCAAACCAAGTAATGATTCAGGTTTTTCAACTTTTTCACTGTCAGCCTGACTAATTGGCAAGAATGCAGTCTTGTCAATTCCAAGGTTAACTTCGTAACCACTCTTTACTACTTTTACAATTGTACCATCAACAGGAGTCTTATCTTTCCAAGCCTGCTGAATTTCTTTTAAGTAGCGTTTTGAATCAGCTTTCTTTTTAGATAGCACAGGACCATTTGAACTGTGGCCTGTCAACAATGCCTGAACTGTTTCCCCTTCTTTAGGCAGATTATCTGCAAACTCCGATACAGGGATTAAGCCCTCTGATTTGTCACCAACATCAACATAAACATAGTCACTAGTAACCTGTACAACAATACCTTCTACCATCTGACCAGCCTGTGGTGCATTAAATTCTTTGAGGGATTCCTCTAATTGTGTCTGGAAATCACCTTTGGAGTTCTGAGATGTTTCCTTTTCCACTTCCATTTCTTCCATAGTCGAACCTTTAATTTTTATGAAATTTGTTTATATATTATCTCACAAACATTTTCTATCGTCAAGGTAGAAGTATCAATGTAAAGTGCATCTGGTGCAATTTGCAATGCTCCTTCCTTTTTATGTTTGTCGATTTCATCACGTTGAGCAATTGATTCTTTTATTTCTTCATAAGTCATATTGCTTACACCCTGATCAAAACGTCTTTTTGCTCTGACTTCAACAGAAGCATCCAGATAGATTTTATATTCTGCATTTGGAAAAACCACAGTTGTCATGTCTCGTCCTTCACAAACAATACTTAATGACTTTGTAATTTCTCTCATCAAATCATTTACATAATGTCTGATTGAAACAATAGCACTGACCTGAGCAACATTTTTAGCAATTCTATCATCATGAAGATGAGCTGTAATATCTTTTCCATTTAAAATAAAATGACTTTCTTTGGTATACTCTATTTTTTGCCGCTTACAACATTCCAAAGCTGCATTTTCATCTGTATAATCAACGTTTTCATCAAGAATGGCAGTTGTTAGTGTTCTATAAAATCCACCACTATTTAAAAATGTTATATTTAACTTTTCAGCTAACATCTGAGCTATCGTACTTTTTCCAGTTCCAGCAGGTCCATCAATTGCAATAATCATATTCCTTCTCCCGTTCTACTCATTTACAAAGATTTAATAATCCATTTATTTCAGATTGTGTTAAATCCCTTGATTCTCCAGGTTTTAAATCATCAAGATTTACATTTCCTATTCTTACACGAACAAGAGATCTTGTACCAATGTTCTGACTTTCTAACATTTTACGAATCTCTCTGTTTTTTCCTTCAATTAAAATTATTTTTATTTTTCTTGGTTTTAAAATCTGACATCTGGCACATTTATAAAATACATCTTCAATTCTTACTCCATGTTCCAGTTTTCTGGCAGTTTCCTCAGATACATCCTGACTAGTTTCTACAATATATTCCTTTTCTATCTGCCTTGAAGGATGAGAAAGTTTTGCAGCAAAATCACCATCATTTGTAAAAAGAATCATGCCTTTACTGTACATATCAAGTCTGCCTACATTATACAGTCGTTCAGAATATTTATCTTTCAACAAATCTGCCGCAACAGGACGACCCTTTTCATCTGACAGGGAACATACAAAACCGGCTGGTTTATTCAACAGAACATATCGCTTTTGATTTTCAAGTTCTATTTTTTTTCCGTCTACGCAAACTTCATCAACTTCAGAAACTTTTGTGCCTAATTCCGTTACAACACTTCCGTTCACTGAAACACGACCATCCAAAATTATCTGTTCACTAGCACGTCTTGAAGCGACTCCACAATGAGCAAGAAAAGCCTGAAGTCGAACTTTTTTTTCTACCGAATTATCTTGCAAGTTCAAATCTATCCTCTTCTTCTTCATCCAGTTTTGGTAATTCAGAAATACTGTTTAATCTGAACAATTTCAAGAATTCCTTTGTTGTTCCAAATAAAGTTGGACGTCCAGGAACTTCTTTTTTTCCAACTTCTTTAATAAGATTTCTTTCAATTAATAATCGAATCATATTATCAACACTAACACCACGAATCTGTTCTATTTCAGCTCTGGTAATTGGCTGCGAATAAGCAATAATTGATAATGTTTCCATTGCAGATTTTGAAAGTTTTCCCTCTCGTTTTGTTCCGTACTGTTCCTTTAAAACATCCCAATATTCTTTTTTTGGAGAAAGGCACCATCCGCCTGTAATCATTGAAAGCTCAATTCCACTATTTTCATCTGCGTATTTTTCTTTAAGATTATCAAGACATTTTTCAACAACTTCTTCAGAAAGTTGAGATTTATTCGACAAAACTTTTACAGAAAGAGGTTCACTCTCCAAAAATAATACAGTCTCCAGCAATGCAGTCTCTTTATTTAATTCCATTCTTTTTCCCGATTAAAATATTTTTAATTTGTTGTTAATTCCTCTTCAGCAGGAACATAACCTGAGTTCCCTTCACGGGCGCATATTTTTATATCACCAAATAATCTGTTTTGGAAGATAGTAATCATCTTAAATTTTACTGCTTCAAGAATTGCCATAAATGCACATACAACATCCATTGGATTACCACTTCTTGTAAGCAACTCTGTAAAAAGACATTCTTTTTTTTCTTCAAGAAGTTCATTCATCAAAGTGATTTTTTCATTTACAGATATTTCTTCATACATATTCAAAATCTTTTCATTTGAATATTGTCCCATCATCGACTTGAACATTCCCTGAAGTTTTAAAAGTAATTCCCAGGTATCAACCTGTTCCCACATGTCATCAGCTTCATCAAAAGGGAGTACACGCTGTATTTTTTTCCTTTCAAAATTCCATTCAGAATCATCTTCCTTTTCTTCCATCAAAGCAGAAAGTTTCTTAAATTTTTGATATTCAATTAATTTATCTACAAGTTCCTGTCTTGGATCTTCATCATCATCGTCTTCATAGGCAACTTCCACAGGCAGAAGCATTCTACTTTTTATATGAATAAGTTTTGCCGCCCAACTATAAAATTCAGAAAGATCTCCTAAATCAGTTTTTACAGCATAATCCAGATAATCAAGATATTGTTCCGTAATCTGAGCAATAGGAATATCATAAATATTTACTTTACTTTCACGGATTAAAGCCCACAACAAATCAAGCGGGCCTTCAAATTCACCTGCACGATATTCTCTTCGTTTTCCATTTTCAGATTTTGTAGCAACTGCTGTTTTTGATTCAGATTCTCTTTTTTCCATACTTTCATCCGCCTGTGATTAAAGTAATTTAGAAAAATCTTCCCTTGATATAAAAAGTTTTACATCTTCAGTTTCACCTTTATTTTCCAGTTCAAGAAGACTTTCTAAATATTCATTCTTTTTTATTTCATCGGCATATTCTGGAAAAATCTCAAGTAAAGGAATCAAAACAAATGGGCGTTCTTTAATTCTGATATGGGGAATTTGAAGTTTTTCTGTGTTGATAACAACATCTCCAAATTCTTCTATATCAATATCTAAACTTCGAGGACCAAAACGTATTTCTTTATCACGATTACGTCCATATTTTTCTTCTATTTTGTTTATAAAACGCAAGCAATCCTCTGGTTCTAAATCATCAGAAACAAAACCTAAAGCTACCATATTGTAAAAATCTTCCTGATCTTCTACATACATAGCTTTAGTTTTGTAAACTGATGAAAAAACGGGATTAATTAAGATAGCCTGCAATTCCTTACAAGCTGCCACAAGATTTTCCAGTGGAGAATTGTTAAGGAATTGCTTATTGGATCCAAGTCCAAAAATAACAAGTTTCAATTAAAACAAACCACCCTGACTGTCATCTTCTACAGGCTGTTCTACTTTTTTAGATGATTTTTTAGCCTTAGGCTCTTCCTTTATCACCTGTCCAGGAAAAAGTTCCTCTCTAACCTTTCTGTCAATCTCAGCAGCAAGTTCAGGATTCTGTTCAATGTAATTTACAGCATTCTCTTTACCCTGACCAATCTTTTCCTCACCCATTGTATACCAGGCACCACGTTTATCAATAATGCCATGCTTTACAGCAGAATCAAGCAAGCTTGCACTGGCAGAAATTCCTTTACCAAAATAAATATCAAGTTCACATTTTCTGAATGGAGGAGCTACTTTATTTTTTACAATCTTTACGCGTACTCTGTTTCCTAAAGCATCTTCATCGCCCTTACCATCTATTGTTTCAACTCTACGAATTTCAAGACGCACAGATGAATAAAACTTAAGAGCCTGTCCACCAGTTGTAGTTTCAGGATTTCCAAACATCACACCAATTTTCATACGAATCTGGTTAATGAATATAACAATACAATTAGACTTTCCAATAACGGCAGTCAATTTTCTCAAAGCCTGACTCATCAAACGAGCCTGCATACCCATAACTGCATCACCCATTTCACCTTCAATTTCCTTTTCAGGAGTCAAAGCTGCAACAGAGTCTACAACTACAATATCTACAGCACCACTACGAACAAGATTTTCAGTAATTTCCAGAGCCTGCTCCCCAGTATCAGGTTGAGACACCCAAAGCTCATCAATATTTACACCAAGATTCTTAGCATAAACAGGATCCAATGCATGTTCCGCATCAACAAAAGCCGCAACTCCGCCTAATTTCTGTGATTCCGCGATAGCATGCAAAGCTAAAGTTGTTTTACCAGAACTTTCAGGACCGTACATTTCAATTACACGTCCCTTTGGATACCCACCAATTCCTAATGCTTCATCAAGCAAAATAGAACCTGAAGGAATTACTTCAATCCCCTGAGCATTAGCTTTATCTCCAAGTCTCATAATTGAACCAGTACCAAACTGTTTTTCAATCTGAAGCCTTGCAGCTTCCAATGCTTTCATTTTTTCCGACACATCCATGGTTGTTGTGTTTTCCTTTGCCATTTAGCCACCTTCCTCCCTATATATAATATGGCTTCGTTTGTATCATTTTTACAAAAATTCTGAAAAAAAATTACAAAAATAATAAAAAATTATTTGTAAATACTCTGATATACAGATCTTCCGGCAAGATAGATATTATTTCCGTCTTTTGAAATTTTCCCCAGAATTTTGACATATTGATTTACCTGTATATTTGGTTTTGAATCAAATCTAACATTTACAGTACCTTCATAATGCTGTAAATCTTCATCACCAATAAGCAAATCACAAGTAAAGCTTCCATTTTCATTTATATTAACATTAGAAATTTTTCCACCCCAATCTACCCAGCAATCAAGATAAATTGAAGGATTTTTAGAAACATTAATAAAAGAAGGAACATCTTTAATTGTGTCAAAATCAGGAATTTCCAGATACCCCATCAACACCTGGGCTTTCTGCTTAATGGAAAGTGTTGCATCAGAATTCAATATTGTATTAATTTCAATCAATGCAGCATTGTCACGACCTTCCTGAAAATACTTCAATGCATCACTATATTTTTTTGTAATTTCTTTATTAGAAAGAATATAATTATAAGACTGACTGCTTAAATTCTTTTCTTTTGGAGAATTTAATTCATCTTCAGTTAAAGACAGTATTGTCAAATCTGCTCTGGAACCTGTATATTTTGGCTTTCCTGGTATTAATATAATCAATGTAACGCAAAGGGCAACAATCAGAACCGAAAATCCTGTAATTTTAGCTATTTTATCAGGATTTGGTCCTAAAGGAGGATAAAATTGTTCAATTCTTCCTGTATCAATCCATCTGCAAATTCTATCATAATCACCACTTGTTCTTATAAACTCAATTGCATCAGTTGCAATCTTATTTCCCGGTTCATTTTCTTTTATTTCAAGATAATATTGCAAGGCTCTGTTCAAGTCTCGTCTTCGAAGAAAAATTGCAGCCTGACCAAGTAAAAGTCGTGTATCTGTAAGTTTTATATTTCGTGCTTTTTGAAAATACGATGAAGCAAACCCTATATCCCCTGCATAAAGACATGCAATTCCCAATGTCAGGTAATATTCAAAATTATCTTCGTAAATATCCCTACGATTTTCAAGAATTTTAATAGCTGTTGCAAAATGCCTGCGCCGCATTTCTGTCCAGGCAATACTAAGTGCGTCTTTTGACATAAAAAAACTGTTACCTCAAAGCCTCAAGAATAGCATCAAGTTCTGCATTTAATAACAACAATTCTTCCCTGTTTAATGCAGGATCAGAAGCTTCCAAAGACTGAATTCTGTTCAGTAAACCCTGTATATATTCTGGAGTAAACTGATCTTTAGAAAGCGAAGCTATATCAAATTTAACATTTGGAACATCTTTTATTTTTGGTTCAGAAACAGCAGGTGTTTCAGTATTTTTTTCAGCAACAGGTATTTCTTCTGTTTTTTCAGCAGAAACTTCCTTTACATCATTATCTGCTTCAACAATTTCATCTTCTTCAGGTTTTGTCATTCGGTCAATAAATGCATTTCCATTAGGTTCACGACCATCAGCTGCCAGTGCAATATAGAATGTCACATTCATAGACTCATCTTTCTTCAATCTTTTTGAAGGCCATAAAATTCCTACTGCAGAATTGTTATATGAAGTAACTGTATCAAATGCTCTATAAGAAAGCATATCAGGTTCCCAAGTAGATGTATCTAGAGTTGCATAATTTGAAAGAGCAACTAAATCTGGAGTTGTAATATCATATCCATTAAGCAAAAACTCCATGGAAGCATATATATTTTTAGAAATAATTGACTGCTCAATTCTTGGGTAGCGGAAATAAGTTTCACTTAAAATTGGAACTTGATTTCTGATATAAAAATGATATTCGTTTCTTTCACCTAAAATTGTATCAAAAATTGCTTTCAAACTAAATTCAGCAGATTTTTTTCCCTTATTGGTAATTTCTGCATTAACTTTTAATAAATCAAAGTCTCCATTTTCCAGAGACTGCATACATTCAAAATTTATTACCACAAGACCAACATCATCAATCTGATAAGCAATTTCCATTCCTGAATTTGTTGTTCTTGTAACAACTTTTGTTTTTAAATTTGAGCATAATTTATAAATATTTTTATTTACCCGCAGATAAAAAGCTGAAGTAGTGAATTCATTTCCATTGTTGATTACAGGAATTGAAGCATTTTCATCATTTTTAACAAGAATATTAAAACTGCCGAGTTTATTTTTTGTCTTTAATTCAACAATACCAACTGTTGTATCAATATTTTTTTTAGATGTATCAATCCACCCTGCAAAATTCTGCTTTTTAGAAGCTTTTTTTTCTTTCTTTGGAGTTTGAGTCTGATTCATGGATTCACCAGCAGTCTGCTGGGAAGCAACCTGTTTTCCAGATCCATCTGTTCCCTGCCCATAAAAACAAACAGGTGTTAAAAATAGAGCAACTAAACTTAAAAGTAAAATTTTACAATTTTTCATATTCATAATCTACTCCTTTTTTTATTGTTCAGCTTCCTTTTGCTGATCTAATAGACTCTGAATAACAAAAGCCTTGTATTTTAACAATTCAATATCACTGTCATATTCGCTGTTTACTTTTTCTTTTTTTATTTCCTTTTTATCTTCTACTGCAGATTCTTTTTCTACAGGAACTTCAACTACAACAGTTTTTACATTTGCTTCGGCCTGATTTTTTTCAAGAAGAATCTGTTCTTTTTCCAGCTGAGTAGCAGCAAGAGTTGCATTAGTTTTTTCCATTTCTGCCCGCAATGATGCAATCTGACTTTCAAGGTCATTTATCTGATTTTCAAGTTCTTCATTTTTTTTCTGTGAATCCTGAAGTTTTTTTCGTGTAGTTGCAATTGTGTCAGAATTATACATACGAATCTGCTTTTCATAATCTTCTTTAGCAGAAAGATATTCTTCACCAGTCTGTTTTAACAGATACAAAAGTTTTTCTTCTCGAGAACGCTGGGAAATAGATTCAATTCTATACTGGGCTGCCACACATTTTTCAGAATCCGGATAATCAGAAACAATTCTTGCATAAATTTCTGCAGCATCTTCATATTTGTAAACTGCATAAAAAGATTCCCCAATATAAAATAATGCATACGAGTACATATCATCTTTTGGATATTGATGACAGAAATCACTTAAAGCAATAATAGCCTTTTCATATTCCCCTAAAGAATATAAAATTTTTCCTTTTGTATATTGAACTCTAGGTGCATATGATGAATCCGGGTAATTGAGTAAAAAAGTATTGCAATCATCTAAAGCATCTGCTTCATTTTCACTATTCAACTCTGCAGTTATAAGCATATAATACGCATCAGCAGAAGCTGATTCTGGATAGGCAACTGCTTTTTTTAAAAGAAAAACAGAAGAATTCCAGTCTCCCTGAGAATAAGCAACACAGCCTTCAAGAAAAGCAGATTGCCCATTATCTTGAGAAAAAGACGAAAAACTGATTAATGCAGTAAAAATAATTGCCGCAATACTTTTTTTAGTCATTATCACTCCACTTCAGGCTGCCATTAAAGAAAGAAGATCCTGAAACAATAACATCAGATTCAGCATCTATTACAGACTGAACAGTCTGATTATTTACTCCACCATCAACAGAAACGATGTAGTTATAATTTTTCTCAGCCTTAATTTTATTAAGTTCAACAACCTTATTTACACAGGCAGGAATCATTTTCTGACCACCCCAGCCCGGATTTACAGTCATTACTAATATAATATCGGCACATTCAAGAATTTCTGACAACACAGAAACAGGAGTTCCAGGATTAATTGCAACTCCAGCCTTTTTTCCAGCTTCATGAATCATCTGGATAAGACGATGTGCATGAGCAGTTGCTTCATAGTGGAATGTAACCCAGTCTGCTCCAGCTTCAATAAAAGCAGAAATCTGATTTTCAGGATGTTCTACCATCAAATGTACATCAAAAGGTAATTTTGTCAGTTTTCTTATAGAACGAACAACCGGCTGCCCGTAAGTGATTTCAGGAACAAACTGACCGTCCATAACATCAATATGAACAACTTTTCCGTGATTATTTTCAATCATTTTAATTGCTTCAGACAGATTTGAAAAATCAGCTGAAAGCAAAGATGGTGCTAACAATGCTTTTTTCATAATGTATCAATTTTACTAGAATTTATGTTTATTTACAACATTTCTCAGGGCTTCCGCATTATAAAGGCTTTTCCGTAATGTTGGTGCGAAGGAGCGGGGCGTGGTTCAAAAATACTCTTTTTGTGGCTGCTGCGAAGCGGCAGTTCAATAGTTTCTATACCACAAAAAGCGTGTAGCGCATTATTGCGTGGTTTTGAATCACGCAACCGTGACTGGGAGCCAAAAAATCGGATTTTTGTTTATAATGCG
>JALEPQ010000192.1 GCA_022768685.1 Spirochaetia bacterium
GCGCAATAATGCGCTACACGCTTTTTGTGGTATAGAAACTATTGAACTGCCGCTTCGCAGCAGCCACAAAAAGAGTGTTTTTGAACCACGCCCCGCTCCTTCGCGCCAACATTACGGAAAAGCGTTTATAATGCGGAAGCCCTGGTAAAGATGAAACAAAAAAAAGCATAACATTAATAAATGTCATGCTTTTCAATTTAGGATTTATTACAAATCTTAAAAAATTATACCTATGCAATCATAGAGAATACCATAGCGAACAAAGCTACAGATTCACAAAGACCTACTACCATGATGTACTGAGCAAAACCTTTTCCTGTTTCACCAAGAGCATCAGAACCAGCAGCACCAGCTTTTCCCTGGGCAATAGCAGAGAAACACATAGCCAAACCAGAAGCAATACCAAGACCAAGAGCCATACCTGGGTTTTCTGCACCTAAAGTTTTTAATTTAATAGACATTAAAAGGAAACCATAGATAGTCTGTGTTAATGGAGCACCAGCAAATACTGTCAAAATGAATGGAGCAGGTTTATTGTTTACATAACAACGTTTCCAAGCACCAATTGCCCCCTGTCCTGCAATTCCAATACCAATTGCTGAACCAATAGCAGCAATACCCATACAAATAGCAGCACCAAGCATACCAAAAAATTCTGTTGTCATAATATTTCTCCTTAAGAAGCCATCAGGCTTATATTTAATAATTTAATTCAAAAAAGATTATTTCTTTTCTGAGAAAGGCTGGAATTTAATTCCAGACCAGGAAACTCCCAAGTGAGTTGAGAATTCCAAAGTATTCAAACGAACACCATGCACAATTACAGAAAGTAAGTTTAATATCATGTTCAAACCATGACCAAAAACAAGTAATGCAACAGCAGCAATAAACAAAATTGCATGACCTAAAATAGGACCAGCCATTGTATTAACTGTATCAGAAATAGCCGCACCTGCCAAACCTACAGCCCACAAACGAATATAAGATACTATATCCGAGAATATGTTTACAACTCCAAGTAAAACAGAAATAATATTTTTCAAACTGGCAAGAATAGATTTGATTACACTTCCTTCATAGTTTGAGAAAATAAAACTTAAAACAAATCCAATTGCTATTAAGCTCACTTCTATTTTTCCTACTGGAATGCCCTTAATTTCTCCTAGCATTGGGAAAACTTGACCGTTTACAACCATAGCTAAAACAATCCAGAACATACCAACAAGCTGTAATAAAGATCCAATATCACCTAAAGCTTTAAGACCATTCTTTTCAGAAATGTTTCTTGCAGTAGCTTTTATGTGGGCAATAGAAAGCTGTAATAAAGCCAGAATAAAACAGAAAATCTGTAAATTCTGATCTTTTGTTAATCCAACACCTTCTTCTGTTACCCAGAATGGAACCCATATTCTTTCACTATGTGCATTTGATATTAGAGGAATTGAAAGTGATTTTAGCCAATCAGGTAAATATTCAGGACCAATTCCAAACCATGTACAAGTTACAGTACCCCAAACAATTGTGGCACAACCAACAAGTAACACTAAACCTAGTAATGGAGAGAAAGGTTTTTTAGACGCTTTATTTTTTATTGCCATAATTAAAGCAAAAATTGTTACTAATAAACCATATCCACCATCACCAAAAATCATTCCAAAGAAGATTGTAAAGAATAAGAGGAACCAGCCGGAAATATCATATTCATGATATCCTGGAACTGTACCCAAAAAATCTGTAAGTGGATATATCAAACTTACAAATTTATTATTCTTAAGTTTTGTTGGTACTTGTTCATCATCATCTGCAGGATCATCATAAGCTAAAGCCCAATGATTTTCCTTACAAACATTACTGAATTCTTCAATATCAGCAGCAGGAACATAACCAGAAATCCATGCCAAATCATTTACATTTCCATCTGATTCATGTTCCATACCAGCATTAACATTCTCAAATTCAATATCTGATGTTAATGTCTTCTTAAAGCGAGAAATAGCAGAAAGTGCACTTACATTTTCCGTAAAGAACTTTTCTATCTGATCTATTTTCTCTTCATCAGCTTTTATTTCAGCAATAAGATCATCAGTTGATAATCTTGGCATTGCAACTTCAAAAGCTTCAGGAAGAAGTGCTTCCGGGCGACCTTCTCCTCCATTTACAATTAAAAACCTAACCTGTTTTTTATCATTATTTACAAGTATTGTTTCAATTGAGTCAGCAATAGAATGATATTTATCAGCAGGAATTTCATACATTTTAAGTTGAATTCCTTTTGATGATAAATATTCAAAATCTTCCAGACTGACAGAACCCCAATTAGAAAATCTATCAAGTTCAGTAGTATCAGAAGAAATTTCTTCCATCAGCTGTTTTTTTTCATCTGCTTTTTTACAAACTTCAGCACACAAAGAAACAACCTGATCATCATTTAACTGAACATCAGCTATCTTTGCTTTTTTAGGAACTTTTATTTCACCTAAAATTGCTTCTGTAGTTAAAGCATTATTAAACGCTTCTTTATATGAAGAAAGTTTATCACTGGATCCTTCAACTTTTTCAAGATGAACTAATCCAGCTTTTCTTAATTCTTTTAGAGCATTTTCTCTATCTTTGTTTAGAAGAACAATAGAGACTTTTTTCATGGGTAAAATCATTATTTAGCCTCCTTATCTTCTTGAACATTCTGAAGTTTTTTCTTAGAAATTTTACTTCTAACAACGGCAGCAACCTGTTCATCACCAAGATATACAGAAATCTTTTTGATATTAGCTTTTGTTTCAGGAATTTTAACCTTTTCAAAGAGATTTACTCTTTGTGTAGTTGTTCTCAATTCCTTTGAAAGAAGTCTAACTTGTTCATCAAGAACTTCTGCTTCCAGATCTAAAGATAAAGCTTTTTCCATTCTGTCGGCAGCCATATCAATCCAAAGTGGAGTTTCATATAAATCATAATCTCCACGAGAAAAATCAGCACCTTCATAAATAGGAATTGTAACACCAGCAATATTACCGTAACCTTTTTTTATATTTTTTACAGTTACCATATCAGGTGTAAAAGCTTCCTGTTCTCCAAAAACTGCAATCCAGACATTAAACTCCTGTTCAAGAGCTACTCTGGCTGCACGAACTTCTTTAGCCTTAGCATCTATAGTGCGAATTTCTGATTGAAGCTGTTGTTTTTTGAGCTGTAAAGTAGGAAGATATCGCTTATACATTTTAAGGGCATCTTTCTGTACTTTCTGCTCATTTTTTGTCAGCTTAATTTTTGCCATTCACTACTCCAACTAATTTTTAGGCCAATACTGTTCAATTAACGCAGTTTTTAGACCTGTTTCTTCTGGTTCAAAACATTCAGCAAGAATTTTCCAACCTAAATCCAGTGCATCTTCCAAAGAAATATTCTTAGAAAGATCCATCATTCCATCTTCAAATTTCTTTCCGTATGTAAGTAATTTTTCATCCCACTTACTCATATTGAAACCCATAGATTTCTTTTCAAGAGTATCTTTATAAGATGAATAAAGACGAATCATACCATCCATTAAAGCTCGATGATCTGGACGAGTTGAACCGTTTACATTCTGCTTAAGACGAGACAAAGATCCAAATGGCTCAATTCGTCCGCCTTTTAAGTAATACTGACCTTCTGTAATATAACCTGTATTATCTGGAACTGGATGAGTTACATCATCACCAGGCATTGTTGTAACTGCAAGAATAGTTACAGAACCTGCACCTTCAAAGTCTACAGCTTTTTCATAACGAGAAGCCAATTGAGAGTACAAATCTCCAGGATATCCACGGTTTGATGGAACCTGTTCCTGTGTAATGGCAATTTCCTTCATTGAGTCGGCAAAGTTTGTCATATCAGTAAGAAGTACGAGTACATCTTTTCCTTTCAAAGCAAACTGTTCAGCAACAGCAAGTGAAAGATCAGGAATTTTCTGACATTCTACTGTTGGGTCAGCAGCTGTATGCATAAACATTACAGTTTTAGAAAGTGCTCCACCATCTTCAAGAGTTTTCTTGAAATATAAGTAGTCATCATATTTAAGTCCCATACCACCAAGTACAATTACGTCAACTTCAGCCTGCATAGCAATACGGGCAAGCAACTGATTGTAAGGTTCACCAGAGATTGAGAAGATAGGAAGCTTCTGAGAAACAACCAGTGTATTAAACATATCAATCATTGGAATACCAGTACGAATCATACGTTTAGCCATAATACGTTTTGATGGGTTTACTGAAGGTCCACCAATTGTAACTAAAGAATCTGCAAGAGCAGGTCCATTATCACGAGGTTCAGCTGAACCATTAAAAATACGACCAAGTAAGTCATCAGAGAATGAAACTTCCATCTGATGTCCAAGAAATTTAATGTGATCACCAGTAGAAATACCACGACCGCCGGCAAAAACCTGTAAAGAAACAATATCACCTTCAATCTTGTTTACTTCTGCTAAAGATTTACCAAAACGAGTCTCAATTTCAGCAAGTTCTCCGTAAGCAACATTGTCAGCTTTTACTGTAATTACACTACCTACGATGGATTCAATTTTACTATAAACTTTGTTCATAATTATTCACCATCCTTTAACATAGCTGAAACATCTTCACGAACAGTTCCGTTTGCAGAAGCAAAATGAGCATCTACATCTTTTTCAGCAGCATTAAATTTGTCTGTATTCCATACAGAATAGTTCCAGTCTATAAATTTCTGACGCATCTGATTGAAGAATACACGAGCTGTATCTTTATCAGTCAGATCAAAATCTGAACCAAGAACCTGAACTACCTTTCTAAATGTATACTTCTGACGTTCTACACTAACAGCAGCATCAACTTCATCAAAAGAGTTCTGCTGCATATAAACAGCATCAAGGAATTCACTCTTTAAATATTCAATATAATCTTCTGTTGTAGTACCTTCTTCACCAACTACTTTCATCATCTGATTAACTTCAACACCAGCTAAGAATACTTTTCTGGCATAAGCAACCCATGATTCTGGTAATACAGATTTGTATTTTGACCAGGAAATAATTGGATCGATTGCAGGATATTTACGGGCATCTGAACGTTCACGAGAAAGTCCATGGAATGCACCTACAACCTTTAATGTAGCCTGTGTAACAGGTTCTTCAAAGTTACCACCAGCTGGAGATACTGTACCACCAATAGTTACAGAACCTGTTGAACCATCACGAAGTTTAACAATACCAGCACGTTCATAGAATGCAGCAATATAAGATTCAAGATATGCAGGGAATGCTTCTTCTCCAGGAATCTCTTCCAAACGACCAGACATTTCACGAAGAGCCTGTGCCCATCGGCTTGTTGAGTCAGCAAGAAGAAGAACGTGAAGTCCCATCTGTCTGTAATATTCAGCCAATGTTACAGATGTGTAAACTGAAGCTTCACGGGAAGCAACAGGCATTGATGATGTATTACAAATAATAATTGTTCGTTCCATCAATGAACGACCAGTTCTTGGGTCAGTAAGTTCTGGGAATTCCTTGATTGTTTCAACAACTTCACCGGCACGTTCACCACAGGCAGCAATGATTACAATATCAACGTCTGCGTTTCTTGATGTTGTGTGCTGCAAAACTGTCTTACCAGCACCGAAAGGACCTGGAATACAATATGTACCACCTTTTGATACAGGATAGAATGTATCAATAAGACGAACCTGTGTAACCATTGGTTCAGATGGAGCTAAACGTTCTGCATAACAGTCAACAGCACGTTTTACTGGCCATTTGAAGCACATTTTAAGATTATGATCCACACCTTTTTCATCAGTAACAACAGCAACTGTTTCTTCAATTGTGTAAGATCCAGCTGGAGTAACAGATTTTACTGTATACATTC
>JALEPQ010000009.1 GCA_022768685.1 Spirochaetia bacterium
ACAAAGGATTCAAAACTTGAAGAGCTGGAAAAGGCAATTTTTGCTGTGGCAGACGGAAACCTGTATTATAATCAGCGGGCAAACCAGATTATGCATCTTATGCTTAACAAAGATAATGCCGACCAGAATGATAAGGACGCGGACATTTTAAGTCTTGTTGAAAATTATAAGATGCTTTCTAAAAAAGAGCAGGAGGTTTTTAAGCTTTTGGCAAGCGGAAAGACTTCTAAGGAAATTGCAGAGATTTTAGGAAAGGCAGAAAAGACAATCATAAATCAGCGTTCAAACATTTACGGCAAGCTTGATTTACACGACAGGCTTGATGTAATTGAAGCAGCCCAGGCTCTTGGAGTTATTGCATGATAACTGAAAAATTTGATTTTAAGAAATTTTTTATTGCCTCGGCTTTTATATTGATTTGTTCAGCCATAAATTTTGCCGGTGCAAAGTTTGCGGCGGTTGTCCACATTCCGTTGTATCTGGATTCAATTCTTACAATTTCAGTTGTGGCTTTGTATGGTTTTGTTCCAGGAATTGTTTGTGCAGTTTTGTCTAATATGGCAATGGTTATTTTTATGGGAAGTTCTCCGCTTTTTACTTTTTGTCATTTAACAACTACCATTCTTGCCTTTCTTACCTTCTGGTATTTTAAAAAACATTATCCTAAGGACAGTGAGCAGGTTCTGAATGCATTTTTGTGGGCAGGATTTTTTGCTGCAATTTCAAATGCAATTTTAGGAAACATTATTGCAGATGCGGTTTATGGTGCTTTAACTGGCCGTCCACAGGCTGATGTTGTTGCACAGGCAATGTTTACTGCGGTTCCAAATCGAATGTTTTGCATTTATATTTCTGGCTTTATTCAGAATTTGACGGACAAAATGTTGAGTGCCGGATTGAGTTTTATTGTTTTTAATAAGATTAAAAAGTGGATTTAGGGTTGTAGTCTAATTTAAAAATTGCAGAAACATTAAAGGTTAATCTTCTTGATTTAATAAACAGTACACTTTCTGCACCTGCCAAATTCAATTTTATTAATGGTGATGTGTTCATTGATGTGAATGATTTACCTAAAGCAATGAAGAATACGATTAAAGAACTTGAAGAATATGATCAGGCAAATGATCCGATGTTTTTTGAATGTGCAGATATGCTTTATATGATGGCTGACAGATTCTTAAAAGACGGAGCTATAGATAGTTCTACCAGAGATAAACTGATTCTAAAGTATCCGATTGCGTAAGAGGAAACTAAAATACCAGGGGTTCAGGTAAAACTGTTAAAAGATGCAGTCGAAAAAAATATTGCCCTTGTAGAAAAAAATCTGAATACAATTGTTGATTTTATAAAATCAATTCCAAATGAGCATAACGGATATGAAATCATTACTGAACCAAGAAGGGAATACTATATGAAATCTTTTATAACAAGATTTGAAGATGTATTGAGGAGGAATTAATTGATACCCCAGAGATTTTAATAAAAATCATCTTCGGGTAATTTTTTATCTTAGTGCAGGATAAATATTCATGCATTTGCGTTTTTCTTCTTTGCTTGGATGAACATAGCGGTCAAGTGTGATGCTTACTGATGCCTGTAATTTCAAGATGTTTCATCAGTGTATTGAAGCGGTGGCGTAACATGTCTTGCCTCATTGGATTCTCGAAATATTTGACATACTGGAACTTGTATTCAAAATATCTGAGTTTGTGGTGTCTCTGTCCTTAAGAAATAATCGATTTGATAGTCTGGAAAGCTTTGAATGCCACGTTTTTTGACGGACGACGATTAAATCTGTTCAGTGTAGAAGTTTGAACAGCAACCGAATACTTGTCCAGCCGTATTTAACAAATGGTTTCTTCCATTCCAGCCACTCATAACATAAGTCATTAAAAAGCATAATTTTACTCCTTTTGCTTGATAAGATTTATGTTTTTATTGACATTTAACCGTTTTTAACCGCAAATACCTAAATATTCTGCGGTTAAATTTTTCGAAAAATTGGAAAAAGTGCCTGGACTTCTGGTGACCTGTAAAATTATGATTGCTTATAATGATAAAATATTGATATAATTATGATAGAGAAAAAAATAAAGCATAAGAGAGGTAATATCATGACACATATTAGGCCTGTATCAGATTTGAGAAATAAATTCGCTGAAATTGAAACTCTGGTTGCTGAACGACAAGCTCCTGTATTCCTTACAAAAAATGGGTATGGTTCAATGGTTGTTATGAGCCTTGAAATGTATGACCGCCTTACTGATAATATTGAATCAAAGTTAGATGAAGCTGATATGCAGGCAAAAACTGATCCAACTCGTTATACACATGAAGAGGTTTTTTCAGCTATTCGTAATCAGATAAGTGCAAAATAAATGGAATATACATTACGATACCTTCCAATTGCAAAACAGGATTTGTCTGAAGCAATTAATTTTATTTTGAATGAATATCAAAATCCTATTGCCGCTGAAAATACACTTAATAGAATCGAAAAAGCAATCTTTGAACGTCTTGAAGATGGACCTGAATCTTTTGCCATCTGGCCATTTACTAAGAATCGTGAACATCCATATCGCAGAATCAATGTCGTAAATTATACAGTCTGGTATGTTGTAATTGATAATGTTATGGAAATCCGTAGAATTCAACCTGCGAGAAGGAATGAAGAAAACTTTTTATAAGAGCTAATATACCATAGAGATATTACTTGTTCCCTACCATCTAAAATCAATAATTGACTCAGGGCAAACGCATTATAAACAAAAATCCGATTTTTTGGCTCCCAGTCACGGTTGCGTGATTCAAAACCGCGCAATAATGCGCTACACGCTTTTTGTGGTATAGAAACTATTGAACTGCTGTTTCTCATTACATTACGGAACAGCGTAAAAAATCACG
>JALEPQ010000017.1 GCA_022768685.1 Spirochaetia bacterium
AACTGGATATAGCTGAGAATGAAATGCTTATTCTTTCAAACAGAGATAGAGATCTTGTTATGTCTGCTTTGGAAAATCCACCAGAGCCAAATGAAGCATTAAAAGGAATGTTCAAGTGATTTCTGAATATAAACTCGTTTCCATAAAGGATATACAGTCTAAATCTTCATTAAAAAAATTTGATTGTGAAGTTGAACCTTTAAATACTTTTCTTTCCGGCTATGCCTTGAAGAATGATGAGTTGGGGATTGGAAAAACATTTGTTGCGGTAAATGATGATGGAAAAATCTGTGGTTATTTTACCTTATCAACCGCACAAATAAGTTATAAAGAAATTCCTGATGAGTATAAGGTTCGCCTTCCAAAATATCCGATTCCAGCAATTAGAATTGCAAGATTGGCAGTTAGCAAAGATATGAAAGGTAAAGGACTAGGCAAAGATCTTTTGAAACAGGCATTTATGAAAATTGTTCAGGTTTCTGATATTACAGGTGTTTACTTTATTCTTGTAGATGCAAAAGAAACCTCAAAAACTTTTTATGAACATTATGGTTTTATAAAACTGAATGATAATGAACTTTGCTATTTTATGCTTGTTGATACTGTTAAAAGAGCTATTGAAAGATAATAACACAAGGGGCTGTTCAATAAGCATGAGTCATTGCCGTACTCGACATGGCAATCTCTTGTATTGCAATTAAATGACACTTTTTGAACTTATTGGTCATCCCCTATATTAGAAAATTTTATGGCTTTGTATTATGACTTACCTGTTTTTAAAGATGTATACCAGATGACTTTAAGAATATTCCAGGTAACAACAAACTTCCCGCGGAAGTACAAGTTTACACTTGGCCAAGACCTAAAGCGGGATTGCATTTTTCTTTCCGGCTTTTTCGCCAGCATTTGTTTCAAGAAGAATAATTTTTACATCATCATCTTTTTTAGGGGCAGAGCCAGAACTGAGTTGATTGCATAATAAGTTTCTCCTGGATATTCAATTACGGAATTACCATCTACAGGAAAATGTCTTTTATGCATGTCATCAGCCATCATGAGAGTAACAAATACTATTTTAGTCATAAACGAATGCCCCTTAAGCCACAAAGTTTTCTAATATTTTTTTATTATAACATGAGAATGCTTATTTGCACTGATGGTTTCTAAACCTTATTTATAAAAGAGTTAACTTAAAATTAAAAATTGATATACAATTTTGAGTAGTGAGGTCTTTATGTCTACTTGGCGTGATATTTGGAAAAAATCTATAAAAGCTAACAGTTTATATTCATTAGACGAAAATGAAGGAAATGAATATTTAGCTACATTATCTAGAAAATATGAAAATAAAAAAAAAGATGGAATGATTCATTATGCGATTGCAGAATCTTATGAGTATAGACATGAAAAAAATAAAGCATTAGCAGAATACAAATTAGCAAAAGATTTATTCCCTGTAGAACACTGGAAAAATGTTGCACAACATACAATTGATAGACTTACAGCTAATAAAAATGCTGATGAGTTTTTTGATAAAAATAATTTTCATGAATTATTATGGTATACATTTCAAAAAGTTTATGAATATGTATATCTCGATGATTTTGTGAGATATGTTTGTTTGTCTGCAATTTCAAGAGCTGATTCCGAATGGCCTCTTTCTTTGGTAGATTTTAGGTCAGTTTTGGAATTACAGATAAAGGCTACATTTTCAGATCTTGTTCAAAAATATATTGATGAAAAAAATTATTCACTTGCAAATATTATAAAAGAACTAAAAGCTAGTAAATTTATTAATGGAGAACTGGCTTATGCTATGCACCAGATTAGAATTTCAGGAAATGCAGCAACACATCAAATGAAACTTTTTGATGACGAAGATGATAATAATTATTGGAATACTTTCAATAAAGATGATTCTGAAAATCTTAATCATTTACTAAAGATATTAAAATTCTTCAATAAATATAATCAAAAAAATAATATCAAATTTTCTGATTAAATATTTAACACCAGACTGCCGGTAAATTTCCTGTAAGCTTAAAATCAAAATGCTCATTCCAGAAGAAAAATGTGCAAGTCCATTTAAAGGTTTTTAAAATTATCCTAGTTAAAGTGTCCAATAATCGGGGTCAGAAAACAAAACTGGGGACAGACCTTGTTTTTAATCCGTGGCAAGGATAGTAGCTCCTGCGAAGCAGTCCACTGGACTGAGCGAAGCGAGGGAAGCGGATGAGCGTTAGCGAAGGGCGAATAGCCTGTTTTTTGCGTAGCAAAAAGCCACCCAATATAAAAAAATAAAAAATAATGAATAGAATCTGATATAATTT
>JALEPQ010000058.1 GCA_022768685.1 Spirochaetia bacterium
GATCTGTAATAGTTTTATTAGTTGTAAGTTGCGTATCTGTTCCAACAAACGCTGTTACAAATTCAAATGGATATAAAATCAAGAATGATATAGATAATGCCTATTTTGAAATTACTCCTGTTTTGTGTAATGGTGAAACGGCTGTTGTTTTACTTGATCAAATCACTGATAAATTTGATTTTGGACGAGATAAATTACGTCCTGTAGATATAATGGTATTTTCAGAAAAAGTAGAAAATGACTGGCGTTATTTCTGGTGTACAAATTATCAATCTCAAAAATCATCTAACGGTTATGATTTTTTCGGAAATCCAAAGTATAAAACCTCTTTTTTTATTGCAGACAACGCCAAGAAAATTTATATAGATAACATTGATGAAATTTACCCGCAAACTATTGCAGACCGATATGCAAATACAATTCTATTTATGTTTGGTGGCACAACCGGAGGCGGAAATATATCATCAAAAAATCAGATAAAACGAGAAGAATTAGCTTATGGAGAAAAATTAAGACAAAGACCTCTATTTTACTGGAAAGAAAATTATCCATATATTTATGAAATCATTATTTCAAGAATTCCGCATTGGAAAGAATTTTCAACACCTATCCAAGAATGGATGGCAAAGATTGTTCAAGAAGGAAAAATAACAGGACATGATGATTTACTGGCAGCGGCTGCAGAGTCAAGTGCACAACCAAAAAGAAAAATCGACCCTGTAACAGAATATCGTGGTAGTGAGGCAGTTGATTATATCGCCGTAGGTGCGAATAATTTGTATTCGCAAGGCAGAATAAGTGCTGCTGCACTCCAACGAATTTTAAATTATATTCAGCTAAATCATGGACAAGATGTCTATTTGTTTATGGATAAGCATAATTACACAGCAGAAGAATTTTGTCTTGGTGTTAGTCGAGGTGAAATTTATTTACAATTCTAATTTTCATGGAGAAAGATATGGAAAAATCACAAGCAGACAAAATTCGAGAATATTGCAGAGATACAAGAATTATTCCATCCCGTGCTAAGGGCGAGAAAATAATTAGAATTCGTGCTGGTGATATTCGCAATGAACTTGGAATTCGCAATAGAATGCCAAATATTTGCAGTGCATTACAGTCATTAAAATTCGAAACCTTTGCTAATGTTAAACGTATCTCAATAGAAGGTCCTGGTGCAGGAATGAATTGTGTTATGACATTTGAAATTCTGTAAAAAGGATAAAAATCCAGTCAAGTCAAGCTTGACTGGATTTTTTTATAGAAAAAATAGCATTTTCATGATATAATATAAAAAAAGTTGCAGATAGGAGGTCATTATGTCTTATGATACAATGGTTGAACAAATAAAATCTGTTCCACAAGAATGTCTCGTTGATATTGAAAACTATATTCAGTTTGTTTTATATCGCTATAATCAGACTGTAAAAACTAAAAAAACTCCCAATCTTTCAAAATATTTTGGTTCTGTAAATTTCAAAAAAGATGGCCTTTCCATTCAAAAGGAAATGAGAAATGAATGGAATTGACCTTTTAGCTGACACGAATGCATTAATTTACCTTTTGAATGGTAATCCATGTATGAGTCCTTTCTTACAGAATAAACTAGCGTTTTCTATTATATCAGAAATGGAATTGTTATCTTTTTCTGGGATAACAGAGAGTGAGGAAAATAACATAAAATCACTCTTGCTTGATTGTAATGAAATAAATATTTCTGATGAGATAAAAGAGAAAACTATTGAAATTCGTAAAAAGTATAAAACAAAACTTCCTGATGCTATAGTCGCAGCTTCAGCAATTGTAAATAATATTCCACTGATTACAGCGGACAAAGGCTTTAATCAGATAAAAGAATTAAATTTGAAATTAATTGTTCCTGTTATGTAAACAAAACCTAACACTGTTTTCAAAGCCGACATTTTTGCCATTCGGCAAAAATGCGGTTTAAAACATTGTTATGTGGACGCCCGCACTGGGGCGCTTTTGTTTTTAAATAAAAATATACAATCCATATAGCATATTTTCCGTATCCATACCAAAAGGAAAAAGAAAATATGGAAACAAAAGATAGTGAAACAATCACAGAGAATCTTTTTAGAAAATTCTATGGTCCTGATGTTTTTATAGAAAAATCAGCAATTCCAAAAGAATTTGGTTTTAAAAGTAAGAAAGATAGTGGGAAAGATGGTTATCCAGACTTCTTCCTTGATAAAGAAAATTTTGTAATTATCGTAGAAGCAAAAGCCTCTAAACATAAAGATGCAGAAGTAGAAGTACAATTCTATATGGAGCATAATCTTATCGAAAAGGATATGCTTGGAATTGCAGTATCTGGACAGACAGAGGAAGATTTACAAGTAACATATTATAAAAAGTATTATGGAGATATAAAGGCCTCTCTATTAGATATAGACATGGTTTTGATGTCAGTTTCAACCTTTGAGAAGATTTATAAAAAATCTAAAAAAACTGAAACTACAACGGAAGAACATTTAACTAAAACTTTACATGCTCTAAATAAAGAATTTCAAACAGAAAATATTGTAAGAGATACAGAAAGAAGTCTGTTTTTTTCCGGTTTAATGATTGCTCTTAAAGATAGAACTTTTCGTAACTCATACAAATCAATTCAAGAACCTTCTGAAGAAGAAGCTAAAAGCTCAAATACAAAGTTATTAAAAGCGCACATTCTTAATGAAGCAATTGTTGATGCAATTACGAGGCAGCTAAAAAGTAAAATTAACAATTTGAGCAAAGAATACAATTGGAAAGATAAATTTAGTTTCATAAAAACAATAGATTATTCTCTATTGCGTTATAAAACACTCATAAAAAATATTGAAGAAAATATTTTCATTCCTTTTGAAAATGAGGAAAAACAAGATATTCTTGGACGTGCATATAAAATCTTTCTTTCAAAGGCAGGTAAAGTAGATAATAAAAATATTATTATAACGCCTGATCATATAAAGTCGTTAATGGTAAGACTTGCTGATTTAAACGTTGATGATGTTGTGTTAGATACATGTACAGGTTCTGGTGGATTTTTAATGGAATCTATGGAAACATTGATAAAACTTGCACATGGAAATGAAGAAACAATTGAAAAAATCAAAGAAAGGCAACTTATAGGTTTTGAGACAGATTCTGTTCTCTTTGCATTGGCATGTTCTAATATGTTTTTACATGGCGACGGGAGAACAAATTTAATATATCGTAGTAGTATTCTATATGATAAACATGAAAATATTATAGACAGTGATTCAAAAGAATTATTTGATTTTATAAAGACGAAAAAGCCTACGAAAGTAATTATAAATCCTCCGTATGAAGATAATAAATCTATTGATTTTACAATTCATGCAATAAAATATTTGGAGCCAAACGGAAAACTAATAATAATCATGCCAACACCAACGTTGACTCATAATCAAAATGGGTTGACTGAAAAATTATTAAAAATGGCTAGATTAGATTTTGTGATAAGAATGCCAGAAAAATTATTCACAGAGCAGAAAAGAACTGTTAATACATCTATTTTTGGATTTACAAAAACTCCACATAATCAAAAAGATGCGGTCTTATTCTATAATCTAGAAGATGATGGTTTCGTATCAATCCAGCATAAAGGAAGAGTAGATAAAAACAAAGATTGGCCAAATAAAGAAAATTTTCTTTTGGATTGTATCAGAAATAAATCAGAAATTGAAAAAATATGTGAGAAAAGATTTATATATAAAGGCTTTGAATTAAATTGTTCCGGGTTTAGAGAAAAGAAAAATAGTCATTATGAAATGGTAAAAATAGGAGATTTATTTCGTTCTCCTGAAAAAGGTAGCCTTGCAAGTGAACAAAGTGATGATTCAGGAGAATATGATTTTATTACAGCATCAAGTGAATGGAAAAAACATTCGGAATATGATCATGAATGTGAAGCTTTAGTTTATGCAGTTGCAGCAGCAGGAAGTTTAGGACGTACACATTATGTAAATGGAAAATTTATTGCAAGTAATCTATGTATAATCCTCAGAGCGAAAAATGAAAAGTATAAATTAAATTTAAAATTCTATAAGTATTACTTGGAAAGTATAAGAGAGCAGATTCGCTCGGACTTAGCAGATGGAACTTCAAAATTAACAATAAATCCAACAGATTTAATGGAGTACTACATAGAATATATTCCTATTGAAGAACAGAATTTATTCTATGAAAAAAATATAAAGGTTTATGAAGACTTGGAAAAGAAACTTATTGAATCCAAAATGAATCTAGAATCTCAAATTATTTCTTTAAACTCTGTTGTATGATAAAATAATCACATAACAAAGTTTCAAAGCCGACAAACCGGTCAAGCCGGTTTGCGGTTTAAGCAATTGTTATGTGGACGCCCGCACTGGGGCGCTTAATAAAAAAATTGGGCACAATTTTCAAAATAATTAGTTTAAACTGACTGATTTTTATGGTTACATTGTTAATGTACTGTATAAAATTTGATGTTTAATAAAATTTATTTTGAATAATCGGGCTTAAAAATAATAAAACCATAGGCTCGAGGTGCCTTCATTTAAATTGTCAGTGGAGGTATTTTATGACAATCAAACAATTAAAATCAAATTTGAATTCTATAAAGAATTCGATTGGTTGGAAAAATTTTCCAGAAGAAAAAAACGAACTTTTGGTACAAGCCTTTGTTCGCCGCTCTTATTCTCAAGAACATCCTGAATGGCAGAATAATCAAGTATTAGAGTTTATTGGGGATTCTGTTCTCGATTATTTTCTTGTCAGAAAAATGTGCAATCCTGTGTATAAGCAATTTGGTTCTTTTACAAAAAATTTTCAGTTTGTATCTTCAAAAAATGAAGGAGACTTAACAGAAATAAAGAAAAAGTATGTTAATGGGAATGAATTATCTCGTCATATAGATAATCTAAAATTTACTCAATTTCTTATACTTGGTGGTGCGGACGAAAATAACAATGTAAGAAATAAAAAGGCTGCAAAAGAAGATTTGTTTGAATCAATAGTAGGAGCTGTCGCTTTAGCTTGTAATTTTCAAAATGAAGTTATTGATAAGGTCTGTAGCACAATGCTTGAGTGGAATGGAACATCAACACGGAATAATAAATCTGATAAAAAAGTATCGGAAATGCGAAAACTTGTAGGAAAAGTTGATTTTGATAATGCCGTTCAAAGTTTAACAATTTTAAATCAAAATAAATATATTCCTACACCAAAATATGATTACAAAGGTGGTAATAAAGATGGAAGTCCAAAATGGTTTTGTACATGTTCAGTTGACGGTTACGGTGGAAGGATAAATTCTTCTGCACAGTCAAAAAAGAAGGTTGCTAGACAAATAGCGGCATTGGGAATTTTAAATATTATTCTTGGTTACAAGAATGAATAAATAACACATAACAAAGGTTCGTAGCCGACAGGCAGTCAAGCCGCGTGCGGTACAACCAATTGTTATGCTCACAGCCCACAGGGCTGGTAGTTTTATAGAAATATAGAATTTTGAGTTTAACATTTTTATCCCGCCGGTTTTGTACATCTTTAATTATCCTTTAATACACAACTTCCAATTAATAGAGGTCTGTCCCTCTTTTAAACTTCAAAGTTCTCTTCAAGGTCTATCCCCATTTTTTGCCCAAATTCTTTTTTAATTTTTACAAAAGTTTTTTTAAAGAATTGAATGACCACATAAAATTTATTACAATAAGCGCATTATGGCTAAGATTCAAATGGAAAACTCAAATAAAAGAATTGTTTATGCAGATTTATTGAGAATCATTGCTACTTTTGCAGTAATTGTTTTACATGTTT
>JALEPQ010000062.1 GCA_022768685.1 Spirochaetia bacterium
GAATATAGCCTCTAGTTTATGGCAATTAGTTTTTATTGCATTTTCATTACTAACATTTGAAATATGCATATTTATTAAAACAGGAAGATTGCTTTGAAAATCAACTAGAAATGAATAAGTATTTTTCAGATAAATACAATTAACTACAGTTTTTAAAACATTTCGTCCTTCGTCTTGAAGAATTTTTACATAGCCTTTTCCAAACTCATCTTCATTTTTATCAACAATATTAAATGGCAGAATAATCCAGGATTTTTTTATTTTGTTAAGTTTTGAAATTAATTCATCTGGTTCCACATTTTCAAAACTGTTTAATAAATGATTAAGTTCTTCATCAGACAGATTGATTCCTTTCTGATAAAGCATTAAAAGAATTTCTGAAGCATTTTTTTCTTTCCCAGAGAACTGCATAGCACGTTTATGAACACGATTCAATACAGATTCATTAAATTCCATTTTATTTTGCTTAAGCTGTTTTAAAAGATGAAAAGAAAGATTATCAGGAACTAATCCAAGATCAGATAAATATTTTGAAATCTGACCATCTGAAACAAGATTTAATAAAGAAGACTGCTGACGCTGAAGTTTAGGAATCAACTCAAGAATTCCTTTATTTTGATTTACTGTAGCAACAAATGACTGCCCTACAGAAAGAGGATTTTTTGCAGAAAAAGAAATACGAACTCCAGCAACAGAACCTTCATATCTTCCATTTCCTTTATTTGAAATAACTCTTACAAGAACTGAACTGCCATTTTTTAATAATTTCACATTCGATTCAGGAAGAACAGAAGCTTGTTGTTGTATTGCACCAGTTTTCATATTTTTAAGTTAAACAAAAAACCACGAAGATTCAATAAAAATCCTCGTGGTTTTCTATAATTTCAAATTTTATATAAAACTTAAATTACTGAGCGTTATTTTCTGCTTCTTTTGCAGCAGCAGCTGCTGCAGCTGCAGCATTACGAGCTTCCATAGCAGCTGTAACTTTAGCACCAACCAAAGTCTTAACTTTAGCATCCTTACCGATCTTGTCGCGTAAGTAGTAAAGTTTAGCACGGCGTACTTTACCAGGGCGAACAACTTCAACCTTCTGGATACGTGGACTGTTATATGGGAATACACGTTCAACTCCAACACCGTAAGAAATCTTACGAACTGTGAAAGTCTGGCGGGCACCAGAGTTCTTTTTACAAAGAACTACACCTTCATATACCTGTGTACGTTCTGTTTTTCCTTCAATAATTTTGAAGTAAACTTTTACTGTATCACCAACATTGAAATCCTGAGCACCAGGACGTTTCTGTGTTTCTTCAATTGTTTTAATAAGATCCATTGTGATCTCCTTCTAGTTATTGATTTTCTTAGAACGACGCTTTTTTTTAGGCTGTCGCTTTTCAAAAACCATTTCAGTAATTTCCTCAATCATCTTTTCGGCTTCTTGTGAAAGCTGACCATTTTTTCTGGCTTCATAAATCATTTCAGGTCTATTTGCCATAGTTTTCATAATCCGCTTTTTAAGGCGCCACTTTCGGATTTCCTCATGATTACCAGACAGTAATACATCAGGTACCTTCATTCCATTCCATTCAACAGGACGCGTATACTGAGGGTACTCCAAAAGTCCGTCACAATAACTTTCTTCTTCCAATGATTCATGATTAATAACATCATCAACAAGTCTGTAAACTGTATCAATTACAACTGTTGCAGCTACTTCACCACTAGACATTACATAGTCTCCAATAGAAACTTCCATGTCTACATAGGAATCAATTATTCGCTGATCAATACCTTCGTATCTACCGCAAATAAAAACAAGTTCATCTTTGTGACTTAATTCCTGAGCAAGATTCTGTGTCAAAGGACGTCCACTTGGAGTTACGTAAATCACGAACTTCTTGCGGGCATTCACACTATCTAATGCTCTTCCCAGAGGTTCAGCCATCATTAATTGTCCGGCTCCTCCTCCGTACGTTCCGTCATCACATGTTCGGTGCTTATCTAGAGCAAAATCTCTGATGTTCACCAAATCGTAGGCAATAATTTCCTTTTCTACTGCTTTGGCCATGATTGAGTTTTCAAAAAAAGCCTTCACAATATCTGGAAATAAGGTCAGCACTGTAAATTTCATGGAATTACTCCAGAATCCAGAGGTGCATCAATTGTACTGTACCATTTTTTATGTCAACTTTACCAATATGTTCATTATTAAAAGGAACAAGGACAGTTCTAGACTTTCCTGATTCAGTAAATTTAACTTCATCACTAATACAAGTGCAACTCTCGGAGAGAGAAACTTCTAACAAGTAACCTGCTCCGCCTTCCAATACGTCTGTGATTGTTCCTACTACTGCAGGTGCAACCGACGTTGCCGGATCGTTTTCCCAAATAAGGGAACAATTTTGTAAATCGGATATGTACCATTCATCTTTTTCTAAAGGTTTACAGTACTTTCTGGGAACTAATAATTCCCAACCTCGATATTTTTTTATATCTTCGTCAGAATCAATTCCCTTAAATTTAACATACACGGTATTACTTCCAATAGAAGCTGATTCAACCTTTACTTCTTTTTTTTCATTACCATGCTGTAAAGTAACTTCTTTTAATTTAGCAATATGCTCATATTCACCAGAAGCACTTTCAATCTTACATTCACCCGAAAATCCATGAGAACTACGAATGAATCCAACCACTAACTGAGCTTTCTCCATCAGCATTAGTCCAAAATATCAAGACTGTAATGTTTACCGTCTTTAACTGCTGAAGCACTTAATACAGTACGCATAGCTTTTGCAATACGGCCATATTTACCGATTACTTTTCCTATGTCATTGTCAGCAACTTTCAGCTGAAGAACCATGCCCTTCTCGCCTTCAGTTTCGTTTACAGATACAGCAGATGGGTCATCGACCAATGATTTTGCGATGTATTCAATCAGGTCTTTTTCCATTTCTTAGCTCCTCTGTAAAATTACTTTGACTGTGCAGCAGACTGAACGTTCATCAATTTCTTAACGATGTCAGTTGGCTGAGCTCCAACGCTAATCCAGTACTTAGCTCTGTCCATATCAATTGAAACCTGATTTCCTTCAGCAGCAATTGGCTGATAAGTTCCGATTTCTTCGATACAAACACCGTCACGTGGTTTACGTGCGTCCTGAACAACTACACGATAACATGGACGTTTTTTAGTACCAAATTTCTTAAGTCTGATTTTGACCATTTATTCCTCCATAGCACTGTTTCCAGCACTAAATTTGCTTAATTAATTATAAATAGACATAATAATATCTATTTTGAGTATTGGATTAATAATATATAAAAAAGTTGACTTTTATTCAATAGTGAAATTCTATTTATTGAAACGTGAAAGAAAAGCCTTTGTTCTTTCTGCCTGGGGATTATTAATCACAGAATCAGGCGATCCCTGTTCCACAATAACTCCTCCATCCATAAAAATAATTTTACTGGAAATATCTCTTGCAAATGACATTTCATGAGTTACAACAACCATTGTCATTTTTTCTTCTGCAAGTTCTTTTATAACAGAAAGAATTTCTCCTGTCAGTTCAGGATCAAGTGCAGAAGTAGGTTCATCAAATAAAAGAACATCAGGTTTCAATGCCAATGCTCTTGCAATTGAAACACGTTGCTGCTGACCACCACTTAATTCACATGGATAAGATTCAGCTTTATGTTCAAGATTCATTCTCTTTAATAAAGTTCTTGCAGTTTCTTCCGCTTCTTTTTTAGTCTTTTTCAATACTTCAATCTGAGGTGCCATAACATTCTTTAAAACAGAATAGTGTGGAAAAAGATTAAAATTCTGAAAAACAAGTCCACTTTTTAGAGTTATTTCATGCCTTAATTCTTTATCTGAATAAACACCATTTCTAACAAGTGTTTTACCACAAATTTCAATAGTTCCATCAGAAACTTCTTCCAGCTGAGAAACACAACGAAGTATTGTAGATTTACCAGATCCGGAAGGGCCGATAATACTTAAAACTTCACCTTTTTCTACAGTAAAAGAAATCCCCTTAAGTATGTGAAGATCTCCAAAAGATTTTTTTAGATTTTCAACTCGAATAATTTCTTCCATAATTGCCACCATCAGATTAATTGTAATACGAAAGTTTCTTTTCCAGCTTCCTGAAAACAAGGGAAACAAGCCAGTTCATTACAAAATAGAAAATTCCAGCAATAAGCAATGGAGTAAAAGAAACCATTCGGTTTGATGAACTTTTGGCAAAGTACATAAGTTCCTGAACACTCAAAATTGTTACCAGGGAAGTATCTTTTACCAGAGTAATAACTTCATTCCCCATAGCAGGAACAATTCGTTTAATAACCTGAGGAAGTACAATTTTAAAAAAAGTTGAACTTGGTGTGTAACCTAATACTTTTGCAGCTTCATACTGTCCGCGAGGAATAGCTTCTATTCCACCACGATATATTTCTGCAAAATAACAGGCATAATTTATAGAAAATGCAACAATAGCTGCAAGGTAAGATGACCAGTTTATAGTATGATGAAAACATTTTACAGCAATTAATTTTGGAACAAAATATACAATTAACAGCTGTAGCATCAATGGAGTTCCTCGAATAATCAAAAGAAGAAGATTAGAAATCCAAGCAAGGATTTTATTTTTTGACATTCGGCCTAACGCAATAATCAATGCAAGAGGAACTGCAAATAAAAGAGTTAGAAAGAAAATACTTAATGTAGTTAATGAACCAGAAAGCATTGACTGAAGCATTGCAAGATAATTAGAAACGCTTTTTGGTGATGTATTAAACAGATTTGAAAAGAAATTTACCATAAGAATAAAATAGATTGCCACGCCTTCGGCTCGCAATGACAGTTATTATAAAACAGGCTGTTCAAAATATTAGAACAGCCTTTTAGGATAAAAAATTATTTTCCGATTACAGAAATATCACTGCCAAACCACTTTGTAGAAATAGCAGCAACAGTTCCATCAGCAGCCATAGCTTCCAATGTTTTCTGAACATCATCACGAAGTTTTGCACCTTTTGCATCCTTGCGGAAACCAATACCATAAGCTTCTTTTGCAAGAGATTCATTTACAACAACTAAAGGCTTTTTACCTGCAGAAATTGTATAGTTTGCAACAACACTATCCATTACAACTGCATCAACACCGCCAACTTCAAGATCTGTTAAAGCAGTAAGGTTTTCTTCATATTTTACAACCTTTTTCAATGAAGAAGCAAAAGCTGTATTATCATTAAGAGCATCTTCTGCACTTGAACCAGCTTGAAGACCAATAACCTTGCCAGCTGCATCTGCAAGAGATTTTATTCCACTGTCAGCACGTACTACAAGCACCTGATCATTATTTAAGTAAGCTTTAGAAAAAGACATAGAATTTACACGTTCTTCTGTCATTGTAAAACCATTCCAGATACAATCAATTGAACCTGAAGAAAGTTCCATTTCTTTTGCAGACCAATCAATTGGTTTTGCAACAAAAGTAAGACCTAAACGTTTACAAACTTCCTTAGCAAGATCAATATCATAACCTACGATATCACCATTAGCTTCTGTATAACCCATTGGAGGGAAAGAAGCATCAAGTCCTAAAATAAATTTACCAGTCTTCTTTTTTGCTTTTGCAAAAGCAGGTAAACACATAGAAACCATAACAACAGCCATTAAAGCTGCACAAGCGATTTTCTTCATTGTAAAATCTCCCTTTTATTTAACGTTCTTAACGAACTTTTTAAGCTCTGCAATCTGTTCTGCAACTTTTTCTGCAGCAGGACCACCATCCACTTTTCTAACTTCAACACAAGCTTCTGGTGTAATTAAAGAATAAATATCATCTTCAATTAATTCAGAACAAGATTTCCATTCTTCCATAGAAAGCTGTTCCAGTTCACAATTCTTTTCAATAGCAATACGTACAGCTCTGGCAGAAACTCCATGAGCAGTTCTGAATGGCATACCTTTACGAACAAGATAATCAGCTACATCAGTTGCATTCAGATATCCACCTTTACAACCTTCAGCCATTTTTTCTTTATTCCATTTTGCTGTAGAAATCATGTATGTAAAAACTTTTACACATGACAATACAGTATCAATAGCATCAAATAAAGGTTCCTTATCTTCCTGCATATCACGATCATAAGCTAATGGCAAACCTTTCATCATTGTCATTAATGCAAACTGATTGCCATATACTTTACCTGTACGGCCACGAATAAGTTCTGCAAAATCAGGATTTTTTTTCTGTGGCATGATAGAAGAACCTGTAGACCACTTTTCACTTAAATCAATGAATCCAAATTCAACTGTTGACCACAAAACAACTTCTTCACAGAAACGGCTTAAATGCATTTGAATCATACTTAAATTTGAAGCAGTTTCCAGAATATAGTCTCTGTCAGATACAGTATCAAGGGAATTCTGAGTTACTCCTGCAAAACCTAACAATTCAGCTTCGTATTTACGATTCAAAGGAAGCCCGCTTCCAGCAAGAGCACCAGCACCAATAGGAGAAAGATTCATTCTTTTAAGAGAATCTTCTAAACGCTGCCAGTCTCTTACAAGCATCCAGCTCCATGCACAAACATGGTGAGCCAGAGTAACAGGCTGAGCATGCTGCATATGGGTAAAACCAGGCATCAATGTATTTTTATTCTGTTCTGCAATCTGTGAAAGGGCATCAATTAATGTAAGAATAGTATTTTGTAATTCAGGAATTGTTCTTAGTAAATAAAGACGTTCATCCAGGGCAACCTGATCATTACGGCTTCTGCCAGTATGAACTTTTTTTCCAGCTTCACCAATTCTATCTGTTAAAGTTGCTTCAATAAAGGAATGAATATCTTCTGCAGAATAATCTATCTTTAGAGAACCAGATTCCAGATCAGCCTTAATAGATTCAAGACCTTTTACAATCTGATCAGCTTCTTCTGCAGAAATAATTTTTGCTGCCCCAAGCATTTTTGCATGAGCAATACTTCCTTTTATATCATCAAGAGCCATACGTTCATCTACAAAAATTGATGTTTCAAATTCTACAGCCTGAGCGTCTGGACCTTCTTCAAAACGACCATGCCACAAGGCAGCATGGTTGTCAGTTGTCATTGTACCGTGTGTATTCATAAATGTAATTATATTAAAAATCAAACACGGTTACAACTATTAAGGATTTTTCTGTATTTTCTCTAATCTTTTTTGTCTGATTTAAAATAAGAATCAAATTCTTCATCTGTATGAGCTTCCCCTTCAGATGAAGAAGATTTAGAATCAACATCTTCTCCATTAATATTAGCAGATTTTAAATCATCAATATTTTCATCATAAGATTCAGCTTGGACCGGTGCAGGCATAATAAATGCTAAAATCAAGTATAAAATAATACCAGAGCCTTTTATTAATCCCAATACAACAGCAATAACTCTGACTACAGTTACATCAATTCCCAGAAATTCAGAAATTCCACCACACACACCAAAAAGCATTTTGTTTTTTTCTGATTTACACAATTTTTTTCCAGTTTTCATAATTTTTTTCTCTTATACCTCTTTTCTGATTTGAATATTTACTGACCCCATTCCACAGTTCACTGAAAAATGATTTTTCTTTTTATCTCCTTCAAAAAACTGCTTTACACCACTTTGTTTTTCATCATTAAATTTAAAATCTCCTAATCCAATTTTCAGATCATAAGAACAGTCTTCAACTTCTTGATTTAACTCAACTTTCATAGAACCCATTCCACAGTCAATATTTGTCTGATTTAATAGTTTTCCAGAAATTTCCATATTTCCCATTCCACACCTAAGAGAAGTTTTATTACCAGAAATATTTTTTAGGATGAGATTTCCAGCTCCTACTTCAAAATTTCCATCCTCATAACTAAGAGATATTCCTTTTGATTCAAATTTTCCTGCACCTATACCAAGTTTAAATCTTTTTAAAGAAATACCTTCAGGAATTGTTATGAGGATTCTTGGAACAACTCTGTTTTTACGGTCATGACTCCAGAAATTAAAATTTACTCTTTTATTATTAGAAATTGATAAATTTCCTTCTGCAGAAAGATCTACATTCAAGCTTTCTTCAGCAAGTCCTCGAGTCTCAACTGCAAAATTTTTGCCAGAAATTGCTACAACTTCCGCAGCAGAAAATGTAAGCAATAAGTTACGAACATCTTCTTTATTAAAGGAATAAAATAAAATTCCGTCAGTGGTTCTTCGCTTAAAAGAAGATTTATCTTCACTATTCTTAGTTTCTGATTCTACTTTTGAAAGCCCATTAGCCATTTTTTCTACAATAGATTTTGCAAGTTCTTCAGGAGTTCCGAATTCAGCCATAATTTTTTCATCATTATCAGCATCTTCAAAATAGTCTGAATAATATTGCAAAGCTTCATTCTGCTCATCTATTGTAAGTGAACTTAAATTATTTTTAAGTTGATTTAAATATTCTTCTCTAGTCATAAAAATTATTCTCCTAATAAAATCCCATCTATACTTTTTTTGTATTCAATCCACTCTCTTCTATATGAATCTAGCAGAATCATTCCATTTGATGTAATATTATAATAACGCCTGTTTCTACCCTGAAATTCCATATCATAAGATTCCAGGTAATTTTCTTTTAATAATCTCCTTAAAACCGGATACAATGTACTTTCAGAAACCTCCATTACACTGCGGACATCCTGAGTAATTTTATATCCATAAGTCCCATCTTCTTTTGCAACTACTGAAAGAACAATGGCATCCAGCAGATTACTGCCAGTTGAAAATCCCAATTCACCACTCCTATAAGTTTTTATATTTATAATATTATACGGAATATAATATACTGTCAATAATAATATTATATTTAAAAGTGCATTTTTGCTTTTCAAGTGTAAAAAAAAAGGCATTCTCCTTTTTTAGAAGAATGCCCTTAAATTATTAAAAAATTGGATTAGTGCCCATAAGTAGCGATGAATACACCGGCAGCAATGGCTGTACCGATTACACCTGATACATTAGGCCCCATAGCATGCATTAAAAGGAAGTTAGTTGGATCTTCTGCCATACCAACTTTATTTGCAACGCGGGCAGCCATTGGAACCGCAGAAACACCTGCAGAACCAATAAGTGGATTAATTTTTTCCTTTAAGAACAGATTCATTAATTTTGCCATCAAGACACCAGTTGCAGTAGCAACACAGAATGCAACAAGACCAAGTACAATAATACCAAGAGAGTTAGCATTCATAATCTTTTCAGGAGTCATCTGTGAACCAACGCCAAGAGAAAGAAGAATTGAAACAATATTCATCAATTCATTTTCCATAGTTTTGGAAATTCGTTCTACAACACCACAGTTCTTTACAAAGTTACCGAATGCAAGCATACCAATAAGAGGAGCTGCAGGAGGTAAAAGTAATGCTGTAATTACAAGAAGAACCATTGGGAATAAGATTTTTTCTGCTTTAGAAACAGGTCTAAGCTGACTCATCTTAATCTGGCGTTCTTTTTTAGTTGTAAGAGCCTTCATAATTGGAGGCTGAATCATTGGTACAAGAGCCATGTATGAATAAGCTGCAACTGCAATTACAGCCATCATTTCTGGGGCAAGTTTACCAGATACGTAAATAGAAGTAGGACCATCAGCACCACCAATAATGGCAATAGCACAAGCCTGCTTCATATTGTAGTCAATTCCAGGAATAAAGTTGAGCAATGCAACACCAAACAATGTAGCAAACACACCAAACTGAGCTGCACCACCAAGTAAAGCTACCTTAGGATTAGCAATAAGTGGACCAAAGTCTGTCATGGCACCAATACCCATAAAAATCAACATTGGGAAGAATTCATTTCCTACACCAGCTTTGTAAATAATATGGAGCATACCATCAGGTCCATTACCCATACCTGCACCAGGAATGTTTACAAGAATTGTACCAAATCCAATAGGAATAAGAAGAAGTGGTTCAAATCCACGTCCAGCACCAAGATAAACGATTAAGAAACCAATCATCATCATAAAGAAAGACTGCCAGCCTGGAGCTTTCTTTCCGGCAAATGGATCCTTTGCTTTTTCTGCTTCAAAAGCAGCTTCTTCTGCTTCTGCCTGAGCAATTTCTTCTGCAGTTTCTGTATGAATTATTTTATAAATACCAGTATTTTTACCAATATTTGAAAAGAATCCTTTTACAGAAATAGGCTTAATATTCTCTGAACCTTTTACAATTGTCTGGCCAGAAGATTTTCCTACTGAAGAACTGTTATCTCCAGTTCCGCAGCCAATAAAAGAAAGAGCTAAAGCTAATGCACAAATAATACATGTGATTTTTACAGATTTAGCCTTTTCATCTTTTTTATTGTTTAACTGTGTTTCCATTACTGAATCTCCGCAATTGTTGAACCCTGTGCAATCTGTGAACCAGTTGCAGCCACAAAGTGAACTTTACCAGCAGCGCCAGCTTTAATTTCCAATTCCATCTTCATAGATTCAATGATGATAACTGTTGTATCTGGCTGAACTGAAGCACCTTCAGCAACTGCATATTTTAATAAAGTACCTGCTACAGGAGCTGCTACAGGTTTTCCAGAACCACTTGCAGCAGGAGTTGGAGCAGCAGCTGGTGCAGGTGCAGCAGGTGTTGGAGCTGGTGCTGGAGCTGCCATAACAACTCCACCTAACTTAGCCAGTGTCTGACCAGATTGAATCTGTGTACCTGTTGGAACTACAAAAGAAATCTTTCCATCTTCTGGAGCTTTTACTTCAAGTTCCATTTTCATAGATTCTACAATAATAACTGTATCACCTTTTTTAACCTGAGCACCTTCAGAAACAGCATATTTTAACAAAGTTCCTGCTACTGGAGCTTTTATTTCAACACCACCAGTTACAACTGGAGCAGCGGCTGGAGCTGATGCACCTGGAGCACCAAATGTAACATTGTATGAAGTTCCGTTTACAGTGATATTGTCACCGTTTGCAGTTACATTATAAGCAGTTCCATTTACGTTTACTGTATAAGAACCATTTGAAGATTTAACTTCTGCAGCTGGAACTTCTTTTTTAGCAAATGTAGAAGCAGCATCAACTGGACCTTTAGCACGTTCTGCAAAGAATTTTGGAGCAACATTAGGGAACATTGCATAAGTAAGTGTATCTTCATCAGAACCATTACCACCAGCTTTCTTAGCTTCTTCAACCATTTTGTCCCATTCTGGAGCAATTTTATCTGCAGGACGACATGTCATAACTTCAGACATTCCATTCTGTTCAAGAGCTTTCTTTACTAAATCTGGATTAGCATCTGTAGGGAGTTTACCGAATCTACCAGTAATTAAGTTACGGAAGTCCTGAGTCATTGTTTTGTATGGTCCCATAAGAACGTTCATTACAGCCTGTGTACCAACAATCTGTGAAGTAGGTGTTACAAGTGGAACATAACCAGCATCTTTGTGAACACGAGGAAGTTCTGCAAGTACAGCATCCATCTTATCTCCTGCACCCTGCTGTTTAAGCTGAGATTCAAGATTAGAAAGCATACCACCTGGAACCTGTGAAAGAAGAATACGAGTATCAGCTCCAAGGAATTTAGATTCCAATGAAGAATAATGTGTACGTACTTCACGGAAATAAGCTGCAAGTTCAAGTAAAGCAGCTGTATCAAGACCTGTATCCATGTCAGTTCCCTTCAACATTTCAACAACAGTTTCTGTTGGAGAGTGAGAAGTACCCATAGACATAGAAGAAATTGCTGTATCAAGAATATCAGCACCAGCTTCTGCTGCTTTAAGAAGAGTAGCTACAGAAAGACCTGTTGTGGCATGAGAGTGAATTTCTACAGGAAGATCACAAACTGCCTTGATTTTCTTTACAAGGTCATAAGCTTCATAAGGTTTAAGAAGACCTGACATATCCTTAATACAGATTGAGTCTGCGCCAAAATCTGCATAAGTCTTAGCAAGTTCTGCATATTTTTCATTTGTATGGAATGGTGTAACGGCATAAGAAATAGCCATCTGTACATCTACACCAGATTTTTTTGCTGCTTTTGTAGCACGTTCCATATTACGAGGATCATTACAAGCATCAAAAATACGGAAACAACCAATACCGTTTTTAGCAGCTGTTTCTACGAATTTATCTACAACATCATCTGCATAGTGCTTGTAACCAAGAAGGTTCTGAGCACGAAGAAGCATCATGATTTTTGTATTTGGCATTGCAGCATGAAGTTTACGCAGACGATCCCATGGATCTTCGTTTAAGAAACGGATACAAGAGTCATAAGTAGCTCCACCCCATCCTTCAACATATTTATAACCAATTTTATCTAACATACCACAAGCAGGTAACATATCTGCTGTAGTCATACGAGTTGCGTGAAGACTCTGATGAGCATCACGAATTGCAAGTTCAGAAATTCCAACTTTAGCCATTTATTTTTCCTTCCAAGTTATTTGTTTATTTTTTTTCACGAATTGCAGCTGCAATGGCTGCTACAACAGCCTTTTCATCTGTTACAGATGTTGTGTTAGCAGAAGCTGTTGTATCTTTTTGTTCAACTTTATCTAACTTTAATGCATGAACTACTACCTGAAGTAATTTCATACAAAGAATCAAAATAATAATGAAACCGAATACAACACACATACCAAGCAAAGTCAAAAGTCCACTTTGACCAAGCATACCAGTTATTGTCATATTTCCCCCTTTTGAGAAGTTCTATAAAAAATCGAATTTTCTCCCGATTTTAATATTTGACATTATATTGTAGTATCATTGTTTTTTCAAATGGATTAGACCTAAAACACGTTAGAAGATTTACAAATTTTGATAAATATCAGATTGATATGATTTTATTCCCCATTAAAGACTTAAAATTACAAATCACAGGGCAAACGCATTATAAACATAAATCCGATTTTTTGGCTCCCAGTCACGGTTGCGTGATTCAAAACCGCGCAATAATGCGCTACACGCTTTTTGTGGTATAGAAACTATTGAACTGCCGCTTCGCAGCAGCCACAAAAAGATTGTTTTTGAACCACGCCCCGCTCCTTCGCGCCAACATTACGGAAAAGCGTTTATAATGCGTTTGCCCTGTAATTGTAATTAGTTTATACTGACCTTAAATAAAAAAAGTGATAAACTTCAAACCATGGCAAATGTAAAAGCATCAACTCAATATAAAAGAGAACATAAAGCTGACTATGGGAGAGAGAAAATAGAAATTTTATATCAGGATCAATGGCTTTGTGTAATAAATAAACCTGCAGGCCTTTTATCAGTTCCTTATCCAGGTAGTAAGGTTCGTACGGCACAATCAGTTCTTGAGGATTTATTAAGAAAACAGGGAACTGTAAATGCAAAACATAAACCTTTTGTAGTTCATCGTTTGGATAGAGATACTAGTGGTGTAATGATGTTTGCCTTAACAGAACAGGCTCAAAAAAAAATTATGGACAGCTGGCATCAGATGGTTACAGAACGTCTTTATCATGCAATTGGAGAAAATTCTTCCAAAAGTAATCTTGCTGATGAAGGTTTAATTGATAATCCTTTAGCTCAAAATGCACACAATGTAGGTTTTGTACCTAAAGCTGGAGATGTGGATGAAAAGGGAAAAGCATTTAAAACAGTTCCTGCCAGAACTCATTTTAAAATGATTTTAAAGGGTACAACACATACATTATTTGAGCTTTCATTAGATACTGGAAAGAAAAATCAGATTCGTGCTCACCTGGCAGCTCATGGTTATACTCTTGCTGGTGATGAAGAACATAGAGCAAAGACAGATTATTTTCACAGACTCTGTCTTCATGCAAGAACACTGGAATTTGATCATCCCTTTACAAAGGAGCATATGAAATTTGAAGTTCCTGAACCTGATGAGTGGAGTGACTATGTAAAAAAAGGAGATGCTCATCCTCAGCCAACTTTATGGTCTAACATTTATTTAGATAAATCAAATAAGCGAAAGTCAAATTATGCAAAAATTGATTTAGGTACAAAAAGACTTTCTGCTAAAGATAAAGCTCATTTAAATTTTATAGAAAGTGGAAAAAAACACAGATAGAAGGTGTAATATAAAACCGCTAAAATAGCGCGGCTTTATCTTACTAAAGTTTGCGTTGCAAACTTATTATTGAATTGCTGTTCCTCATTGCATTACGGAACAGCGTAAAAAGTCAATCGATTGTTGAAACAATCTTCTTGACTTTTTATAGGAGGTTTTTATGAAGGGATATATTCATCAATTGGAAAGTTTTGGATGTGCGGATGGACCGGGTTCACGATTCATTATCTTTTTTGCAGGATGCCCATTACGCTGTAAATATTGCCATAATCCTGATTCATGGGACATGACAAAAGGAAAACTTTATACAGCAGAAGAATTACTAAATGAAGCAGAAAGTTGTAAATCTTATTGGGGTAAAAAAGGCGGTATTACTGTAAGTGGTGGTGAGCCATTAGCCCAAATGGATTTTCTGATTGAACTTTTGACAAAAGCTAAGGAAAGAGGAATTAATACTTGTATTGATACTTCTGGAGGGACTTTTCAAAGTGAAGGTGAATGGTTTGAGAAGTTCAAAAAATTGATGGAAGTTACAGATACAATTCTGCTTGATATAAAACATATTAACGAAGAAGAATGTATAAAATTGACAGGAATGACAGGAAAAGGAAATCGAAAAATGTTTGAATATCTGGAAAAGATAAACAAACCTGTCTGGATTAGACACGTTCTTGTTCCTGGTATTACTGATAATGATGAATATTTAACTCAGACAAGAGATTTTATCCGTACTTTAAGTAATATTCACCGTGTAGAAGTGCTTCCTTATCATGGTTTAGGTGCTATGAAATATAAAAACCTGGGAATTGATTATGAACTAAAGGATCTGGAAAGTCCTTCTGCAGAAAGAGTTCAAAATGCAAAAAATATTCTTGAAGTAGAGAAATATACTCGCTGGAAGGAATAGTTTAGTCTGTTTCAATAATATTTATTTTTACAGTATCCGATCTTCCTTTTGTATCGGTTACTGTAAGTTCATAAACCTTAGGTTCTGGAGTCCATAGTAAGGTTTCTTCCGGCTTAGTTCTTCCTATAAAATTAGAACCGCTGAACCAGATTAATTCTTTAGCATCTGCATCGCCTACAGCAGAAAGTACAATCTGATTACGTTTTGTGTTTTTTTTACGGAAAACATAATTTGTTCCTGAAAGAGGAGATGTAATTTCTGGTGCAAAACCTTGCTTTGTGTAGTCAAATTTAAATTCTTCAGGAGGATAATCTGGAGGCACAAGACGAGGTAAGCCTGCCTGATCAAAAAGAGACTGCAGATCGCTGGGCCAGAATTCTCTTGTAACGGTTTTTATATATTTTCCATCTTCTTCATCAGTTCTATAACCAGTTCTTGTATCAATGTTAATTTTTCTGTGTATTTTACACTTGTTAATAGGAGAAACTCCTGGTATAAACCAGCTTAATTCAGTATGTGGACAATCTGGTCCTGGAAGTGCCCCTGAAACTTCACAAACGGGAATCTGTACTACTTTTTCAGGTTTTGGTTTTTGAGGAAGAAAATCATTTTTATTTTGTTCGGAAAGAAGATTGCAGGCCATGTTAAACATTACAGGTGTTGCCATGGTTCTTCCCAAAAAGGAATTATTACCTTGTCCGTCAAAATTTCCTATCCAGACTATTAAGACATATTTATCAAAGATGCCGGCACTCCAGCAGTCTTTAAAACCTGTTGAAGTTCCAGTTTTATATGCTATGGGAATATTTTTTACTTCTGCAGGAATATTCTCATAAGGAGGAATATTTTCTTCCAGCATTTTTCGTACCACGAATGCACTTTCTTCAGACAGAATTCTTTTTTCACCGGCAAGATTTTTTGAGGGAATAAAATTAATCTCTTTTTTGATTCCTAAATTTGGAATGACTGCATACATTTTTGCCAGTTCAAGCATTGTAACATCTGCAGTTCCAAGAACAATGGAAAGTCCGTAATAATCTTTATGTTTTAGATTTGAAACACCTGCATCTTTCATAAAATCATACAAATCTCTTTCTGTCAGACTTTTTTCAAGATTAATTGCTGGAATATTTCTGCTGTCCACCAGGGCGTACCAGGCTTTTACTGGACCTTTAAAAACACTTCCAAAGTTGTCTGGTGAATATTCGTTAAAAGTGACAGGTGTATCTTTCAGCATTGTATCATAATGAATTTTTCCCTGTTCCAGGGCTAAAGCATATATAAACGGTTTTAATGCAGATCCTGGAGAACGTTTTGAAATTGTTGCATTATTCTGACCTAAGATTTCATCATTAAAATAATCTGCAGAGCCTATATTTGCAATAACTTCCATTTTAGTCCAATCAAGAAGCAAAAAAGCCCCGTTTTTTACACCAAATATTTTATTTTGATTTAAATATGAAGAAAATATTTCCTCACATTTTTTTTGAATACTTAAATCAATTGAAGTTTTCAAGCTTTCTTTAGTTTTAATTCCTTTTAGTTTAAGCATTTCTGTAAAGTGTCTTGCTTCATCAGGAAATTTATTATATGTGGAAAGCTGCATTTCCATGTATATCTCTTTATCTGAATCTTCTGGATGTTTTTCTATCCAGGTGTTGAATAAGACTTTCCTTGCTGAAATGAGTTCAGAAGGAGTTTTTCCGTTTTTGGGAACACGTTTTGTTGGATTTTGAGGAAGAACACACAGCATTATATTTTCTGAAAGATTTAACTCTCTTATACTTTTGTTAAAATAATACCAGGAAGCTGTTTCAAATCCTTCAATGTTTCCACCACAAGGTACCAGATTCAGGTAGGCTTCAAGAATTTGATTTTTTGAATAACAGGTTTCCAGGTAAAGGGCACTTACAATCTGATGAATTTTTCCTGGTATGGATTTTGTATAAATTTTGTATTTTAGTTTTGCAGTCTGCATTGTAATTGTTGAAGCACCCATTCTTCTGGACTTTTTTATATATGTATTCCAGAATGCTTTGTTTATGGCAATTAAATTTATTCCATTGTGCTGATAAAAATATTTATCTTCCTGCATTAATAGAGCTTCTATAAATTCTGGAGTAAAGTCAGAAAGGGGTCTGAAAATTCTGTATTTATCATCTGAGGTTAAAAATACTTGTAATAATTCTCCATTCCGGTCTGAATATGAGGCCGAAAATTCAATTCCTGAAAGAATATTTCCTTTTTTTCTTGTTATCAGGATATTTGTGAGGAGAATTAATGCAGTAAATGAAACTGCTGTCAGAATTGACAGCAGTATAATGTGTTTTTTTTTCACTATTTAATTTCTATAGGTGTCATTGGAGTAATGGCACTAATGTCTTTGTTGTACATAGATTCACAATATGCAGGAGGAACTGTAAATATACCTTTATTAGTTGCTTTTGCTGTATACATAAATGTATTTACTCTATCATTAATAGTTCCGTATACAACAACACGATCTTCGCGGATATCAACATAATCTGGTGTCCATTTCTGATTTTTTGAATTACGTATAGATTCAACATCTATTTCAAAACCTGCAGGAACCATATCAATTATAGCCATGTTATTGTAGCTTCCACTTACAGATCTGAATGACACAAGAACTGTAACAGTGTCACCAACTTCAAAAGGTTCATCTGCTTTTTTATCTAGAACTTTATATTCTCGAGTAATTTCAATAATATCTTTTTTCTGTTGGCCTGGAAGATCTTTATCAAAACCTGCAATTACAGTCTGGTAGAACATTGTTGTATTTGTATTTGATTTATAAGTTACAGAAGTTGCTGAGTCTGAAATATTACCTGAAAGAACAGGTTTACCATAGACAGGTATTTTTTCTTCAGTATTGTTGATTGTCTGTGTTACTTCAAAAGGAGTGTTTATATTATCCTGATAATCAGAAAGGCTTTCAAATGCTTTTAATGCAGCTGAAACAGACAGTGTATTGTAATTGCAATTTTTTAACCCCTCACACATTGTTTCAATTTGTTCAGACTTAATGTCATTTACCCGTGCAGGGAAGTATCTGCAGATAACATCAATGTAAGTAGAAGCATAATGAAGATTATTTGTAAAATACCATGAAGAATTAAATTTCATAGAGCGTTTGCATTTTGCTAGAATTTCATTTGCTTTTTTATCCTGTTTTAGCATTGCATAGCTGGCTGCAAGATATAAACCTTCGAAGTTAGATACTGTAAAGTTTCTTCGTGTAATATCATTTTCCAGAGATTCAATATAACTTGTAGTTACAAATTCATTCTTTGTAAGAATGTAAATTGCGTATGAACGGATAAACATTCCATATTCATCATCATCAGAAGATGAGGCATATTTTTGAACTGCATAGAGAATTCTGTCATTCAATGTTGATGGAACAAAGAAATTATGAGCCTTTGCATCTGTCAGGAAGTCTGCACAGTAAAGTGTGATAAATGGAATTGTATCACTCTTATTTGTCCAGTATCCAATATTGCCATCACGTTTCATTCTTGACTGCATAATTGCAATAGTATCGGATACCATTTTTTCTGAATCTGCACGAGTTTTGCCAAGTTTTTTTACAAAGTCTTCATAAAGATATGGATAAGCTTTACTTGTAATCTGTTCAGAACAGCCATAAGGATATTTTTCCAGATAGAAGTTCAATCCATTTGTAAAACTTGCAGGAATCATAGATACAGAAGCTTCTCTCTTAGAGAATTCATCGTATACATGATGGGTGATTTCTGTAACGGCCTGATTTTTTTCAGTTTTTCCAGATTTTATATAAACTTGATATGGAACAGCCGGTCTTACACTTAATGTTGTTCCTAATGAACTTTGCTCTGTAGAATCTTCTGCTGTAAAGCGAATTTCTGCGGTTCCTAAAACATTATTTGCTTTTACTCTGAATGTTGCTGTTGCATCGGAGCCTTCTGAAATTGTAAGAGGAATTGAATCTTCGCCTATAATCTGGAGATGCTTACTTGGGCGGGCTGTTAATGTAACAGGAATATTTTCACCGCTTTTTTTGTGATTGTTCGTAACTGTAACAGTAATTTCAAATTCGTCATCAGGGGCAGCTTGTGTTGGCGCATTTGGAGAAATAATAAACGTATTTCTTGCCAGTGTTGAAGTCTGTGCAGCACCAACAGTGTCTTTTGAAACAGCTACAGCCATTACGCGTAAGCTTCCGTTATAGTATTCAGGAACATGATAAGTTACAGAACGATTTTCTTTTCCTGTATCAACAATACCTGACCAGAATACTACTGGTGCATTTGTTTTTCTCTTGAACGGATTCAGATTTCTTGCCAGCATCATCATTCCATCACTACCACCTGTTGCTGATAATGTTTTTAGAACATTGTATTCTGGCAAAATTAAATCCATAATCTGAGCTGTTCTTACTTCAAGCGCTCTTTTCTTGAAGAAGAAGGATAAAGGATCTGGAGTTTTATATTTTGCAACCTGAAGAATACCTTCATCTACTGCAAAAATCACAATTTTTCCTTCATTTGAAGAAGAATAATTAATTGTCAGATCAGTTCCAGACTTTATTTCATCTGGAATTTCCAGTTTTATATTATTTGTGCGTGAACTTTTACTTACAGAGAATGGAATTGCCCCATAGCAGAATGGACTCATAAAAATTTCTTCTGAATCTGGTGCTCTTGTAAACATTACATTGATATAACCGTTGCCTTCCAGATTAGAAGGTATTTCAATAGTCTGAACTGTTGATAAATCAGAAGTCTTAAACCACTTGTAAGTATAAACTTTATCTCTTTCTATTGTAATTAATCCGCTTCCTTCGTAAGGTGCTTTTATAAATACTTTTGCAGTTGAACCTGGATCCAAATCTGCTTTTTCAATTGAAAGTTCCAGTTCTGTAGTACGGGTTAAACTTCTTGTAATGTTTTCGTCACCTACAATAGTAAAGTTAATTGTATTGAATACAAGTCCATTTTTATCTGTAAGGATGATTTTATATTCTCCTGCAGTTTTTGAAGGCAGGGCGAATTTTGTACCTTCTTTTGAAATGTTGATTTTTTCTTCTGAAACAACATAATCTTTTTTTACAGACTGATATTTGTAAAGCCCGTTAGGTTGCTGAACCAGTGTAGAAATATATTTAATTTCATTGATTGTAAGGCTTACGTCTTCAAGGTCAATTTTTTCAAGATTCTGATCAATCGCAATGAAAGTTAATACTCTTTTTGAAAGTTTATTGATATAAGAAAGTTTTCCATCTGCTTTATAACCAATAAGGTATTTTAATGGGGAAATATATATTGAAGTTTGATCGTTTACGCTTCTGCCATTACCTTTTTCAAAACCTTCAGCATAGAAATTTAATCTGTAAGAAGCTTTTTCAAATTTTTTAGTATCAATTTCAAATTCAGTCCGTCCATTTTCATCAGTTGTATGACTTCCTAAATTTTCACTGTAAGAGTTTTTCTTTAAATAAGGATTTTCAAAATAGAAATCTGAGTAACGACGTAAAGATGGTACTCCAGGATTTAATTCTATGTAACTTTTTACAGTATTTCCTGCTGCAGGTGTTCCAAAAAGATTTTTTAAATCTACAACAGCTTTTAAATCTCCTGGGTTTATCCATCCATCAGCTGGTATAGGATCAAAATGAGTATTTATTTTTAATGTATCTGGCAAAAATTCTTCAACTTTGATTGTTGTAGAAGTAAGATAGTTTCTTTCAGTTCTATCTTCATAAATTTTAAGGAGATATAAATTTATACTGTATTTTCCTGTAGGAGAATTTTCCTGAGTGCTGAAAGAAATTTCTTCAAATCCAGAAGAAGAAAGTTGTATTCTTTTTGTAAAAACTACACTTTCATTGGAATCTGTTACTTCACATTCCAAAGGTGTATTTTTTAAATCAATACTCCAGTCTCCGGCTTTTACAATGATACCAATGTTTGCTTTATCTCCAGGACGATACATGCCTCTATCGCTGAATATATAGGCATTGATTTTTTTAGGATCAGTAACGCCGTATTCTCCTCCAATATCATAATTGGAATAATCTAAAGAACGACCATATTCAGAATATGGCATAAATGAAAGATCTGAAGATGTTTTTACAACGTAGGCAACTGGTTTGTGTTCTGCAAAATATTCTTTTGATGGAGTATATGGTAAAACTGCATGACCGTTTCTGTCAGTTGTTGTTTTTACCAGTGTATTTCCATTTAATCCGATTATTTCAACTTCAGCATTTGATACAGGAAGTCCTGTTGAAATAGATTGAACAAAAATATCTCTTGTGTTGTCAGAATTTGTTTTAACAAAGAATCCTAAATCTGTGATTAAAATAAGACGCTTGTCACGGATGGTGTTTCTTCTGTTTTGACTTTTTTGACTTTGAACTTCAAACAGAAATAGTCCATTACTTAAGTGCTTTTCTTTGTTTGCAGTAATTTTGTCTGAGAAATCATAAGAAAAATAAGAAATTTTATTTTCATGTGCGCCAGGTATGTCAAATTCTGAATATTCTTTTTCAGAAATATTGTTTTCATTAAAATTATAGGAACTGAATCTGAAATTTCTCATATCTCCATTAGACATTGAAATCAGATGATTTATATCTTTTGGCATAATTCTTGCAAGTGAATATTTTACAGATTCAATTCCTCTGGAATATAAAGCCATTTTATTGCTTCCAGAAAGAGATAGAATAGTACCGTCAGAAAGAATTCCTAATTCAACAGGATATCTTTTAACTTTGAAGGTAGATTCATAAGTATCTTGTAATATATAACCGCCAAAAAAGTTTAGAGGTGCATTAAGCTTGATATAAACGTAACTATCTGATGGGGCATTAAATTTAAAACTATTCAAAACAGAAGCTGGTTCTGGAGTTGGTATTGGTTCAACATTGATTTTTTCAGACTGGCTTAAAACTAATTCTGTAATATATATAGAAGAATTATTCCAGTTGTAGTTTTCTATTTTTCTCCAGCCTTGTTCTTCAGGTCTGTCTTTTGGAAGTATATAAACTTCCATATTTTTATATAGTTCGTTTGATGAAATTTCTCCTTTAGTAGAAATTGTAAAAATCTGATCGTAATTCTGTTCATTGTTTTTTACAAGTGCATGGGAAATCATCTTTACTTTTACATAATCAGACATTCCTGGAATTTCAATATAATGACTGTCAGAAGATTTTGATTCAGCTCCTTCTTCTGCTTTGATTCCACTTTTCATAGTTACATAAATTTTAGAAGTTCGAGGAGGCATAGGAATGTTATCACTGACAATGTAAGCTTCTGTAAAATTTTTATTGTAGGTTACTTTAAAATTAACATTCTGTTTTACAATATCTGAAGAATTCCTTTTTGTACTGTTTGGAATCTGCATTTCAAGAGAAATATAGTCTGAAATGCTTTCTTTTTTTATAGGATGTGAAGCACGTATTGTTGCAGTTACTTTTTTTATTGAAGGATTTTCTGGATCAATATAAAACTGACAATTTGAAAGTTTTGTATAAAAATCATCTGTAATAAAACTGTTTGAACCGTTTACAATAACATGATCTGCAAAAATTGCTTTGTCAAATGTAACAGTGTACTTTGTGGATAGTTTCCAGCTTTCTGCAGGAGTAAAACAGAGTTCTGTATCTGAATTCCATTTCCATTTTCCGTTGATTTCTGGTGTAATTACAGGCGAAATAGCAGGTTCTTTGTCAATGTCTTCCATTCTTGCTGCAGAACCGTAAAAATTAATATAAAGAGGTCGAGGTAAAGCGTTTTCTTCATAGCCTGTATACGGACTTTGAATTTCGTAAGGAACCCTTACATGTGTGTTTTTTGACGATGTACAGGAAATGGCACAAAAAAGTGCAGATAAAATTGTAAGAACAAATAGAAATTTACAGAAAACTTTTTGCATTTTTAAACCTCGTTTTTTTATACACTAATTATAGTGTACTCAAGGTTAAAATAATAGTAGAGAATATATAACAAGCCTAGAAATGTTGCTCATTTTGCTTTATAATAATTGCACTAATATAATGAGGAAAATAGATGATTGATAAATGGGAAATTGTAATTGGTTGTGAAATTCATACACAGCTTTTAACTAAAACTAAAGCTTTTTGTGCCTGTGAAAATCGTTATGGCGGAATGCCTGATACACGTGTTTGTCCAGTTTGTTTAGGACTTCCAGGAGCAATGCCACGTATTTCAAAAGGATATGTAGAACTTGGTGCCGTAGCAGGGCAGGCTTTGAACTGTAATATTGCACGCTTTACTAAATTTGATCGTAAACACTATTTTTATCCCGATTTGGCAAAAGGGTATCAGATTACACAGTATGATATGCCACTTTGTACAGATGGTTATGTAGATTTACCATTCAGAAGTTTCCCAAAAGAAGAGCAGCCAGGTGGTGCAAAATGCCGTTCTAAGAATTTTAAAGGTGAAGATTGTATTGTTGAAAAAAGTGGAAATAAATACCGCCGTGTAAGAATTGAACGTATTCACCTTGAGGAAGATGTTGGTAAATCTCTTCACCTTCAAGGGTCTCACTCATATATAGACTATAACCGTTGTGGTACTCCATTGATTGAAATTGTTACAAAACCAGATATGACTTCTCCAGAAGAAGCTGCGTTATTTATGCAGACTGTTCAGGAAATCTTGCGTTATGTAAAAGTAACAAACGGAAACCTTGAAGAAGGTAATATGCGTTGTGATGCAAATATCAACTTAAATGTATGGGAAGATGGAAAATTATATCACACTCCAATTTCTGAAATTAAGAACTTGAACTCTTTCCGTGCAATAAAAGATGCCTGTACTTATGAAGCTCAAAGACAGCTTAAAGAATTCCAGGAAGATCGTCAGGAATTTAATCCAGGATTTAAAGTTACAATGGGATGGGATGAAGCTAAAGGTCAGACTGTTGTTCAGCGTACTAAAAACTCATTTGTTGATTATCGTTTTGTTGTAGAACCAGATATTAAACCATTCTCGGTAAGTGAAGAATTGATTGCAAAAGCGTTAACACTGGTTGGTGAACTTCCAGAAGCTAAACGTCAGCGTTATAAAAATGAATATGGCATGACAGATTTTGATGTTGAAACTTTAACTTCAACAAAAGATCTTGCTATGTGGTTTGAAGAGGCTGCTACAAAATCAAAGAATCCAAAACGAGTTGCAAACTTGATTCTTGCAGAATTACTTGCTGTTGTAAATGAAAATAAACAGACAATCAATGATGTTACTATTACTCCTGCCCATATTGCTGAACTTGCGGATGCACTTGAAGATGGTAAAATAACATCAAAACAGGGAAAAGAAGTTTTTGCAGAAATGATGGCTACTAATAAAATGCCTTCTGTAATTATTAAAGAAAAAGGTATGGAAGTTGTTAGTGATTCCGGGGCTATTGAAAAAATTGTTCAGGATGTAATTGCAGCAAATCCTAAGGCAGTTGAAGATTACAAATCTGGAAAAACAAATGTTGTAGGCTGGTTAATGGGACAGGTTATGAAAATGTCTCAGGGAAAAGCAAATCCAAAGCAGGCTACAGAGTTGTTGAATAAACATCTTTCTGCTTTGTAATGTAGAATCAGTTTTTACGATAATATGCCCTTGAAAATTGAAGTGTTCAATTT
>JALEPQ010000076.1 GCA_022768685.1 Spirochaetia bacterium
TGATGATTTGAATACTCAGATTATAGCAAATAATCGTAGTAAAGAAATTTTTAGAAGAATACTTTTTAGTCGTGTAATTTTATCTTTCATACTTCTGGTAGCGCAGGTTGTGCTGTTAATGTTCTTTATTTTCAGATTTGAAAAATACCTTGACAGTTATCTTCTTGTTTCTTTGGGAGTATCTATTCTGTTTGTAATTTATCTCACAAATACAGAACAGCAAAATGAATTTAAAATAGCATGGATGATTCCTGCTATCATAGTGCCTTTATTCGGAGTGTTCGCTTATACATGGTATCACCTTGACTCTAATGGAATCCGCATTTCAAAAAAACTTTCTAAACTCAGAAAAAAAACAGATTCTCTTCTGCCGGAAAAAAAAGAATCGCTGGAAGTTCTTGAACGTTATTCGGATTTTAAAGATATAGGTTATTATCTGTTAAATTCAGGAAATTATTATGCTCATGATGATACAAAAATAAAATATTTCCCAAATGGAGAAACTTTCTTCCCGGATTTTATTGAAAGTTTAAGAAATGCAAAAGAATATATTTTTCTTGAATATTTTATTATAGGTATTGATGAATGCTGGACTCAGATTTTAGAGATTCTGGAACAGAAAGTAAAAGAAGGTGTTGAAGTTCGTGTTATGTGTGATGGAATAGGAACATTTATGACATCTTCACGTTCATATCAAAAATTTCTTGCCAGTAAAGGTATAAAAACAAAAGTTTTTCTTAAACTTCTGCCAATTCTTTCTGTAACAATAGATAATCGGGATCACAGAAAAATTACGATAATTGATGGAAAAGTGGGATATACAGGTGGATTAAACATTTCCAATCAATATTTTAATTACGGAAAAAACAGATTTTCCTATTGGAAAGATAATGCCATTCGTCTGGAAGGAACAGCCATCAGAAACCTTACACAGATGTTTCTGCAGACCTGGAACATTCAGGGAAATGGCGAAGATGACTTTGAAAAATTCATGTGCCGTGATTTTGGGCACTATGAAAGCGAAGGATTGATTATTCCTTATGGAGATGATTTATTTAATAGAGAAAATATTGCAGAAGATATTTATCTTCATTTAATAAACACTTCAAAAAAATATCTTTATATTACAACTCCTTATATCATCATAGATAATCAGATGATTTCTGCTATGAAATTTGCTGCAAAACGTGGAGTTGATATTCGTGTAATAGTGCCTTCTGTACCAGATCATCTTTTAACATTCTGTCTTGGTAGAGTTTATTTAAAATCACTATTAGATGCTGGTGTAAAAGTTTATTTATACAAAGAAGGTTTTATTCATGCTAAGACTTTTATAAGTGATGATAAAATTGCAACTGTAGGAACCATAAATCTTGATTACAGAAGTCTTGTAACTCATTTTGAATGTGGAACTTTAATTGCAGAAAGTCATGGTGTATACGATATAAAATCTGATTTTGATGATATGTTTGAAAATGAAAAAGTTGTTGAAATGAAAGCTGAAGATTATAAAAAAATACCTGCCTGGCAGAGATTTGCAGGCAGGTTATTAAAAGTTTTTGGCCCGGCTTTTTAAGTTTAGTAACTGTAACTGAATTCGCTCATAGAAACCAGTTCATTTACAGTTGTATCAAATTTATTCATGATTTTGTAATCAGAAACTTTAATTACGTTTCCATTGCCATCATATTTTAAAGTGATACGTGAAGAAATCTGCTTGTTGTTATCATAAACTGTAATTTCGTTAAGCAGATTATTTGTTCCATAGCGGAAAACTTTCTGAGTTGTTTCACTTGTAACGCTGTCTATAGTTGTAATTGAATCTATTTTTCCATCTTCAGTATATTTATAAATTAATCTGTTGTCTAAAGAACCATCTGAATTGTAAGAAGATTCTGTATCAAGTCTTCCTGCAGCATTGTATTTATAAATAATTTTCCAGACTAAAGCTCCTTCTCCATTGTAGCCAGTTTCATCTACAAGATTTTTTCCATCATAAGTGTACATGATTTTTGCTTTAAGATTATCTTCTGCATTATATTCTGAAGATTCTGTCTTTAAACCGTCTTTATAAGTAATTGCATTTTTCCAGAGAAGTTCACCTTCCTGATTTGTGCAGGTTTGTCCTAAAAGCATTCCTGTGGAATCATATTCAGTTGTGATTTTATTTAGAATTGTATCTCTTGCAGAAAGTTCCAGGGATTCAATTTCACGTCCAAAAGAATCAAAATTATGTGTAATTTTAATAGTTGGAGTTCTATAGTATGAACCGAACTTTGTTGATATTGAAAAATCTGTTTGAGTATATGATTTTACATTACCTTTCAAAGGTGCAAAGTCAAAAATATCAGATGCAAACAATGAAAGACTAAAAAAAGCCACAATACCGAGTGATAAAATTTTTTTCATTAATTAACTCCTACAAATAGTATAGAATTAATTTTATACTATAATAGTTAAAAATCAAAAGGATTTTAAAAATGGATTTTTATGAACTGAATGCCTTTATCACACTTACAAAAAATCTTCATTACGGAAAAACAGCAGAAAAACTGAATATGAGTCCATCTGCTTTATCAAGAATCATAAACCGTCTGGAAGAAGAAACACATTCAGTTTTACTGGATAGAAATAACAGACAGGTTGTGCTGACAAAGGAAGGTGAAATTTTCCAGAAATATGCAATTCAACTTTTGGAAAAAGAAGCTGAATTAAAAGACAGACTTTCGGGGCAGTCAGATGAACTTGAAGGGGTTTTGCCAGTTTATGCTTCTGTTACAGCCTGTTATACAGTTCTCCCGGATTTTATAAAAAAACTTACAGACAGATATCCAAAAATTAAGCTTTCTGTAGAAACTGGGGATCCTGCAGGAGCTGTTGCCAGCGTAAAGGAAGGAAGAGCCATGCTGGCAATTGGTGCTATTCCGGAATCTGGTCTTACAAATCTTGAAACTGTAAGCATATTAAAAACTCCTTTAATCTATGCTGCTTCAATAAATGGTCCATATACAAAAGTTGAAGGATCTCCACAGGACATACTTTCTACAACTCCGCTTATTCTTCCTAAAACAGGCCTGGCAAGAAAAAGATTTGATAAATGGATAAAATCCAGAAACGTAAAACCAATTATTGCAGCCGAATCAGAAGGAAATGAAGCTATTCTTGCAATTGCTCAACTTGGACTGGGAATAGGTGTAGTTCCTCAGATTGTATTAGAAAATGGCCCTTACACTGGAGATTTTGTAATCCATACGGCAGGAAATATACTTGGATATTATGATGTTGGTTATATTTTCAAAAGTGAATATACAGGCACAAACCAGAGTAAACGAATACACGAAGCTATGGTAAAAATAATCAGAACTTCAGAAAACAGATTCATAAGCTGAAAAAAAATATGAATGAACATAGGGGTCTGTCCCCTTTGGAATTTTAATGTGAACATAGGGGTCTGTCCCCTTTGAAATTTTTATAATGAACATAGGGGTCTGTCCCCTTTTGAAATTTTTATGGGAGAAAAACGTGAATCAAAGGCAGTGGAAAATCTTTACTGATTTTAAAACAGAATATAAAGCAAAAATAAAAGAATGGGGGCAGAAGGTTCCTGATTTGATGACTTTTCAGATGTCTGCAGCAAAAAAGGCAAAAACTCCAGATTATTCTTTTGAAAATCCTGTTGTTTATAATACTGACTTAGATAAGATTACAGTTCAAGATGATATAAAGCTGATTGTCATAGGGGACAACCCTGGTAAAGATGAACAACTTACCAAAAATCAGCGCTATCTTTGCGGTCAGGCTGGAAAAATTGCAGAAGGCTATTTTAGGAAAAATCCTGAACTTGGAGTAGATTTCAGAAAAAATGTAATTATTCTGAATAAAACACCAGTTCATTCTGCAAAAACAAATCAGCTTAAAACAATGATGAAAGAAGGTGGAAAGTCCGTTGAAAATTTGATTTTGGAAACTCAAATGTGGATGGCTCAGAAAACAGCAAAACTTCACTGTGATTTATGTGCTGCTGCAGGTGTTGAAGATTTTAAGCCTGAAATTTGGCTTGTAGGGTATTCTGAACTAAAAGGGAAGGGGTTTTTCATTCCTTATAGAGACGAACTTAAAAAAATATATGAAACTGATGGAAATTTATGGTGGAATAATGTATATGTTTTTCAGCACTTTTCCATGAACAGATTCACAATTGATTTAAGTGAATATTGCAAAAGTGAACATTACGAAAAAAGGGCACTGATGGAAAATATCCATGATTTAGGTCAGCTGCACAAACAGGAAATCTTTTATGAAATATGATTATGTTTTTTTTGATTTAGACGGGACTTTAACAGATTCTGGTGAAGGAATTATTAATTCTTTTAAGTACACTTTTAAACACTATGGAATGGAAGAACCTCCTATGGAAGTTATGCGTACTTTTATAGGACCATCACTGTATATGACTTTTGAAGGTTATTTTGGTTTCAGTCACGAAAAAGCAGTTGAAGCAATTGCAGTGTATAGAACTTACCTGAATGAAAAAGGACTTTACGAGAACAAAGTTTATCCTGGTATTATGGAGATTTTAAAATATCTTCATGAACAGGGAATAAAAATTGCGATGGCAACTTCAAAACCAGAATGTCAGTCTATAAAAGTTGCAGAATATTTTGGTTTTACTGAATATTTTGATAAAATCTGCGGGGCAGAATTAGACGGATCCCGTTCAGATAAAGCAGATATTATTCAGTATGCAATTGATAGTTTAGGTGTAAAAGATAAAAGCAAAATTCTTATGGTAGGCGACCGTAAGTTTGATATTCTTGGGGCAAAAAAAATCGGCGTAGATTCCTGTGGAATTCTTCATGGTTATGGAACTCGTGAAGAACTTCAAGAAGCCGACGCCGACTTTATAATTAATACTCCTGAAGAATTAAAAACTATTCTTTAGTTTCTTCTTTTTGATCAGCTGCAACTTCATCATTTTTTTGTTCTGACTGGGCTGCAGCTGCTTGTTTTTGTAAATTAACACGTCTATTTGTAAAGTGCACAACTCCAAAGAAAATGCACATAAATCCCAGATCTTCTAAAAGAATTGCAGTTCCTTTTAGTTTTCCAAGGAAGTAAGAGAAAACAACTGTTCCACAAAGAAGAATCTGAATGAGTGAGATTAAAAGCAAAGTCTGTTTTCCTGTGTAACCCATATTAAGAAATTTGTGATGAAGATGAGAACGGTCAGCTGACATAATAGGACGGTGTTCTCTTAAACGTCTCCAGATTGCAGCAATCGTATCAAAAACAGGGAATGCAGTTAAAATCAACATGATAATAAATTTATTGAATTCAAATTTTTCATCAGCTGTGTATAAAGGAATTATGGCAATCATAAAGCCTAAGAACTGACTTCCTGAATCTCCCATAAAAATTTTTGCAGGAGGATAGTTGAAAACAAGGAATCCAAGAACAGCTGCCGCAAGAATAAAACAGATATTTGCTTCAATATTGTTTGTGATTGTGTATAAAATTCCAAGAGTAACTAAAGCTGTACAAGAAAGTGTTCCACAAAGTCCGTCTAATCCATCAATAAGATTGTATGCATTGATTACACCTAAAATCCATCCAAAAGTAAGGATAAAACTGAACCATGTAGGTAAATGCCAGTAAAAAATCTGTGTAAAACGATATCCATTTACAGTTACAATTGTAACAGCAATCAGCTGGAATAAAAGTTTTACCCAGGCAGGAAGATTTTTAAGATCATCAATAATTGCTGTAGCAAAAATAATGGCACATGCAATTAGTAAAGGAAGATTGTTTCTTCCACTTATATTCTTGTTTGTTAAAAGGAAAATTACTGTAGGAATAAAAAATGCCGCAAAAATTCCAATTCCGCCCAAACGAGGAATATTTCCAGAATGAATTTTTCTTGAGTCCTGATAGTCATAAAGACTTCTTTTTTTACAATAAAGCATAATCAGGGGCATAAAAGCGGCTGATAACACAAAAGAAATTACAACAAATAAATACATTCTTTTATATTAATAGTAATTTATTACTATATCAAGATATTCTAGCAGGGCTTCCGCATTATAAACGCTTTTCCGTAATGTTGGCGCGAAGGAGCGGGGCGTGGTTCAAAAACACTCTTTTTGTGGCTGCTGCGAAGCAGCAGTTCAATAGTTTCTATACCACAAAAAGCGTGTAGCGCATTATTGCGCGGTTTTGAATCACGCAAC
>JALEPQ010000109.1 GCA_022768685.1 Spirochaetia bacterium
GTTTTATTTGCCTGTTATTATACGTGATTTCTGTTTTATATTTGTAAAGAAGACAAAAGAAATTCAACATACCTTTAGAACTGGTTGTAGAGAATTTAATGTGCCGCTAGAAGAATTAAAAAAGAATCTTTAATCAATAAAGGCACTTTAATTGCAATTAACAAAAAAGGGCACTCTCCTCACCGGAAAGTGCCCCTATTAAAATGCCATTAATTACGCATTACGCATTGTCTTAAGTGCCTCCCGCTAGTTTTTGTGCCAACAAAAACTAGAAAGCAGCGCAACGTTCATTGACGTTGTAGATTGCCTATGCGCGCTGCTTAATCTGACGTGCAAAAGTCTGAATACCTTCAATTACAAGAATTACTGCAAGAATTGCCATTGCAGAAGCAAAGAATAACTGGAACCAGTTACCCCAGAAGAATGCACCTTCAGCACCTGCAAACATTGCCTTCAGTTTTCCAATTACAGTAATAACTAACTGAGAAAGAGTTGCAGCTAACATGAATACCATTGGAATAAAGAACATCTTGTTGTTTTTTCCAACTTCCCCAAGCCATGCAGCAACAGCAAGCAATGCAATACCTGCCAATAACTGGTTTGCAGCTCCAAAAAGAGACCAGATTGCAGAAAGTTTTAAGAAACCAAGTGTAGAACCAATTATTACCATTAAGGCTGTACCAAAAAGAGGATTAGCCAAAACTTTTCTTACCCCTTTTGCATCCTTCCATGATTTCTCACCTTCTTTCAAGAACAATTCAGAGAACATAAAGCGGCTTAAACGTGTAGCAGAGTCCAGAGAAGTTAAAGCGAAAACTGAAACTGCAAGAGTAAGAAGTGCACTGATTGTGTTGTAAACTCCAGTTCCTTCCTTACCAAACAAAGTAGCAATACCAGCACCAAAAGCAGCAGATGGAGAACCATAAGCCTTGTTTTTCCAGTTAGCCCATACAACACCAACAGCAATCAAAGAAATAATACCAAGAGCAGATTCTATCAACATTGATCCATAACCGATTGCCTTTGCATTTTTTTCGCTGTCCAGCTGTTTTGAAGTTGTACCAGAAGCAATCAATGAGTGGAATCCTGAACAAGCACCACAAGCAACAGTAATAAACAATGTAGGGAATAAATAACTTCCACCAACTTTCCATCCTGTGAATGCAGGAATTTCAAACTTAGCAGAACCAGTAAATGTACCAATCACAATACCAACTAAAGCAATAAGAATCATTGCATAAAGAAGGAATGAAGAAAGATAATCACGAGGCTGAAGCATGATCCATACTGGAATTAAAGAAGCTAGTGCAATATAAACAGCAACAAAGATAATCCATGCTGTACGGTTCATTACAAAACCAACATTAAGACCAAGAACTACAATACCTACAATTCCAACAATTCCAATGATTGTAGCTGGAAGAGTTTTTACACCACATTTATTTGTAAGAATACCATAAAGAACGGCAAGAACAATAAACAATACAGAAATCATAGCTGTAGTCTGATTGTTAGTAGGATTTGTTGTAAAGCCAAAAGCCTTACCTGTTGAAGCAATAAGAGAATCTGGAGTAAAGAAAGTTCCTGCAACTACGTTTACAAATGAAGCAATTACAAGAATAAGAACAAGCAAAGCAAAGATGATGAAAAGTTTTTTAGATCTTTTTCCCATTGAATCCTTAATGATTTCACCAACAGATTTTCCACCGTGACGGATTGAGGCAAACAAAGAACCAAAATCCTGAAGACCACCAAAGAAAATACCACCGATTACACACCAGAGGAATACAGGAACCCAACCAAATACAGCAGCCTGAATAGGACCGTTGATTGGACCAGCACCGGCAATTGATGAGAAGTGATGTCCCATCAATACAGCAGGTTTTGCTTCTACATAATCTACACCATCAGGAGTTTCCTGAGCAGGTGTCTTTCTTGAAGGGTCAATACCCCACTGTTTTGCAAGCCATGAACCATAGAAAACATAGCCAATAACAAGCAAAACAATTGCAGCAATAATAATTAATAAAGCTGTCATTTTTTTTACTCCTAAAAATTTATATTTTTTTAATAATTCACATTATAAAAGTTTACCCAGCAGTTTTTTGTAATTACCACCCAGACGATTGTAATAAAGCTTACTAGAACCAAAATCGCAGCAGATAACACTGTAATTACTCCAGCCCCTTATACCAAGTTTATAAGTTTTTGAATGATGTGATTTTTTTATAAGCTTTCCAACACCCTCTTCCAGACCGTTAGTTAAAATTACAAGAGTAACATCCGAATTACGGTGACCTTCTTTAGGTTCAACACGATTCAAACCTGTCTCCCAGGCTTTAGAATCCATTTCCAGAAATTCAGATGCTGATAAAAATTCTGCACAGGCAAAAAAAACATATTCATTAGAATCAATGTCAGCAATTTTAGCAGCCTTTACCAGTACATATTGTTCATTATGTGCATGAAACTCAGCCTCAGCTGCAAAAGGCTCTGTAACTTTTTCTTTTTTGATATCGTAATAATTAGAATAGGAAGGCAACAGCTTTTCCAAGGCATCAGTAAGATTCATATTTTAAC
>JALEPQ010000111.1 GCA_022768685.1 Spirochaetia bacterium
CAATAATGCGCTACACGCTTTTTGTGGTATAGAAACTATTGAACTGCCGCTTCGCAGCAGCCACAAAAAGAGTGTTTTTGAACCACGCCCCGCTCCTTCGCGCCAACATTACGGAAAAGCGTTTATAATGCGTTTGCCCTGCAAATAAGTAGAATTTGGAATGTTTAATTAAGAATCATATTAGAAGTTAAAGCTCTGCTGGTAGGAAAATACAATCCACTTTCCAGAATGCTTAGCTTTTGATAATAAAGATCTGGCAGCTTTTTCTGGATATCCTAAAAGACGTAATTTATGAAAAGCCTGATTTTCTGTGTATGATAAAACATCTTTGCAGGCAGGTTGAGCTGTATAGCAGATTTCTTCAGAAAATCTTCCTGTTGTCATGTAAAATTTTTGTTCAATGATTGGTGCTGGCTCTAAATCTAATTGTAACTGCATGTTATAATTTTCGGTTATTAAAGGAATTTGTTAATGAGAAAATTGCTTAAAGAACTATAATAAAAACAAATATTTTTAAGGTGGTTATATGTATACAGCAAACGAAAATCGTTATGAAAAAATGAAATACAATAGATGTGGTCAAAGTGGATTGCTTTTGCCTGCAGTTTCTCTTGGTTTATGGCATAATTTTGGCGATACCAGTGTTTTTTCCAATATGAAAGAACTATGTTTTACTGCTTTTGATAATGGGATTACTCATTTTAATCTGGCTAATAATTACGGTCCTGAAGCAGGAAGTGCAGAAAGTAATTTTGGAAAAATCTTAAAAGATGATTTTATGCCTTATAGAGATGAAATGATTATTTCTACTAAAGCAGGATATGGAATGTGGCCTGGTCCTTACGGAGATTGGGGGAGTAGGAAATATCTTCTTGCAAGTCTGGATCAGTCATTAAAAAGATTGGGGCTTGAATATGTTGATATTTTTTATCATCATCGGATGGATCTTTCTACTCCCCTGGAAGAAACTATGGGCGCTTTGGCACAGGCTGTATTCAGTGGAAAAGCATTATATGCCGGACTTTCTAATTATGATGGTCCTGCATTAGAAAAAGCATGTAAAATTCTAGATGAACTTCATGTGCCTTTTGTTATTAATCAGAACAGCTATAATATTTTTAATAGAACTATTGAAAATAACGGATTAAAGGATGCTTCTGTAAAATTAGGAAAGGGAATAATTTCTTTTTCTCCTTTAGCACAAGGTCTTTTATCTGATAGATATTTAAATGGAATTCCAGAAGACAGTCGTGTAAAAACAGACGGAAGATTCCTAAATGAAAAACAGATTACTGAAGAAACTGTAGGAAAAATCAAAAAACTAAATGAAATTGCTAAAGCTCGAGGTCAGACTCTTGCAGAAATGGCTCTTGCATGGGTTCTGCGTGATGGACAAGTTACCTCAGTTCTGATAGGAGCTTCAAAAAAAGAACAGATTCTTTCAAACATAAAAGCTACGCAAAATACAACTTTTAGTGATGATGAACTGAAAGCAATAGACGAAGCTTCTTTATAAAAGAGTGAGCCAGAATTTTGAAAGTCCTGGCTCTTTTTTTAGTTGGTTTTAATTTTACTCATGATTTCATGTAGAGATTCAAGAAGTTCTGGTGCCTTTTGTAAATCAATCATTTTACAACATGCCATTTTGGACGGTACATCAAGGCACTTTTCTTTAAGGGCTCTGCCTTCTTCCGTAAGATTGATGTAAACTGTTCGTTCATCATCTTTACTTCTGGAACGTGTAATCAGGTTTTGATTTTCCATTTTTTTTAGTAATGGAGTTAATGTTCCTGAATCCAAATAAAGTCTCTGTCCAAGTTCCTTTACAGTAACACCTTCTTTTTCCCAAAGACACAGGAGCGTAATGTACATCGTGTATGTAAGGTTTAATGGTTCCAGTAAAGGCTGGTATTTTCTTATAACTTCCTTGGAACATACATAAAGTGCAAAACAAAGCTGATTGTCCAGGGCAAGTGGATTAAAATTATTTTGTGAATTCATAATTAAATTGTATACAATCTAATTAGCAAAATCAATCTGTTGTTGTATAAATAAATTTCTACAAAATTAAATGTAGAAATTTAATGTTTATGACGATAATAAATACGTAAAGCAGATGACCTGATGTTACCTTAATCCCCTCCCACCCAAGGTTACAAAAAAGTATCTGCTTTTTTTTGTTAACTTCCTTTTTTCTTAAACTACACAAAAAAATATTCCAGCGATATATTAAGATATATGAATGAATCAGAAATCAGAGAATCATATTCCAGACTTACGAAATATTTGATTGAAAATAAACTTAGCATTACAACAATGGAGAGTGCCACTTCCGGACAGATTGCATCTCTTATAACAGATACAGAAGGTTCATCTGCAATAATGAAAGGTGCTTTTGTTACATACAGTAATGAAGCCAAAATACAGCAGGGTGTAGCTCCGGAAATCATAGAAAAATATTCTGTTTATTCAGAAGAGACTGCAAAAGCTATGGCAGAAGCTTGTGCAAAAACTTACAAGGCAGATATTGGAATTGGAATAACAGGTACAATGGGAAATGTTGATCCCTCAAATCCTGAATCTTCTGTGCCAGGGCAGGTTTATTTTGCTTTTTGGATTAAGGGAAAATTGAGTGCATTTTCAGTAAATCTTGCACCTGAACCATCAAGATATGCATATAAAATGGTTGTTGCAGATTTGATTCAGAAAAAACTTTTTCAACTTCTACAGTCTATTCAGTAAATGAAAACTTCCATAATGAATAATCAAAAAATTTAAAAAAATTATTGACACATATCCTTAAAAGTTCTATTTTTCTTTTAACTTACAAAATGACAAAAAGTGTAAAAATGTCATAATAAAAAAATGAGTCCCCAGGAGGAAAAATATGGACGAATTATTTGAAAATTTAAAAACAATGATTTCTGAGAAATTAGAAGTAGAATCTGAAAAAATTACTATGGAAGCAAATTTCAGAACTGATCTTGAAGCTGACAGTCTGGATACTTATGAACTGATTTATGAAATTGAAGAAGTTACAGGTGTAAGCATTCCAGATGAAGTTGCAAATACTTTTGAAACTGTAGGTGATGCCTATAACTACATTAAAGAACATTCAGGAAAATAGATATGCTGCTAAAAGGAAAAAAAATTCTGGTAACAGGTTCTTCAAGAGGAATTGGTAAAGCTATAGTTCAGCGTTTTATTCAGGAAGGAGCTTGTGTCTGGGGAATCTGTACAAAAGAATCTGATGCAAAAAAAGAACTGGAAAAACTTGCAGAAGAAAATAATGTTACTTTTACTGAACTTCATGCAAATGCTGCTGACAGTGAACAGTGGTCTTTAACTATAAAAAGTGCCCTAGAAATTTCAGGTGGTTTTGATGTTCTTGTAAATAATGCTGGAATTACAAAAGACGGATTAGTTTTCAGAATGAAAAAAGAAGACTGGGATTCAGTATTAAACATAAATCTTACAAGTGCATTTATGGCCTGTAAGTTAATTTCTTCAGATATGATTCGTAAACGTTCAGGTTCAATTATAAATATGTCCAGTATTGTGGGAATTCACGGACAAGGGGGACAGACTAATTATGCGGCAAGTAAAGCAGGATTGATTGGTCTTACAAAAAGTCTGGCAAAAGAAACTGGAGCAAGAGGTGTACGTGTAAATGCAATTGCACCTGGCTTTATACAGACAGATATGACAGCAGTTCTCCCACAGAATTTAAAGACTGCATTGTTGGATTCAGTTCCTCTAAAAAGGGCAGGATCACCTGAAGACATAGCAAATGCTGCACTTTTTCTTGCCAGTGATCTTTCAGCTTATGTAACTGGGCAGGTTCTTGGAGTTGACGGCGGAATGGGATGTTAGTTCCTGATTAACTCTTCCATAGGAGAAAAAAATGAAACGTAGAGTTGTTGTTACAGGACTTGGTTGTGTGAGTCCTCTTGGAAATACGGTTGAAGAAACCTGGAATGGAATAAAACAAGGAAAAAGTGGAATTTCAAATATTTCACTTTTTGATACTTCAAAATTAAATGTAAAAATTGCAGGGGAAGTAAAAAACTTTGATCCAGGAATGTGGATTGATAAAAAAGAAGCCAGAAAGATGGCGAGATTCTGTCAGTTTGGTGCTGTTGCTGCAGTACAAGCCATGGCAGATGCAAATCTTTCAAAGGAAAGTCTTGATTCTACTAGAACTTCTATTGTGCTGGGTAATGGTATTGGGGGCCTTGAAATTATAGAAGCCGGTATTAAAAAAATGATAGAAGTTGAACCTTCACGAATCCCGCCTTTAACAGTGCCTATGATGATTGGAAATGAATGTCCTGGAAATATCAGCATGATTTTAGGAATAAAAGGAACATCATGGAGTTTACAGACTGCTTGTGCTTCTTCTACAGATGCCCTTGGTCTTGCGCTGGATCAGATTAGAAGTGGTAGAGTTGATATGGTTGTTGCAGGTGGAACTGAATCGTGTATTACAGAATTTGGTATAGGAGCCTTCAGTGTGTTAAAAACTCTTGCCAGCCAATATAATGAAGCCCCTGAAAAAGCAAGTCGTCCTTTTGATAAGGATCGTTCTGGTTTTGTAATGGGTGAGGGTGCTGCTATTTTGATTCTTGAAGAATATGAACATGCAAAAGCCCGCGGTGCAAAAATCTATTGTGAATTTGCTGGTTATGGTGGAACTTCAGATGCATATCACATTACAAGTCCAGATCCAAATGGAGAAGGTGGAGCCTATGCAGTAAAACTTGCTTTGGAAGATGCCGGCCTGCATGCTGAAGATATTCAGTATTATAATGCCCATGGAACTTCCACACATGCAAATGACTCAGCAGAATCTGCAATGTTGAAAAAAGCCCTTGGTGACCATGTTTATAAAATGAAAATTTCATCTACAAAAAGTATGACTGGACACTGTCTTGGAGCCGCAGGTGCATTGGAAGCTCTGATTTCCATAAAGGCTCTTGAAGAAAATGTATATCCTCCTACAATTAATCTTGATAATCCAGATTTAGAACAGGGCTGTGATTTAGATTATGTTCCAAATAAAGCCCAGAAAGCAGATAATCTGAATTGTGTAGCATCAGGTTCACTGGGATTTGGTGGTCACAATGGGGTTGTAATTTTTAAGAAATGTGAATAAAAAAAGGGAGCTGAAAATGAGTTTGACATCAGATATTGAATCATTGTTGCCACACAGGAAACCATTTATATTTTGTGATGAAATTATTTCTGCAGATGAGAATGGGTCTGTTTGCGAACACACTTTTTCACCAGATGAGTTTTTTTTCCAGGGACACTTTCCTCAGTATCCTGTTGTACCTGGGGTTATACTTGTAGAAACTATGGCTCAATGTGGTGGGGCTGCCTTGAGTTATCAGAAAGTTTTTGATGAAGGAAGTCTATTTTTTCTGGCCACAATTGATAAAGTAAAATTCAGAAATCAGGTTCGTCCTAGTGATAAAGTCAGAATTGAAGTTCAGAATCTTCGTGTTTCAAAAAAGATGATTAAACAGTCAGGAAAAGCTTTTGTTGGAGAAAAACTTGCTGCAGAGGCAGAGTGGATGTGCCTTGTTGGATCAGCAGATGATGTAAAATAAAAAAAAGGAGGTGCAACGCCTCCCTGCGTTGCCGCTAACACGGTGTTTATAAGGAGTTTTGTGATGATTAAACCAATGGTAAGAAATAATATCTGTTTGAATGCTCATCCCAAAGGTTGCAGACAGGCTGTTCTAAATCAGATTGAATATACAAAACAACAGAAAGAAAAAAACATGAAAATTTCTGGAGAACATAGGCCTGTAAGAAATGTATTAGTATTAGGGTGTTCCAATGGGTATGGGCTTGCTTCTCGAATTACAGCTGCATTTGCGTATGATGCGGCTACAATTGGTGTATCGTTTGAAAAACCTGGTACTGAAAAAAAAGCCGGAACTCCAGGCTGGTACAATAATCAAACTTTTGATGCTGAAGCTAAAAAAGCTGGATTGTTTAGTTACACAATTGAAGGTGATGCTTTCTCCGATGAAATCAAGGCTGAAGTTATAAACAAAGCTAAAGAAAATAAAATAAAATTTGATCTGGTAGTATATTCTCTTGCCAGTCCTGTTAGAACAGATCCTGACACAAAAATCATGTATAAATCAGTTTTAAAACCAATTGGAAATGATTTTTCAGGAACTACTTTTGACACTATGACTGGTGAAATGAAGCAGATTACAGCCACAGCAGCTACAGAACAGGAAGTTTCAGATACAGTTAAGGTAATGGGTGGCGAAGATTGGGAACGATGGACTTGTCAGTTGCTAGAGGCTGGAGTTTTAGCTGATGGATGTATAACTGTAGCTTATTCGTATATTGGTCCTGAAGTTTCAAAAGCAATTTACAGAAGCGGTACAATTGGAATGGCTAAAGTAGATCTGGAAAGTAAGGCTGAAAAAATAAGAAAAGAAATGGAAGCTGTAAATGGACAGGCTTTTGTTTCTGTAAATAAAGGACTTGTTACCCGTTCAAGTGCTGTTATTCCCACTATTCCTTTGTATCTTTCTGTATTGTTTAAAGTTATGAAAGAAAAAGGTACACATGAAGGTTGCATAGAACAGATGAACAGATTATTTTCTGAAAGGCTGTATATAAAAAATGGTGACGGAAACGCTTCTATTCCAGTTGATTCAGAAAATAGAATCAGAATAGATGATCTGGAAATGGCAGAAGATGTGCAGAAAAAAGTTCGCGAAATTATGCCGGCAGTAACGGCAGAAAATATTTGTGAACTTGGAGATTTTGAAGGCTACAGGCATGATTTTCTTGCTACCAGTGGTTTTGATATTTCTGGTGTAGATTATGAAAAAGACATTGAACGCTATGATGTAATCGACTAAACTGAGTTTATGATTCAGATATTTGGTACAACAAAAAATTTTGATGTAAAAACAGCTCAGCGCTGGTTTAGTGAACGTCGAATTGCAGTACAGTTTGTAGATTTAAAAGAAAAGGAGATGAGTCGAGGTGAATTTGATTCAGTTCTGGAGTCTCTTGCAAGGCAGACTGGCAGCAGAGCGGATGCTATTGAAGAACTGACAGATAAAAAATCTAAAGATTATTCCAGCATTGCTTACCTTGATGATTCTGACAAAGCTGACAAACTTTTTGAAAATCAATTGAAACTGATGAAGCAGCCTGTATGCAGAAATGGAAAACAGAATGCAACCGCAGGACTTCAGCAGAAAATCTGGGAAACCTGGAAATAGAAAGTTTTCTTGAAAGGTATAAATCATTTTTGGTAAAATAAACTATGCTTATTAGTGAAAAAGATGAACTTTATACCTTTTATGAACTTTCTTATGTAAGAAATCTTCTGATAGCTGATGATGGAAAATCAGAAAATTATGAAATTTTATCTTCAAAACTGGAAATTCTTCAAAAAAAATTAAATCCAAATCAAAAAAATATGGCAATCTTCTTTATGCCGGAGCAGACCTTTAATGTGTTTTCAATGTTACAGGGAATTAACTGCGATGTAGAAATTACAGAAAAAGATTTGGAAAAAATGATTTCCGTTGTTTTAAAATCAGAAGAATCTTCCTTAAAGAATCATATTTTAAAAAAATTAAAAGTGCTTTTAGAATTTATAGAAAATGGAAATAAAGTGTTCCCATTTCCAACTCCCACAGATAATTTAAAAGAAGTTAATTATTAAATAATCAGTTTTTGTAGGGAAAAATAATCCTATTTAGGATATATTCTATTTGAAAAAGAAAGAAGAAGACTAAAAATAAAACCTAAAGGTTTAGGAAATGAAAAAAATTAATTTTTTAGCAGGGTTACTCGTTTTGGTAACTTTAACAGGTTGCGCGTCAACTTCAAAATTGGTAAGAGGAGATTTCAAAATGGAAGAACTGGTAATTAAAACTGATTCAAAACAGATTTATGGAAATGTTTTTAAGCCAGAGAATCTTCAGGAAAAACATCCTCTTATGATTTTTAGTCATGGGTATAACGGTGCAGGTTCTGATTTTGCTATGGATGGAGCTTTTTTTGCCCAGTATGGTTTTGTTTGTTACAGCTATGATTTTTGTGGTGGTTCAGTTCGATCACGAAGTTCTGGAAAAACAACAGAAATGACTATTTATTCAGAAAAACAGGATTTATTAGATGTAATTGATTATTTTTCACAGCAGGATTATATCGATACAGAAAATATAATTTTGTATGGTGGAAGTCAGGGTGGATTTGTTACAGCTCTTACTGCTGCAGAATTGAAAGAAAAAATTAAGGCTGTAATTTTAATTTATCCTGCATTATGTATTCCTGATAACTGGAATGATACATATAAGACAGAGGAAGAAATTCCTTCTTTCTTAAATTTCTGGGGAATGCCATTAGGCAGAGACTTTTTCCTGACAGCCAGAAGCATTGATGTTTATAACACAATAAATGGTTATGAAGGTCCTGTTTATATTTTCCATGGTACAAATGATCAGATTGTTCCTTTAGCTTATTCACAAAAAGCACAGAAAATTTATAAAAATGCTCAATTAGTAGTTATGCCAGGTGAAGGACATGGTTTTACACCAGAGGGTTCAACAATGGTAAGAAATTACTCTCTTAAATTTTTACGCTCAGTTCTTAAATAAATTTTTGTTTTGGTAAAAAAACTGATACATTTCAGATAGAATTAAACTCTTTAAGTGTAGTATTCTATCTGAAATCTTTATTAGATTATTATTCTGGTATCAGGTATTTTTATGGAAAACGAAAGTAAATCATTTTACAAATCTTTATTTCATGTAGTAGGGCCAATTGCAATTCAGAATTTAATTACTGCAGCAGTGGGTTCTGCAGATGTAATTATGCTTGGTTATGTAGGGCAGACTGCTATTGCAGCGTCATCACTTGCCGGACAAGTTATGTTTATTATGGTAATGGTTGCTACAGGAATTTCTTCCGGACTTGTAATGCTGGCAGCACAGTATTGGGGAAAGAAGGATTATGAATCTATTAGAACTTTACATGGAATTGCACTTCGCATATCAGCTTCCTTTGGGTTGCTGTTTTCTATACTTACAGCCTGCATACCCGGTTTGATAATGCGAATTTTTACAGAAGATGAAAATCTTATACAGACAGGTGCCAGTTATCTTAGGGCAGTAAGTCTTTCTTATTTTTGTTTTTCAATTTCTCAGGTTTTTCAAGCGGGATTAAAAAGTATAGAACGAGTTAAAATAGTTACAATAATGACAACTACAGCTCTGCTCTTGAATATCTGTTTAAATGCAATATTTATTTTCGGATTATTTGGAATTCCAAAAATGGGAATTGTTGGAGTAGGTATTGCAACTACTATTTCCAGAATTATAGAACTTGGATTCTGTATAATTTATGCCTCAAGACAAAAGGATGTAAAATTTTCTTTTGCCAATCTTTTTAGATTCAAGAAGATTCTGAGCGCGGATTTTATTAAGTTTTCTTTACCAGCTTTAGGCAATGAACTGGTTTGGGGAGCAGCTTTTTCCATGTATTCTGTAATTCTTGGTCACTTGGGAGAAGATATTGTTGCTGCAAATTCTGTAGTATCGGTTGCCCGTCAGTTATGTACTATCATGTGTTTTGGTATGGCTTATGGTGGAGCGGTAGTTCTTGGAAAAACAATGGGATCTGGGGATATGCAGCTGGCAGAACGAAATGCAAAACGCCTGGTAAAAAGTACAATTTTTGCAGGATTCTGCGGAAGTCTTCTTACATTGTGTTTCCTGCCAATTCTTCCACATCTGGCTCAGCTTTCACCAGAAGCTAGTCATTATAGAAATGTGCTTGTGTTTATAAATGCACTTTCAATTTTTGGTGCTTCTATAAATACAGTTTTAATATGTGGTGTATTCCGTGCTGGTGGAGATGCAAAATTTGGATTTATTATGGATATAATCAGTATGTGGGTTGTATCTGTTCCTCTTGGATTGCTTTCTGCTTTTGTGCTAAAACTTCCACCACTCTGGGTATATTTTATTCTTTATCTTGATGAATTTGAAAAAATGCCAGTAATTGTTATTCATTATTTTAAAAAAGGCTGGTTAAAAAATATTACAAGGGATAATATTTAGTTTTAGTAGGGAAGATATGAATAATAAAATATGTAATAAAAAATTAATTGCTTTTGTTCTGGGGTGGATGATTATTTTTTCAGGAATTGTATTTTCTGAAGATTTCATTCTAAATAGAAGTTCAGTAAATGGATTTGATAGAATTATTATGAATCCTTACTCAAAATCATTAGATTATCTGGGAACAGGACTAACAATTACTACAATGCTTACACCGGCAGTAATGCTTGCGGCTCCTGTTCAGGATTACTGGAAAATTGGAGTGGAGTATGCAGAAACAGCTGTAATTTCCTTTGGGGTAAATGAAATTGTAAAACGATGTATAAATAGGCCAAGACCATATATGTATTTTGAAGGTGCCCCACAAAGTGAAATTGAAGATGGAGACTGTAATAATTCTTTTTATTCAAGACACACTGCACTGGCTTTTACAGGTGCTGGATTTACAACATTTATGATCTGTCAGTATTTTCCAGATTCCAAATGGAAGATTCCTGTAATTGCGGCTTCTTTTTCATTGGCAACAGCTTCTGGAGTTATGCGCATTGCCAGTGGAAATCATTTTCTGACAGATGTTTTAGTAGGAGCCGTAGTTGGAACGGGATTTGGTTTTTTAGTTCCCTGGATAAATTCTTTCTGGTTAAAACCTTCCATAAACGGAAATATTCAGATGAATGCATCCCCAGTGGGATTAAATTTCTGCATAAGATTTTAAAAAAAGATAGACAGAAATTTAACTGGCACTTATATCCTCTCAGTTAATGAAAATTTTACGTTGTATTTTACTCAACTGCTAGAATGTTTATAAAATTGGAATTATATTAAAAAAATTGGAGGCATTAAAAATGGTAAAACATATTATTCTCTGGACTTTGAAAGATGAATTTTCTGAAGCAGAAAAAGCTAAAATAAAAAAAGAAATTAAAGAAGAGCTGGAAGCTTTGAAAGGAAAGATTCCAGGACTTGTAGATATAAAAGTAAATGCAACTGGAAGATTATCTTCATCTAATGCAGATTTAATGCTTGATTCAACTTTTGAAAGCGAAGAAGCATTGAAAGGTTACGCAAAACATCCTGAACATGTTGCTGTAGCAGATTCTAAAGTTCGTCCTTTTACAGCTGCAAGAAGTTGCCTTGATTTTGAAATTTAGTTTTTAGTGGTATTAAACAGGGCAGGAGAGAAAAATCTTTCTTTACAACGCCGGTCTACCGTGGACAGGATTTAGGCTTTAGCGTTGTAAAGAAAGAATTATAAAATTATCAGAATGAATTTCCTAACAACTTTCTGACTTGCATGAACAATGGCTGCTACAACCGCATCCACAACTGCAGTTACAGCTATAACTTCCATTTTTTTTAGCATTTATCCGCTTTTTTACTAGCGAAAAAACTATAGTGCCTACAATTGCTATAAGAATTAATAAAACAATCAATGTTCCCATAAAAATCCTCCTGTAAAAATAATTCATGAAAATATCAGATAATCAGACTGCAATATTTTTGTATTTATTTTTTCTGAATACCATGTAAATTAATCCTGCTAAAATGGCAAAGGCAAAAATCAATTCAATTATGTCACCAGTTCCATTTATTGTTCCTGTGAACAATGAGCCAAATTGGTTTACAAGGAATGCTATTACATAGGCAAACAAACATTCATAGCCAATTGCAAACCAGAACCATTTTGTATTGTTCATTTCTCGTTTGATTGCGCCCATAGCTGCAAAACAAGGGGCACAAAGAAGATTGAAGATGAGGAATGACATGCCTGTTATGCCTGTAAATACAGTAGCCATGTTTGTATAAGCTTCAGTTCCACCGTAAAGAATCCCCATTGTACCAACAATATTTTCTTTAGCAACAAGACCTGTAATTGCGGCAACTGTTGCCTGCCAGTTACCCCAACCAAGCGGCTGGAAAATCCAGCAGATAGCACGACCAAAATAGGCCAAAATAGAACAATCCATCTGATCTTCTTCAAGCATGCTGAAGGTACCTTCTGTCCATCCAAAAAATGAAAGGAACCAGATTACTATTGTGGAAAGAAGTATGATAGTTCCAGCTTTTTTAATGAATGACCATCCTCGTTCCCACATAGAACGAAGAAGACTTCCGAATGTTGGCAGATGATATGCTGGAAGTTCCATAACAAACGGAGCTGCTTCTCCTGCAAACATTTTTGTTTTTTTCAACATTATTCCAGAACAAAGAATTGCAAAAATACCAATGAAATAGGCACTAGTGGCAATCCAGGGTGAACCTCCAAAAATAGCTCCAGCTATCATTGCTATAAATGGAGTTTTAGCACCACATGGAATGAAAGTGGTTGTCATAATTGTCATTTTACGATTCCGTTCATTTTCAATTGTTCGGCTGGCCATAATTCCAGGAATACCGCATCCTGTACCAACCAGCATTGGAATAAACGATTTTCCAGATAAACCAAAACGGCGGAAAATTCGATCCATAATAAATGCAATTCTGGCCATATAACCACATGATTCAAGAAAGGCAAGAAGGAAAAACAGAACAAGCATCTGAGGTACAAATCCAAGTACAGCTCCAACACCTCCAATAATACCGTCTAGAATTAATCCTTTCAGCCAGTCTGCACAACCAATAGCATCTAATGCTGGCTCTACTAAGGCAGGAATTCCTGGAACCCAGATTCCGTAATCTTCTGAAGCAGGACCTTCTTCACCATATTTTTCAAGCATCTGATTTGCAGTTACAACATCCTCTTCTGTAAATTCAATTGGACCAGAAATTTCAAGAGTTTCTTCATCCTGGATAACGTATGTAAATTCACCATTTTCATAAGCTTCTATAATCGCAGTACTATCACCGAATTCTTCTGCAGCATTTTCATAAGCTTGTGTTCCAATTCCAAATAGATGATAACCATCACCGAACAGTCCATCATTAGCCCAATCGGTGGCAGCTGCGCCAACAGTAACCATTGCAATATAGTAAACAAGCCACATTACAACGGCAAAAATTGGAAGGGCAAGAAAGCGATTAGTAACAATTTTGTCTATTTTATCTGATGTGCTGAAATTGCTGGCTTTATTTTTTTTAGTAACACAATTCTTAATAATTGATTCAATATACTTATATCGTTCTGAAGTAATGATTGATTCAGAATCATCATCAAGTTCTTTTTCGCATTTTGAGATATCAGAATTAATGTGTTCCAGTGTTTCTTTTGAAATTTCTAATCCTTCTGCTTCTTTCAGCTGTTCTAGAATTTTTGAATCTCTTTCAAACAATTTTACCGAGTACCATCTCTGCTTTTCTTCCGGCAGATTATGAACAGCTGCTTCTTCAATATGAGCAAGTGCATGTTCTACAGAAGAATCAAATCTGTGCTGAAAATTCATTGTTTTGTTTTTTGAGGCAGCATCTACTGTAGCCTTAGCAGCTTCCATGCACCCTTTATTTTTCAGTGCTGAAATTTCAAAAACAGGGCATCCTAAGATTCCGGACATTTCTTCAAGATGAATTTTATCTCCATTTTTCTTAACTACATCAATCATATTTACAGCAATAACCATTGGAATGCCAAGTTCTGCCAGTTGTGTTGTAAGATAAAGATTTCTTTCTAAGTTTGTTCCATCAATAATGTTTAAAATGGCATCAGGACGTTCTTTTACAAGATAATTACGGGAAACAACCTCTTCCAAAGTATAAGGAGAAAGTGAATAAATACCAGGAAGGTCCATAATAGTAACATCTTTATAACCTTTTAAAGTTCCTTCTTTTTTTTCAACAGTAACTCCAGGCCAGTTTCCAACAAACTGATTTGAGCCTGTAAGTAAATTAAATAATGTAGTTTTTCCGGCATTTGGATTTCCGGCAAGTGCAATTTTCATTTTTTTTTACTCCCTATTTTTCAATCTCTATTAATTCGGCGTCAGCTTTTCTTACTGAAAGTTCATAATTACGAACTGTAATTTCAACCGGATCACCTAAAGGTGCTACTTTTCTTACGTAGATTTCAACTCCTTTTGTAATTCCCATATCCATAATGCGGCGTTTTATTGCTCCCTCTCCAGATATTTTTTTTACAACTACCGTTTCTCCAGGTTTTACTTCCCTTAAAGTCATAAAAACACTCCTATTAAAATTATTTTAAATGAATATTTTGCCAGCCAATTCTTTGCTGATGGCAATTCTTGCATCCTTTACTTGTACGATGATATTTCCGCAGATTATGGAAATTACAGAAACCTCAGTTCCAGGAACAAAGCCCAGATTTTTTAAATGATGTCTGGTTTCATCAAGCCCACCAATTTTTTTTACAAGATACTCTTCTCCGATATTTGCCATATATAAAGGCATAAGATTTTTACCTCACTGTCTGTTAGTGTAAACTAACAAAATTAATAACTGTATATAAAATAGTTAGTTTTAACTAACAAGTCAATATTTTTAACTGTTTTTTTCAGGGCAAACGCATTATAAACAAAAATCCGATTTTTTGGCTCCCTGTCACGGTTGCGTGATTCAAAACCGCGCAATAATGCACTACACGCTTTTTGTGGTATAGAAACTATTGAACTGCCGCTTCGCAGCAGCCACAAAAAGAGTGTTTTTGAACCACGCCCCGCTCCTTCGCACCAACATTACGGAAAAGCGTTTATAATGCGGAAGCCCTGACTTCATGTATTAATTATATTGTGGTAACTTCTTTTTTTCTATATAATAGTTTCACTATTCAGTTCTAAAGTCATTACTGTGACTGAAACAGTATTTTAATTGAGGATAAAAATGATAGATAAGTGGGAAATTGTAATCGGTTGCGAAATTCATACTCAGCTTTTGACTAAAACCAAGGCTTTCTGTGCCTGTGAAAACCGCTACGGTGGAATGCCAGACACTCGAGTTTGCCCTGTATGTCTTGGTTTGCCTGGAGCTATGCCACGCATTTCAAAAGGATATGTTGAGCTTGGAGCAGTAGCTGGTCAGGCCCTCAACTGTAATATCGCACGTTTTACAAAATTCGACCGCAAGCATTACTTTTA
>JALEPQ010000154.1 GCA_022768685.1 Spirochaetia bacterium
AATTGGATTTATGCAGGGTTTTGGAACTTTACCTGGAATCAGTAGAAGTGGTTCTACAATTGCTGGTGCCCTTTTCTGCGGTGTAAACAGAAAAGTTGCAGGAGATTTTTCTTTTATAGTTTCAATTCCAGCAATTTTAGGTGCATTCATTCTTGAAGTAAAGGATTTGGGAGAAGTAAACCAGGCAGTTGGAGCAGCACCTGTAATTGCAGGATGTGCAGCAGCTTTTGCCGTAGGATACGTTTCACTTACCTTCTTGATGAAGCTTATAAGAAAAGGAAAACTTGTCTGCTTTGCAGCATATTTGATTCCTGCAGGAATACTTGGAATGATTTTTCTTCACTAATTAGTTCACTATGGTTAAATTTACTGTATTGAGGTTTCTATGAAAAAGACACTTGTTATCTTTGCCACAATTTTACTTACCTTGGCTCCAATTTATGCAAAATCTGAAAATCAATCTGCAGAAAATAAAGATCAGGAAGATTCTGCCACAGAAAAAACAGACTGGAAAGAACAGGGAAAAAATGCCCTTACAGAAACTGGAAAATTCTTTAAAGCAGTTGGAAATGAAATTGGGGAATCTGTAAAAGAATCTTACAATAATGCTACCGAAGTAAAATGTTACGGAACATGGGTTTATAAAAGTGAACATTGTGTTAATACAATTACAATTAATGAAGACGGAACCATGGAATTTTCAAAAAAGAGTGGATTTAACAACGATTACTGGAAAGGAACTTTCAGAACAAAACTCCGTTCTATTGCATTTACTATAACTGAATCTGGTAGAAAAGGTGCATTTAAGGCCAGCAGCGACAGTGAAAATACTCAAAAATGGTATATTACTTATTTTACAACAGATGATGAAAATACCATTAAATTCATTTCAGATTATATTCCCACAGATACAGATGGAACTGATTTTTCAAAAGGCGTAATCTTTACAAAGAAATAAAATGAAACCTATTTTCAATGACACAACAATTTTAGAAGCTGATGCAAAAAAAAAGTTTCATTTTCCTGATTATGTAATGATGGAAAATGCTGCTTCTGCAATGGAAAGGTTGATTCTTAAACAGACTCCCCTTCCAGATCAGCTTTTTATTGTTTGTGGAAAAGGAAATAATGGTGCTGACGGTATTGCGCTGGCACGAAAACTGGCCTGTAAAATACACTCTTATCTTCTTTTACTTGGTGCCCCAAAAACTCCTGAAGCTAAAATCCAGAAAGAAATGGCTGAGGCCTGTAAGGTTGATTTTTTAACTGAAAATGATTTTGTTGCAAAACTTTCCAGCTGCAAGAAAAATGATGTAATTGTAGACTGCATTTTTGGAACAGGATTCAAAGGCGAACTTTCTGCTCAAATAAAAAATCTTATCTTAAAACTTAATTCAATTGATGCCAGAAAAATTGCCTGCGATATTTCAAGCGGACTGGAATTTAATGCAGATATTACAGTTACCATGGGAGCATTAAAATCTGCCTTGTTTTCTGACAAAGCAAAGGCAGTTTCTGGCAAAATTATAACTGCTGATTTAGGTATTTCTGAAAATCTCTTTACAAAATGTGGATCTCCAGATGCATATTTAGTTGAAAAAACAGATGCAAAACTTCCTTACAGAAAAAATAAATCTGCTCACAAGGGAAACTTTGGACATGCAGCAGTTTTTTGTGGAGAAAAATCTGGGGCCGGTATTATTGCTGGTTCTGCAAGTCTTGTTTCAGGAAGTGGACTAAGTTCGCTAATCAAAACTGAAAAATCAGATATAAGCCAATTTAAAATTTCACCGGAGCTAATGATTTCAGACTCCATTCCAGAAAACACTACTTCTATTTTGATTGGTTCTGGACTTGGTAAACAAAATGTAACAAAAATTATTAATAAGTTTGAAAACTGGTTCCGTAATTCTAAAAAAGCCGCTGCAGTAATTGATGCTGACATGTTTTACTTTCCAGAACTAGGTAACTTACTTTCTGAACTGAACAAAATTCAAGACGCAAAAATTATTCTGACTCCTCATCCAAAAGAGCTTGCAAATCTAAGTAAAATTTGTGGCTTTGGAGAGCAAACAACTGCAGAAATTCTTGAACACCGATTTGAATTCGGCAAAGCATTTACAAAAAAATATAAAAATACAGTCCTGGTTATGAAAAGCGCAAATACTGTAATTGCTGCTGATAATCAGCTTTACATAATTTCAGACGGATGCCAGAATCTTGCAAAGGCAGGCAGCGGAGATGTTCTTGCCGGAATAATAAACGGACTTTTAGCTCAAGGCTATTCCGCAAAAGATGCCGCTATTACAGGATGTGAACTTCATGCGTTAGCGGCACAAGAAATTGGAGAAGAGGCCTTTTTTCTTACACCGGAACTGTTAATAAAAACAATTCACAATCTGAATCCATAGGCCCAAAACATTAAATCAGTTTTTACGAAGTTTTATTTTTTTCTTTTTACCTGTGTAATATTTATAGACAGATTTTACACCCTTTTTAGGAATATAACATTTTATTCCATCTTGAGTTTCCAATAGTGCCATTGGGAAAAATGGTTCATTATAAAAAATCAGATTTTCTTTATTTTCAATATCCAGATTTTTATAAAGATAATATTTAAAAACTTCTACAGAATCAAAAGGAGCTTCATTTTTTTTACAAATTTTTTCGTATTTTTTTCTGGCTGAAATGTATTTCTTATCCAATTTATAGGTTGATTTATAAAAATCTTTATTTACACCGCAAATTTCACCACTATAATGACAGATAATTTCCAGTTTTGGAGAAATTCGTTTTAAAGTTGGACGTTCTTTATTTTTCATATTTACAAAGTAACGGAGATTTTTTGTTACCTTTTTTTTCTGGCGGTCATCTTTTACAACAGAAGGAATTTTTGATAAAAGACGTTCTTCCAGCTGATTATTTTTTTGCACAATCTTTATATCTGTTTCTGGATTACCAAATACAGTTCCATCTTCTGTCAGGTAAATCTCATATTTTTCAGAAAAATGTTTCACAGAAATCAAAAGATATTTATTGTAGGCTTCTATATAAAATTCATGGATTGCTTTATTTCTGAATCCAAAAATATTTTTTAAATCTTCCGGCGATTCAAAAAAATCATTTGGATTAAAAACTGAAGTTCCAAAGTATCTGACAGGTTCATTTTCAAAACCTGGTTCTCTTCTTAAAAAAGGAGACCAGATTTCTGAATAATAAAATTCCACATCAGCTGAAAATTCATTAGAATTTATATGTAAAGTAAAAGGTCCTTCCGCAAAATGAAAATCATCCACAACACAAGTAAAATTTTCTATCTGCTTTCCATTATGCCAGATTCCACCTTTATAATGCTGAAAAACAATTTCTGGTTCCGCATATTCAGCTTCAGATTTTTCAGTAAAATATTCTTCTGCAAGCTCCAGAGCCGCAACTTTGAAATTCCAGGTTTCTTCATCTATTAATTTATAAAAATAGCCGGTATCACCATTTTTATTTTTTCCTGCAACACGCAGTTCTCTGGCAGAATTTCCCTTTCCGTTTTGAATTATTGTAACTAAAGTTGTTGATTTTGATCCTTCTGGTAAAGGAGGTTCTTTTTTCCAGGGTTCATTAGGCAGTGCCCAGGTTGTTGTATTGGAAAGAGGATTGTCCCCTTTTAAATCAGAATAAACTTCCTTATAGGAATAATCATAAAGCATTGGATCTGAACCAACTGTGTTAAAATCCATAAGTCGGGTATAAATTGTTCCATTTTTTCCAATCACCATAAAAGTTGAGGCACTTTCAGAAAAGTTTTCCATAACAAATAAACCGTTTTCCGGACCTTTAAACATGTGACTAAAATCGGAAGGACAGGCTGGATCACAGTATCTGATTGTAACACCATCTTCACAAAGCATTGGAATTGATTCTACTCCAAGAGGTCCATAGTTATGCTCGTTTCCCAAAGTATCTTCATAATACTGAACATCCAGACGACTTGACCCTACTGCCCATGTTTTTTTGTTTGCTACACTTTCATTTTGATAAAGCTGGATTTTAAGAGGCCAACCAAAGTAGTCTACCCAATCAAAAGGAGGATAACTGGTAATTTTTTTTGTATAACAACGGTAAAGTTTCCCTTCCTGCGAAAAAGCATATAAAACATCTGCATCTGCTGCAATTTCCACAATCTTTTCTACAGGTTCAAAATCTTTTTTTTCTGAAAATGGAAGTCCTGTGCCTTTAAAAAGTGTCCAGCTGAATCTATCAGTTCCCCGTTTTTTATAGTAGATTTTGCCTTCATAAAGTTGATACTCATATTCAAAGGAAAAAGTCTGTACTAAAGTTTTTATAAAGATTTCATCAGGGAAAAGACCGTTTACATATTCGCTTACAGGTCTGTCCCCTATTAAAACTGGAGCCCCTACAGTTTCTGTAAAAATTCGACTGTTTTTTGGCAAGGAATTACAAGATACAAAAACTGCAATAAAAATGATGGAAAACAAAAATGATAATTTTTTCATATACTCTATTAGATTCTATTTTTCATTTCAAAATAACCAAAGGCTTTATTTTCTTTAAAATTCCAGCCTCCACCACCTTCCAGAATAAAATTACTTAATCCGATAAATGAAACTTTTCCTCGAAGGAAACCACCGGCACAATAATTTAATTGATTATTATAAGCTAAATCAAAAAATCCACCAATCTTCATTTGCTGCAAAATTATAAGTTCCGCTGCAGTAAGCCCTGTATCCAGACTTGCAAAATACAATTCTGCTGAATTTGTAAAAATTAATCTGTTCTGATCTTCTGGCATAGCAGCTCTATAAAAATCTGATTTATAAAATTTTGATTGAACAGGAATATTCTGCCCAAAAGAAGAAACTGCATATCGGATTGAAAATGAATCTCCAGCTCCTATGGCGAACTTTACATTTTTTTTACTAAAAATAGAGCTGTTCAAAGAGGCTTCAACTGTAGATCCAATTCCATGAGAAAGTTGTGAAAAATCAGAGCCGGAAATATAATAATATGGCTTAAAAATAAAGCTATACTTTTTTTCATCAACTGACTGTAAATCAATTCCACCTTTAAATAAAATATCTTTTGGGGTCATAGCATAATCAGCTAAATATTCACCTGTAAACAGTAACCCTTTTAACTCATAAAAAAAGAAATCTGGTCTTACTTTTATTGTAGTAGCACCATAAAATTCATCTGGTTTAAAACCCTGGTAAGCAAATCTATAAGAAGCAAACAAACTTGTATCAAATACCGAAGAAGGATTAAATCTGAAAAGACCATCAGCACTTAATTGACCAATATTTGCTGTAACTCCAAGTCTTGCAAAAGTGTGTGCAGAATCTTCAAAACCATAGGCTGCAATTCCCATTTTGTCATAAAGAAAATATTCAGGAAAATCTGTTGGCTGGAATACAGGCCAGATTTTTACTCCCCAGTAAGGTTCTGACAAAGCAGGTTTCTTGTTTACTCTTGCATTATGAACAGCTTTGTCCGCCCAAATATCAGTCTGTTTTCTTCTTTCTGATAAATCTGTAAACGAATGTGGAGTTTCTTTTATTATATCCATAACATTTTGAGTAGATTCATAACCAATCTGGGAAAGTTCTTCTGCCTTATCAAAAGCCATAAAAGAATACTTTTCTACATCATTTCTGATAATTATTGGCTTGTATTTTTTTAGATCTCTTACAGCCTGTCGTTCTTTTACAATTGAAAATAATCGGTTGATGATTACAACAAAATTGTTGAAATTTACTTTTACATCATAAAAAGCAGTTGATACCAGAAGATTTTCAGAAAACTGAGTTGCAACAGTCAGCCATGAAAAATCAATACCTCCACTATCACCTAAAAGAACAGGAGTTTTTTCTTCATCGCAAAGATTATATCTTCTAGGTTCCATTACAGCTGGTAAAACAAATGCTCCTGTCATAATTTTTGCAAAATCCCCTTTTGCATGCCAGATCTGTCTTTTTGAGTAAAAATCTTCTGTAAGAACAACAATCGGAATAGGACATTCACTTAAATCTGTATGAGGTTTTCCAAGTATTTCATTAATTAAAGCTTCGTAATTTCTTTGAGAAAGGACTCCCCCTTTTACTGGCACTACTGGATCAAAATAAGAAGACAGATTCAATTCTGAAACAGTTTCTACAATCTTATCTGGAGAAATTCCATAAGCATAAAGCATACCGATAATAGCACCCATAGAATTTGCAACAATGAAATCAGGTGTAATATTATTTTCTTCAAGAGATTTTAAGACACCAATATGACAAAATGCCCTTGCGGATCCACCACATAAAACAAGTCCAAGAGGTTCTCTGTTTTCTTCTGTACGAATTTTATTAAGCTTTTCCTGAAATTCATCAATTCCTTCATAAAAAGGAATATCCTGAAGATACAATGGTGATTCGGGATCCAGCATCACTTCTTCAGTTCCAAACGCAAAAACTGAAAAACAACATAAAACTAAAAAAATCACAGAAAG
>JALEPQ010000165.1 GCA_022768685.1 Spirochaetia bacterium
AAAAACACTCTTTTTGTGGCTGCTGCGAAGCGGCAGTTCAATAGTTTCTATACCACAAAAAGCGTGTAGCGCATTATTGCGCGGTTTTGAATCACGCAACCGTGACTGGGAGCCAAAAAATCGGATTTTTGTTTATAATGCGAAAGCCCTGTAATCTAATCTCTTTTCTATTTACCATATAATTATTATAATAAAGTTTCAGGAGAAAATTAGAAGATGGAAAAAGTAAACTACTTTATGTCAAAGCATAATTTTACTATGCACAGTGATGTTTTGACACTAGCAAAGGCTATTCAGGCCGATATGCAGAAAGGATTAAGAAAAGAAGGTGCAGATCAGGATATGATTCGTACATTCTGTAATCCTGGAAATGAACCATTAGCAGGAAAATCTGTAATTGTAATTGATGCTGGTGGAACAAATTTCAGAAGTTGTCTTGTAACTTTTAATCAGGATGGAAAGCCAGAAATTTCTGATATGGAAAAAACAAAAATGCCTGGTGTGGATAAAGAACTTACAAAAGAACAGTTCTTTAATCAGTTTGCAGATAATATTGAACACCTTAAAAATAAAGCAGACAGAATCGGATTCTGTTTTTCTTATCCAATGGAAATTCTTGAAAATGGTGATGGAAAATTAATCGGCTTTACAAAGGAAGTAAAAGCTCCTGAAGTTGTAGGTTGTGAAATTGGAAAGTGCCTTGTTGAAGAATTAAATCGTCGTGGCTGGAATCCAATAAAACGTATTACATTATGTAATGATACAGTTGCTGCTTTGCTTGCGGGTGTTGCTACAGCTCCAAAAGGTACAGATTATTCTTCTTACGTTGGATTTATTCTTGGTACAGGAATGAATGCAGCTTATATTCAGCCAGATTGTGATGTTTTCAATATTAAAAAACAGATTATTGTATGTGAATCAGGAAGATTTAAAGGTGTTTTACAGTCTGATTTTGATAAAGAATACGATGCGGGCTCTGCTAATCCTGGAACAGCTTTACTGGAAAAAACATGTTCAGGTGGTTATTTAGGACCTGTTGCACAGATTGTTTTGCAGACAGCTGCAAAAGAAAAATTATTCTCATCTAAGACAAATGAAGCACTGTTAAAAATTTCAAATCTTCAGCTTATTCAATTTAATGAATTCTTAGATCAACCTTACAATGCAGAAAATGTACTTGGTAAAATTGCCGTAGAGGGAACAGATGAAGATGCTCAGATGATTTATGAACTTCTTGACGCTCTTGTAGAACGCTCTGCACGTCATGCTGCAGCAATTCTTACTGCCTGTGCATTACAGTGTGGCGAAGGAAAACTTGCTGTAAAACCTATTAATTTCTTCTGTGACGGTTCAACATTCTTTAAGACAACTATGTTAAAAGAAAGAGTTCATGGTTACCTTGATGAAGTTCTAACTAGAAATTTAGGCATTTACTGGAAAATTTCCACTTGTGATAATGACATCACATTAGGTGCCGCTATTTCAGGATTAATCGACTAATCTAATTTGATAGATTAATTGGAATATGTTAAAATAACTGCACTTGTAATGCGAGGGGAAAATGTCATTTAAAAAAACTTTAGGAAAGTCTTTTGTTCTTATTCTTATTATATTGATTCTCTTGGTAGGTGGATTACTCTGGTTTGATTATCTGGGCGTAGTTCATGTAAAGTCAGTTTTTGCTCCTTTATACAAGGTTATGAATAAGACCCCTCAGACATCTCAGACAGCTTCAAAATCAAAACCTCTAACAGCTAATCTTGACGAAGACAGATTAAAGAAGCAGCGTGAAGCAAATGACATTTTTAAAGAAGAACTGGATAAACGTGAAGCAGATATTTTAATTATTGAAAAACAAAACCAACAGATTGCAGCAGAACTGGAAGAACGTGAAAAAAATCAGGAAGAACGTGAAAAAACATTTAACTTGACTGTCAAAAAATACGAAGATAAGAATATAAACGTTGAACAGATTGCTAATAATCTGAATGGTATGACACCTAAAGCAGCTGTTGCTATTCTTATTGAAATGGATGATCAGACAGTTATTGATGTCCTTCGTAAGTGTGAAGAAATTGCAGCAGCCAGCGGGTCAGCTTCTCAAGGTTCTTACTGGCTTTCTTTAATGCCATCTGATCGTGCGGCTCAAATCCAGCGAAAGATGATAAGTAAGCCAGAGAGCCTGGAATAAAGTTCAGATATAGTTTCCTGTCAATGCTTAAAAACAAGTTTGGCAGGAGACTAAATGTCAATTCAAATACTCTCGGATATCAAAGTAAGTTCTGCTCCAATTGCAGATTTGCAGATTTCCAGTCAAATAAATGAATCTTCTCAAAAAACAAGTTTTTCAGAAATCCTCTCTTCATATAATAAAGAAAAAGAAAATTCAATTGAAGAAAAAGCAGATGATGCAGAACAAACTGAAGTTGTTTCAGAACATAAAGTTGGTGATAAATCTGACGAAAAGAAAATTGATGAAAAAACTGAAGTTGCAGAAGATAATAATAAAATAAGAAAAGATTCTCTTGAAGTAAAAACTGAAAAAAAAGATGAAAAAGTTGTAAAAACTAAAACTCAGAAAAAATCAGTAAAAGAAAATCCTGAAACTGCTAAAAATCAGATTGAAAAGAACGATTATTCTAAGCTTGAAATAATTGCAGAATCATCTGTAAAAACAAAAGTTGATCAAAAAAATCTTTCAGAAAAAGATGATTTATCTGAAATAAAAGTTGATTCAGAATCTGTAAAAGTAGATTTTTCTGCAGAAATAAGTCTTCTTAATAGAGAAGTTACAGAAAACCAGGAAAAATTTTCTAATGAAATGAAAGATTCAGATGAATCTGAAATTAATCCTTTTTCAAAAGAAAATCAGAAAACTAAAAAAGTTTCCAACTTTGATAAAACTGGAAAAATAACAGTAGAAGATTTACGAACCGAAAAAGCAATAAAAGTTGAATCAGATAAAAATGAGCCAAAAATAAAATCAGAAATTAAATTTACAGATGATCATACTGCTGAAATTACAATGAATCTGGAACAGCAGGTTCAGGAGAATGTTCTTTCGCAGAATAATCAATCTGCTTCAGCTGAAGGTTCAAATTTTCAGGCTATGCTTAATAATCAGATTCAACAGAATACACCTGAATTTGTTAAAGCTGGAAATATTATTCTCAAAGATAATGATCAGGGATCAATTAATCTGGTTTTACATCCTGATGATTTAGGAAATGTGAAAATTGAACTTTCCCTAGACGGAAAAAATATTCATGGTCATATTACAGTTGCTTCAAAAGAAGCTCTGGAAGTTTTTAAGGAAAATTCACAGACATTAAGAGAAGCCTTCATAAAAGAAGGTTTTGCTGATGCAAATTTTGATGTTTCATATAACAGCAGTTCAAGCTTTGCACAAGGTGGTGAATCAGGAAATCAGAATGATGGGACACAGCTTTTAGGACGAAAAGCTTATTCTGATTTTGCAGGTTCAGCATCTGGAGAAAATGCTTTTGAATCTGAAAAAGATTTTGATTCAGGTAACGGAATTTACTCAATAAATATTGTGGCCTGACGATAAATAAAATGTGAGCGAGGTAATGATGGAAACACTTAACACACAGATGTCAGCTGCAGACAGAACAAATGTTGATAATGCAGTAAATCTTTATAACAAAACTCTTGTTCAGAATGGTCGTCAGACTAGTCATGAACTTGGTAAAGATGATTTTTTAAAGCTTTTGATTACACAGCTTCAGAATCAGGATCCAACTAGTCCAATGGAAGATACACAGTTTATCTCCCAGATGGCTCAGTTCAGTTCATTGGAACAGATGACAAATATGAGTTCATCTTTTGAAAAAATGGCTTCTTTTATTAATTCTTCAGAAGCAGCATCAACTTTAGGTAAAATTGTTGAAGTTGAAGCAGGGGAAACAACAACACGTGGAATGGTTGAAGGTGCAACTCGAGGTTCGGATCCTCAGGTTTTAGTAAATGGTATGTATTACAGTATGGACAAAATCAGAGGTGTTTACACTGAGTAAGGCAATCAGCTGATTTTTGTTCAATTAAAATTTGCATATAAAACAGGGCAAACGCATTATAAATGCTTTTCCGTAATGTTGGTGCGAAGGAGCGGGGCGTGGTTCAAAAACACTCTTTTTGTGGCTGCTGCGAAGCGGCAGTTCAATAGTTTCTATACCACAAAAAGCGTGTAGCGCATTA
>JALEPQ010000166.1 GCA_022768685.1 Spirochaetia bacterium
AAGGAGCGGGGCGTGGTTCAAAAACACTCTTTTTGTGGCTGCTGCGAAGCGGCAGTTCAATAGTTTCTATACCATAAAAAGCGTGTAGCGCATTATTGCGCGGTTTTGAATCACGCAACCGTGACTGGGAGCCAAAAATTCAGGATTTTTGTTTATAATGCGGAAGCCCTGCAGAATTTGTATTTAAATCTGCAATATTGTAAAATTAAACATTATGAAATTAAATAAAGATTTGGTGATGTTCACTGGCGGGGGAACTGGTGGTCATATATATCCCGGACTTGCTGTAGCTGATGAATTAAAAACAATTGCTATAAGTAATAATGTTCCACTTAAAATATACTGGATTGGCTGTTCAAAAGGAATGGACAGAAATATTGTTGAAAAAGCTGTAGATAGCAGAGGAGAAAGAACTGCTGACAAATTTTTTGGAATTCCTTCCGGTAAACTTCGTCGTTATTTTTCAATGAAAAATTTTTCAGATTTATTCAGAATTTTTGGTGGATTTTTCAGTGCATATCATATTTTAAGAAAAAATAAGCCTTGTGCCTTATTTTCAAAAGGTGGATTTGTTAGTGTGCCTCCTTGTCTTGCAGCCAGATTATTAAAGATTCCTGTTTATACACATGAATGTGATTTTACTTTAGGCCTTGCAAATCGACTTAATTTTAAATCTGCAAAAACAATGTTTGTTTCTTATGAAGAGACAAAAAAGAGACTAAGTCTTTCAGAGCAGAATAGGGTTGTTGTAACAGGAAATCCTGTTAGGCCTGTTTTTTATAACACTGATGCAAAAAAAGGAAAAGACTTTCTTGGCATAAAAGATGATTCAAAACCAGTTCTGTTAGTTTTAGGTGGCAGTTCAGGTGCCAGACAGATTAATGACCTTATATACAGCAATCTTGATTTTCTTTGTAAAAATTTTGTTGTTGTTCATCAAACTGGATTAGTTAATAACTCGGAAGAAACAGAAAATAAATTTAAAACTGAATACGGAGAAAACTATAAACCTTATCAGTTTATTTATGAGCAGATGCCAGATATTGTTTCTTGTGCTGACGTTATTCTTTCAAGAGCTGGTGCTAATTCAATATGGGAAGCTGCAGTTTTGCTTAAGCCTATGATTCTTGTTCCTCTGTGTGGAAGTGGAACTAGAGGTGATCAGGTAGATAATGCGAAATTCTTTGAAGAAAAATCAGCTGCAGAAGTTTTATTAGGAAAAGACGCTACATCAGAAAATATGAAAAAAGCGTTGGAAAAAATGCTGGATGAAAATACAAGAAAATCTTATTCTTTAGCTGTACAATCTATGATTTTTGAAAAAAGACCAGCACAGATGATTGCTGAAATTTTATTTAATAATGAGGTAAGTAAATGAACTTTGCTGTAATTGACTACATTTTTTTTGCAATAATTCTTATTTGTGTAATTATTGCCGTTGTAAAAGGTTTTATTCAGGAACTTTTTGGTAAAGCATCATGGATTCTTGGTATTCTTGCAGCTTTCTTTTTTTATAAAAAGTTAGCTGTTGTGTTAAATGAAAAGATTAATAAATATACTCTTTGCGAAATTCTTGCGTTTTTAATTTTATTTATTGGTGTGTTCCTTATTGTAAAAATTATTGAAACAGTTTTTAAGAAAATAGTTTCAATTTCAGTTTTGAAAAGCCTGGATAAAGCATTAGGTTTGATTTTTGGTATTGTAGAAGGATTTGCTTTTGTAGCATTAATTTTATTCCTTTTGAACTGGCAGCCATTCTTTGACGTTTCTTCAATTACAAAAGGAAGCTGGTTCAGTGAAGTTCTCAATAAATTTTATGCATCTCCAGAATTTAGGGAATTAACTTCAAATGTATGAAAATTTAGTTGGACAAAGTGCTGTTGAATTACTTTCAGCAGATATAAAAAACAATAATCTTCCTCGTGCTATTCTTTTTTCCGGTGATGATTGTTCTGGAAAACTTACGGCTGCTTTGGAAACATCCCGTATTCTTAGTTGCAAGACTCCTCATTCCAAATTCAACTGTTCTTGTCCAAGTTGTCTTCAACAAAAAGCATTAACTGCTTCGAACATTATGCTTTTAGGACCAAGAGATTGTTTTCTTGAAATATCTTCTGCAAAAAACACTTTTTTTAAAGCTTATAATGAAAATGCTTCATTTCTAAATGCAGCAAGATATCTGTTTTTAAGAAGTGTTAGAAAATTAACCATGAGATTTAATGGAATTTTATGGCAAGGAGATAATAATCTAAGTAAAATTGGCAGCCTTATAGAAGAAATTAATGAAAATCTTGAAATTCTTGATTTTCCTAGAAATTTACCGGATGCTGATGAATTAAAAAAAATATGCGATGCTCTCGAAAAAAGCAGTCTTAAACTTGAATCTGATTATTTATACAATTCTATTCCTGTAAGTCATATTCGAAATCTTGAAAATTGGGCTCACATAAAATCTGATGAAGGCAGGAAAACTATAATTATTGAAAATGCAGATAGAATGCAGGCTTCTGTACGAAATGCACTTTTAAAAATTCTTGAGGAACCTCCTGCAGATTGTCTGTTTATTTTACTTACAAGCAAACGTAATGCTATTATGCAGACTATTTTAAGCCGCGTACGAACCTATAATTTTATCAGTAGAGATTTTTCTCATCAAAATGAAGTTATAAACAGGGTTTTTCATAATACAATGTTTAACGGAAGTATAAATGATTATTTACTTACATTTTTGCCTGTAGTTCCTTCTGAAATAAAAACTCAATCTGATTTATTTTTTAATGCTGTTATCAGTCATTCTATTCCCGATTTACAGGAAATTGTAAAAAAATGTGGAAACTTCAAACCTAGAATTGAATTCCGATTATTTTTACATAATCTTGCAGAAATACAGCGGAAAATGATGTTTAATCCTTCTGCTGCAGAAGCTTCTGCTCAATGTATGAATCTTCTTAGACAATGTTGGGATAATGTTACTCTTTATAATCAGAATGCGGTAAGTGCATTAGAAATTTTATTACGGGATATGTCTGTTTTGAATATAAAAAATGGAGATGTTTTTAAATGCGCTCTTATGTAAAAAGAATTTCAAAAAAATTGTCAAAGCTTTCCAGAGAGCAGCTGGAACTGCTTGTAAACGAAAGCTTAAGTGAAAATGAAAGTTTATATGCAATTATGGAATCTCTTTCTACGGGGTTGATTATTGTAGATAATCATTTTTATCTGCAGCAAAGTAATACAATTGTTGAAAGTCAGCTTGCTTTTTCAACTTTTCTTGATAGTCAGGAAGTTCTGGAAAAACCTATATGGGAATTTATTTCTGATAAAGATATTTCTGATTTTTTCTTAAAATGTTCTAAAAAAAACAGTACTAATGCTACAGAAGAGTTTTCAACTGTAACTGCAGGTGGAATTGTAAGGTTTATTACAATTACAATGACACCTTTAATTAACCAGGGGAATCTGACCGGCAGAATTTTTCTTGTACGTGATATTACAGAAAAACGAAATCAGGATGTTCTTTTGCATCGAATGGAAAGTATGGCAAATTTAACAAACCTGGCCGCGGGAATGGCTCATGATATTAAAAATCCTCTTGGTGCAATAAGCATCCATATTCAGCTGATACAAAAAGCTTTAGAAAAAGCCAGAAATAATAATGATATACTTCCTCCTAAAAAGTTTGTTGAAGATCATATTGATGTTGTTAATGAAGAAATTGACCATTTAAATAAACTTGTTATGGATTTTCTTTTTGCTGTTCGTCCTGTAAATGCACAACTGCAATTAAAAGATCCTGCAAAAATTATTGAAAGTACAGTAAATTTTATAAAACCTGAGTTTAATAAATATAATATTGAAGTGATTTTTAATCATCCTGACGAAGTTACAAAAGTTATGGTTGATGAAAAACTTCTTAAAGAAGTTATAATGAATCTTTCCCAGAATGGACTTTATGCTATAAAAGCTAAATTTCCTGAATGTGAAAAAGAAATAAGTTTTGAGGAAAATCATACTTTTGCAGGAAAATTTACAATTGACTGTTCTGTTCAGCAGCAAAAATATTATATTAAAGTAAGTGATAATGGAACTGGAATGAGTTCTGAAACTTCTGCTAAAATTTTTGAACCTTATTATACAACAAAGTCAAATGGTACTGGCTTAGGCATGACAATGGTTTATAAAATCGTAAAGGAATTTTCTGGAGAAATTCAGGTTGATTCTGAATTTGGAAAGGGAACTAGTTTTATTATGATTTTTCCAATTCCTCAGGACAATAAAAAACTTTTGAACTGTGATTAAGGATCTAAAAAATATGTTTACAATTTTAACAATTGATGATGAAGAAAATATCAGAACTGGACTTGCAGATAATTTTGAACTGGAAGGATACAATGTAAAACAAGCTTCAAATGGGAAAGAGGGTTTAGCTTTAATTGCCAAAGGTGATATTGATCTTGTTATTACAGATTTACGAATGGATGGAATTTCAGGAGAAGAAGTTGTAAGACATGTAACAACCGAAAATCCAGGAATTCCAATTATTGTATTAACTGGTCATGGAAGTATTGAAGATGCTACAAGTGCCATAAAAGCTGGTGCTTATGATTTTCTTACAAAACCATTGGATCTTGATCATCTTAATCTGATTGTAAAAAACGCACTGAAAGGCAGAGAACTTGAAAATCAAAATAAAGAACTCAAAGAAAGACTTTTAAAATCATCTGAGAATTCAGGCGACATGATTGGAAAAAGTTCTGAACTTTCCAAAGTAAAAACTATAATTTCTAAAGCGGCTCCTACGAAGGCCAGTGTTCTAATAACAGGTGAAAGTGGAGTTGGAAAGGAACTTGTTGCACGTGCCATACATGAACAGTCACCAAGAAAAAATAAAACTCTTATTACTGTACATTGTGCTGCTCTTTCAGAAAGTCTTCTGGAGAGTGAATTGTTTGGTCATGAAAAAGGTGCATATACCGGTGCTGATACAATGCAAAAAGGCCGCTTTGAACTGGCTAATGGCGGAACAATTTTTCTTGATGAGATAGGTGAAATAAATCCTTCAACACAAGTTAAACTTCTGCGTGTTTTACAGGAGCGAAAATTTGAACGAGTAGGTGGAACTGAAACTCTTGAAGTTGACGTTAGAGTTGTAGCAGCTACGAACAAAAATCTTGAAGATGAAGTAAAAGCTGGTCGTTTTAGAGAAGATCTGTATTATCGTTTAAATGTTGTAAGAATTGAAATGCCAAGTCTTAGAGAAAGAAAAGATGATATTCCGCTTTTAATGCATTCTTTCTTACGAGAATTTAACATTGAAAATGAAAAAAATATTAAAGGTTTTGATAATCGTTCTAAGGCTGCAATGTTGAAGTACAACTGGCCTGGAAACATTCGTGAATTAAAGAACTGTGTTGAAAGTGCTGTTGTAATGTGTTCTGGAGATGAAATTAAAATAGAAGATTTACCAAATTCTGTTCGTGAAAAAGGTGAAGAATCAAATATAATCATTCCTATTGGTATTACACTGGAAGAAGCTGAAAAAATTATTATTCAGGAAAATCTTGTTTATAACAATGGAAATAAAAGTAAAACAGCTGATATTTTAGGGATTGGAAGAAAGACTTTACATAGAAAACTTGGTGAAGATGAATCTGATGAATAAACAGGGCAAACGCATTATAAATGCTTTTCCGTAATGTTGGTGCGAAGGAGCGGGGCGTGGTTCAAAAACACTCTTTTTGTGGCTGCTGCGAAGCGGCAGTTCAATAGTTTCTATACCACAAAAAGCGTGTAGCGCATTA
>JALEPQ010000167.1 GCA_022768685.1 Spirochaetia bacterium
AAACCGCGCAATAATGCGCTACACGCTTTTTGTGGTATAGAAACTATTGAACTGCCGCTTCGCAGCAGCCACAAAAAGAGTGTTTTTGAACCACGCCCCGCTCCTTCGCACCAACATTACGGAAAAGCGTTTATAATGCGGAAGCCCTGGAATACAGATTAATTGTAGAAAGTTTAAAACAATCAGTTATCTACGATTTCATGCTTAAATACTTTCAATTACAACAAAAGCTGTTGCATACTCTTTTTCATGACTTAATGAAAGATGAATTTTACAATTACCGTATATTTCTTCAACTGCCTTTTTTGCAGTATCTTCAATTACAAGTTCAGGTTTTCCTTTGTGATCTTTACGAACATAAACATCCGTGAAATTAAAACCTACAAGACCAACGCCTAATGCCTTACCAAAAGATTCTTTTGCAGCAAATCTTACGGCGTAATGTTCACAGGCTCTTTGATCACTTGAAAAAGTACCTTGTTCTTCTTTATTAAAAAAGCGATTTATCATGGCAGGATTACTAACCCACTTTTTAAATCGCTTTACTTCTACAATATCTGTACCAATACCCAAAATCATGTCTTATATTATGCAAGAAAAGCCTTGATTGATTCAAGTTCTCTTCTTCCAACTTCAAGTCCATGATTATATGCAGTTTCAATTTTTTCTGGATCTGTTTCAAAAGCAGAACAGCACATAATATCAGGACGAACAACCAGAATTTTTCCTTTTGCCTCATATTTTTCCATAATTTCAAGCTGACGGAAATAAGTTGGAGCGCGGTCAATCATGGCTTTATAAAGTTTTGGATATTTTCTCTGATACATAGGAGAAAGCATGAACTTTAATTTTGAAAAATCAGTAGGTTCCTTACCAACCTTTTTAGTTGAAATTACAACAACTTTATCACATCCTCGTTCAAAAGCTCTGTCATAAGGTACTGAATCTGTAATACAACCGTCTCCGTAGTGGAATCCATTAATTTCAATCAGTGGAAATAACATTGGAAGAGAACATGAAGCTGCAGCTGTTTTTAGCAAACCTTCTTCTGTTTTTTCAGAAAAGAAAGTTTGTTTTCCTGTTTCTGCACAAGTGAGTCCAAATTCACATTCAATATCAGATTCAAAATACTTCTTAAAATCAAAAGGAAGATTTTCATCATAAGCCATTTCATAGTTCATGATTTTAAACTCAGAATAAATACCATCAAGCAATTTATGAGCTTTCTTATTCTTTCTTAAAGCACTAGGTTTTAAAACTTCTTTTAAACGGCCTTTCTGTCCACTTACAAAATTCATGGCGGCATGAGAACCTGCAGAAACTCCGTTTACATATTGAAACTTAATATTTTCTTCAATTAATACATCAAGCACACCAGCCGAAAACATACCTTTTCGGGAGCCGCCCTCTAGAACTAAACCATATTTCATGCTTTTCACCTATACTATTAACGATTTTCCAATAATTGAGGATTCAATTTACCTTCTATGGCACATTTTTTATACGAGTATACTTTCTGTCTGAAAAGCTCACTTTTGTCTGATAAATCCTGTGATGAAGGAACACCTGGAGTACGAGTAATCTTTTCAGGAGTACCAATTACGTAATGACATCTGCGTCCAAATTTGTAAACACCTTCCAATCCCACAGGAACTACTGGTGCCCCTGTAATTTTGGCAAGGAATGCAAATCCAGATTTAAATTCATTTAATTCACCATCCCGGCGAGTTTTTCCCTCTGGAAAGATGATTACAGAATATCCGTCTTTAACTGCATTTTTTGCAGCCATAATCCAATCTGTATCCATATTAAATCTGTCTACTGGAACAGCATGAATTCCTTTTGCAATCCAGTGTACTGCTTTTTTTTCGTACTTATCTTTAGCAATTACAATTGTAGTTTTACCTCGTAAAACTGAGAGAATAAAAACTGGATCCCAATAAGCTGTATGATTGGCAACTATAATTGCAGGTTCCTTAAATTTTCTTGACTGAATCTGTTTATTTACATATAAAGCTTTTGGTCTAAAAGCAATATTTATAAATCCTCTGATTAGTCCTAAACATATATTAATAAATGGATTTCTCATTTAGTTGTGTTCTCCGTCAGAATCCCACATTGTATCTAATAACTGTTCATATACTGTTGTTGAAAATGCAGGTTTTGAAAGAAGTGCCTGAGTTTCTTCAGAAAGATATCCCTTCTGTGTAAATTCAACTCCGGCAGCCTGATAATTTTTGGAATATAAGTTTAATCTACGTTCTCCACCACGAGCAATTAATGAATCCAGCTGAGGACAAACTGCCCTTCCATAGTGATTTTTACCAAAAATATAATCCAACTGTGTAAAAAGTGGTGCGTAGGTAATATCTGTTTCAATCCAGGCACATCCTGAAATTAAAGCAAAATGACGATCTGGTTTTGGGAAACGTTCTCCGTGGAGAGCTTCCCCTTTTTCAAATTTTTCTCTAATTGGACGCCCTCTACATTCATTTGACATTCCTAAAAGTCGGTCAAGCAAAGTCTTAACCTGACCTGGAATACCAAAATAGTATAGAGGCATACTTACTACAACGTATTTAGCTTCTTCAATCTTAGCACGAACAGCAGAAACATCATCATTCTTTATTGCACATTCACCTTTTGCATAGGTTTTCCAGCAATGAAAACAGCCTTTACAAGGTGTAACATTTAAATCAGCAATATTTACATATTCTGTTTCAAATTCACCAGTTGATTCAATTCCGGAAACAAAAGCTTTTGTTAAAAACAAAGTTCCACTTCTTTCTTTTCTTGGACTTCCGTTTAATACTAAAATTTTATCAGCCATTTTTTTCTCACGTTGTAATTAAAAATTATCTCTGTCCAACTGATTCTTTTGGAACTGTTGTAAATACAAGACTACCTTTAGCAAAAGGTTTTCCATCAACTTTTACAACAGCGTCAAAGTAAACTAAAGATCCACCATCACGAGTTTTGTTTACTGTGATTACAAGCTGATCTCCAGGAATTACAGGTTTTACAAATTTAAATCCATCTACTTTTAATAAAACATAAAGATTATCATCAAGAGCTTTTTCATCTTTTTCTATTACAATAGAACAAAGCTGTGCACAAGCTTCAATGATTAATACACCAGGCATAATTGGTGTATCTGGAAAGTGACCCATAAAATAAGGTTCATTAATAGATACATTTTTAATACCTGTAGCAGATTCATTTGGAACAAGTTCTGTAACGCGTTCAATCATCTGGAAAGGTGGACGCTGAGCAATTTTTTTATTGATTTCGTAAATTGTCATCATTATAGTGAAAGTCCTCCATCAAGAACTAAAGTCTGTCCTGTCATGTAAGCAAAATCATCAGAACAAAGTGATGAAACTACATTAGCAACATCTTCTGCTGTTCCATAACGGTGCATTGGAATTGCATCTAAATAACCTTTAAGAGTTTCTTCTGGAATAGCATCAATCATATCTGTAGCAATAAAACCTGGACAAACGGCATTTACACGAATTCCATAACCAGAAAGTTCTTTTGCCAAAGTTGCAGTAAGTGAGTTTACAGCTCCCTTTGTTGCAGAGTAAACACTCTGTCCTGGAAGAGCCATTTTTGAACTTACAGAAGACATATTAACAATTACACCATGTTTCTGTTTGAACATTTTAAGAACAGCCTGCTGAGCACAGTAGATATAACCTTTTACGTTTAAATCTAAACATTTATCCATTGTTTCTGGATTTAACATAAGAAGATATTCATCACGAACAATACCAGCATTGTTTACAAGAACATCAATTGAACCAAACTGTTTGTAAACATCTCTCATCATCTGTTTTACCTGAGCTAAGTCAGAAACATCAGCCTTATAAATAATTCCATCACCGCCATCAGCTTTAATCTGAGCTAAAGTTTCTTCAGCTGCTTTATCTGATGAACTGTAATTTACAACTACTGTATATCCATCTTTTGCAAGACGAATAGCACATGCTTTTCCGATTCCTTTTGAAGAACCAGTAACAATTGCTACTTTCATATTAAATACTCCATTTAAAAACATTACAGGCACATTGAATTACAAAAAATGGAAAACAATGCACCTGTATATAATTTATTTTCCTAAAACAACAGCTGTATAAGATCCGCCTGGAGCGAATGATGTTACAAGTACTTTATTTAAGTTCTTGCTTTCAACTGTAGATTTTTCTGCTTTTCCACCTGAAACAAGATAAGCATCATCTTTATCAATTGCACCAGAAAGCATTAGAACTGCATGTGCAGCAGCTAAAGCAGCAGTTCCGGCACGACCTTCACCTACACGTTCTTTAACTGTTACTACTGGAACTTTTCCGAATACTTTAGAAAGACCTGCAAGTTCAATATCATCTACAACTTTCATACCGTTTGCAAATCCGTAAACAGCATCAATTTCATCAGCTTTTACACCAGCATCTTTTAAAGCGTCTTCAATTGCTTTTACTAAACCTTCGTCAGTTCCAGCTAATTTACCGTATTTAGCATTAACACGTCCGTGTCCACATCCTAAAGCATGAGCATAAATTTTTGCACCACGTGCTTTAGCATATTCTTCATCTTCAAGGAGCATAGAAGCACTTGAATCACCAAGTACAAATCCATCAGATTCAGAATATGGAGCTACAACTGTTTTTGAAACCATTCCAAGTTCATTGTAAAGATTTTCAATAATTGCAGTGTTATCATCGTTACCAGTTGCAAGCATAGCTTTTTCCTGACCATCTTTGATAACGTTCATAGCATAACCAATTGAGTGAATACCAGAGTTTGGACCACTTGTTAAAGTTACACCATAACCTTTAATTCCAGTATTAATTGAAAGATAACCACCTGCAGCATTGTATACTGTGTTAGGGAATTTGAATGCAGATCCTTTAGCATTTCCTTCAGCAGCAATTAAAGTTTCAAAGTCGTAAGTAGAACCTAGTCCACCTTCATTTGTACCAACTACACATCCGATATCGTTATCATTTGTTTCGTCTACTGTGAAGTTAGCATCCTTCAAACAAGAAACACCAGAAATTACCTGCATCTGGCTGAAGTTATCTAACTTTCTATAGAATGCCATCTTAACTCCAATAGCATTAAAATCATCAACACCAACTGTTGTACGAATGCTTGAAGATTCTGGCTTTTTATTTTCTTTTACAGCATTTACATAAGCTGCAACTGTATTTCCAATTGGAGTAACAACACCAAGCCCTGTAATAGCAATCTTTGGATTAACAGGATGACTTACAACGTCACCAGCTTCTTTTGCGTAAATGATACTTGCATCTGTACCACCAAATGCAAAGTTATTGTTCATAACAGCCTTTAATTCTTTTGGACGAGCTTTGTTCTGAACAAAATCAAGTTCTCCAGCTCTTTCTTTAAGGGCAGGAGTATCTTCTTCCGAATAACCTAAAGTTGGAAGAACTGTATTTGTAGTTAAAGCTTTAATACTAAATACAGATTCAATAGCACCTGCAGCACCTAGACAGTGACCTGTCATAGCTTTTGTAGAGCTAACACTTACAGTTGGATTTTCTTCATCATAAACTGCATGAATCGAAACAAATTCTGCCATATCATTTTTAGTAGTACCTGTTCCGTGAGCATTTACATATCCAACTTCTTTTGCAGAAATACCAGAGTTTTTAAGAGCTTTTTTAAGAGCTACAATCTGGCTTAAACCATCTTCACGTGGAGCTGTAATATGGTGAGCATCCTGAGTAACTGCTCCACCTAAAACATCACAGTACATTTTTGCACCACGAGCTTTTGCATGTTCGTAAGATTCTACGATTATAATTCCGGCACCTTCACCAAGTGTAATACCGTGACAGTGATTAAATGGTGAACAGCCGTTTTCGTCTAAAGCATGAAGAGCAAGGAATCCAGCATAAGGAACTGCAGCAAATGAATCTGCACCACCTGCAATTACTACATCTGCCTTTCCAGCGCGAATTAAATCACATGCATGGATAACAGCCATAGTTCCGGCTGCACAAGCATTAGCAATTGATGTTACAACACCAGCAGCACCAGAAATTTCTGCAACTTTTGCAGAAATAGGAGCGATTGGCATTTTATAAATATCTGCAGGGTTTTTATCACCTTTATAATAGCTGTCGATAGTTGCAGCACCACCACAGCAGCTGGCTATTACAACACTAACTCTTTCATCGTTATCAAACTTTGAAAGCTTTGAATCATCCATAGCTTCAAGTGCAGCTTTTACACAAAGCTTTGCAGCTCTGTCCATTTCATCTGCATTTGGAACATCATTATCCAAAGTATCACAGTGTACTTCTCCAGCTAAATCTGCATAGCAGTCTTTAGTGTCTAATGTTGTTGTGTGACGAATTCCTGAAACAGAATTAATCGCATTATTCCAGGTTTCTTCTACATTATTTCCAGCTGCACAAACTACGCCTAATCCTGTAACTACACATCTTTTATTATCTGGTGTCATTGCCGTATTCCTTTCTTCTTCTTTATTTTTTACGTAAAATTAAGCTTAAATTAAGCGTGTGTTACGATAAATTCAGCAATTGTATCAATGCTGTAGAATGGTTCTTTACCAACACCAGTCATAGAAACACCAAATTCATCATCAACAAAAGAAATGATTTCCAATGAGTCTACAGAGTCAAGACCAATTTCATCTCCAAACAAAGCTGTATCAGCCTGTAAAACTTCAGCATCACATCCAAGATTAGATACGAAGAAATCCTTTAATTTTCCTTTTACTTCTTCTTTATTCATATTTTACTCCTTAAAAAGTTTTAAAATTAATATTTTTTTGCATACTAACAATGATTTATAAACTAAAACTAAACTCAGAAATTTGAGTTGAATTCTGTCTTAATTTTTAAAAGATAAAATGCAGCTGTACTTTCTACAACTGCATTTTTCCTCTTGTTATAGAGGAATATTTCCGTGTTTTTTCAAAGGTTTATTTGTAAAAATCTTTGTTTCCAGGAAGTCAAAACTAGAAACTATGCGTTTACGAGTTTCTTCTGGCTGAATGATTTCTGTAATATAGCCTCTTTCTGCAGCAATATATGGAGTCATAATTTCTGTCTTATATTTTTCTGTAGCAGCTGCAACTTCCTGTGCTTTAGCAGGATCTTTTAATTCTTTTGCATAAAGAATTTCAATAGCACCTTCAGCTCCCATTACAGCAATTTCTGCTGTAGGCCATGCGTATACAAAATCCGCACCAAGATGTTTTGAACACATAGCAATATATGCACCACCATAAGCTTTTCTTAAAATTACAGTCAACTTTGGAACTGTAGCTTCAGAATAGGCATAAATTACTTTAGCACCATGACGGATAATACCTTTCTGCTCTTCCTGTGGACCTGGAATAAATCCTGGAACATCAACAAAAGTAAGCAAAGGAATATCAAATGAGTCACAATAGCGGATAAAACGGGCAATTTTATCTGATGCATCACAGTCAAGAACACCACCAAGTCCTTTAGGATTATTAGCAACAATACCAACTGTTCTGCCTTCAATTTTACCAAATCCAACTACACAGTTAACTGCAAATTCCTTCATTACTTCAAGAAATGAATTTTCATCAATTACACAGTTGATAACTTCACGAACATCGTAACCCTGACGTGGATTTGCTGGTAAAATTTCCTTAATCTTCTTTTCTGCTTTCTTCTCATCAAATTTGAATTTTTCATCTGGCATTACCTTGTCTCCAAAGTAATGTGGAATGTAATCCAAAAGCTTACGAACCTGTTCATAACATTCCTTTTCAGAATCACAGCGGAAATGTGAAACACCAGATTTCTGAGCATGAATAGATGAACCACCTAAGTCTTCAGCAGAAATGTCCATGAACATAACTGACTTTACAACTTTAGGACCTGTAATGAACATCTGTGTAACTTTATCAACTGTAAAAATAAAGTCTGTAATTCCAGGAGAATAAACTGCACCACCGGCACAAGGACCTGCAATAATTGATATCTGTGGAATTGCACCAGAAGCACGTACATTCTGATTAAATACATTGCCGTATCCACCAAGAGCTTCTACACCTTCCTGAATACGAGCTCCACCCGAATCGTTAATTCCAATTACAGGACAACGTGCATCAATAGCCATTTTTGTAAGATCGGCAATTTTACGACCATGCATATGACCTAATGAACCACCCTGAATAGTAAAGTCCTGTGCATAAACAGCAACTTTACGTCCATTAATTTTTCCAAAACCAGTGATAACACCATCATAAGGAATGTCTTTTTTATCCATTCCAAAACTTGTACACTGATGTTTTACACCTTGATATGTTTCAACGAAAGTACCTTTATCACAAAGGGCATTAATTCGTTCAATGGCATGCATTTTTCCTTTTGCATGCTGTTTTTCAAAATTGTATTCCATACAAATAAACTTCCTGAAAAAAAGATATAAAAGAAGGTTAAAAGTGTCAATATGACAAATAAATAAAAAATGTCATATTGAAATTCTCAGCCTACAGCGTAAATATACTAGTGAAAAATAAAGTTAAAATAAAAAAACTTGCAGAAAATAAACTTTTCTGCAAGTTTTTTTATTATTTTCTAATAATTTCTAAATTATTCAAAAACTATCTTGGTGTACATGGATATTTTTCTGCAAATTCAGTTTTACCCCAAAGACCTGTAAGAACTTCACCTACTCCAGGTTCAATTAAACTCCACTGATTTTCAGAATCTTCTTCCATCATTTTTGCAAGAACAGCTTCTTCATCTGTCCAGCGAACAGGATTTGTTAAATGCAAAACAGCATTCTTTTTAATTTCTTCGCCGCTTGTTGCAAGTTTTCCTGTAACATTGCTGAACAAAGGAATTTTAGGATCGTTAAATTTAACATCTGCAAGGAATTTTTCAAAATTATCTGCAGCTTCCTGCATAAGAGGACTATGGAAAGGCCCTGCAACCTTGAGACGAACAACACGGCGAGCACCAGCTTCTTTTGCAGCAGTTTCAAGTTCTGCAAGAGCCGCATCTGTACCACTTACAACAGTCTGTTTATTACTGTTTAAGTTTGCTGCATAAGCATCCTTGATTTTTGAAGCTACTTCAGATACCTGTTCTGGCAAAAGACCAAGAACAGCAGCCATACCAGGTGCATGACCTGCATTTTCAGATGCAATTTTCTCACATGTTGCCTGCATGATTAAACCACGCTGACGAACAACTTTAATTACATCTTCAAAAGAAAGTACACCGGCAGCATATAAAGCTGGAAATTCACCAAGACTAAATCCCATTGCTGCTGAAGGAGTAATTCCTTCTGATTCTAAAGCTTTCATTGAAGCAATTGAAGCAGTAGCAATAGCAAGCTGACTGTTATCACTGCGACTTAATTCTTCAAGTTCAGTTTCCCAAAGAAGTTTAGGCATATCTACGCCTGTAATTTCTGTAACAGAATCTACGATTTTACGAGCTTCTGGATGTGTGTCACATAAATCTTTAATCATCCCTGGAGTCTGTGCACCCTGACCAGGGAATAAAAATGCATACTTATTCATACTTCAAACTTACCAAAATTCATTTTAAAAGTCAAAGTTTATAACAAAATGTTTTGCCTTTATACCTTAAATTTATTGATCTACTTCATTTTTTATATAGAAGTGCAAGGTTTTCCTGTTCTTCAGCATACAATATTTCCTTTTACATTTGATGGATAACTATTCATAACATCAGGGCAAACGCATTATAAATGCTTTTCCGTAATGTTGGTGCGAAGGAGCGGGGCGTGGTTCAAAAACACTCTTTTTGTGGCTGCTGCGAAGCGGCAGTTCAATAGTTTCTATACCACAAAAAGCGTGTAGCGCATTA
>JALEPQ010000168.1 GCA_022768685.1 Spirochaetia bacterium
AGACGACCTGACATTTCGCGCAAAGCCTGAGCCCATCGCGAAGTTGAATCAGCAAGGAGCAAAACGTGTAATCCCATCTGGCGATAATATTCAGCCAATGTTACTGATGTATATACAGATGCTTCACGGCTTGCAACCGGCATTGAAGATGTATTACAAATAATGATTGTTCTTTCCATTAAAGAACGTCCAGTTCTAGGGTCCTTTAATTCAGGGAATTCTTTAATTGTTTCAACAACTTCACCAGCACGTTCACCGCAGGCTGCAATAATTACGATATCAACGTCTGCATTACGGCTTGTTGTATGCTGTAAAACTGTTTTTCCTGCCCCGAAAGGTCCTGGAATACAATAAGTTCCACCTTTTGATACTGGATAGAATGTATCGATAAGACGAATTTGTGTTACCATCGGTTCATTTGGTGCAAGACGTTCAGCATAACAGTCAACAGCACGTTTTACTGGCCATTTGAAGCACATTGTAAGATTATGATCCACACCTTTTTCATCAGTAACAACAGCAACTGTTTCTTCAATTGTGTAAGATCCAGCTGGAGTAACAGATTTTACTGTATACATTCCTAACATATCAAAAGGAACTAAAATCTTGTGTTTAAAAGGTCCTTCCGGAACAGATCCGATTGAATCACCACGAAGAACTTTATCTCCTTCTTTAACTGATGGTGTCCAATCCCATTTTTTATCTCTTGGAAGAGAATCTACATAAACACCTCTTTCAAGAAAGAAACCTGCCTTTTCAGCAACTAATGGAAGAGGGTTCTGCAAACCATCAAATGTCTGACCAAGTAAACCTGGTCCAAGTTCTGCACAAAGAAGATCTCCCATAAGATCAACTGTATCACCAGCCTTAATTCCCTGTGTCATTTCAAAAATCTGCATCTGGGCTTTATTTCCGCGAATACGGATTACTTCACCACGTAATTTTTTTCCATCTACATTTACATAGCCTACTTCATTCATAGAAACAGCACCATCAAATTCGATAGTAACCATATTTCCATTAATGCCGACTACTTTTGCTTTTGTATCCGTCATGTTCTATTATTCTCCAAGTATTTTATCGTAAATCTTATGATAACAAGCCTTACCGTTTTCTGTATCAAACTTTTTCATGCGTTCTACAAGTAAAAGTTTGATTCCATAAGCATAAACTGCATCAATTGAAAAACCATCCAGAGGTTTAATTTCTTCCAGCAGTTTCATTCTGTATTCAAAAAGATATTGTTCAGCACTCAATGGACTGTCCATTCCAACAGCTGTTCTTGCAGCTTGAAGAATATCTGCTGTACATCCGGGAGGAAGTACACTTGCTTCTTTCTTCATTCGCTGAGCACGAATCTGTGCTAATGCAAAACGCAAATATCTTTCTTTTTCATACCAAGTATCAAGGAAGACAGAACCAGTTGGTGAAGCTTCTTTTGGTGGGACCAGAGATAATCCTTCCAAAGTAGACATTTCACCTTCCGAAAGAAAACGACCACATAATTCCTTAAATGAACTACCATTTAAAGGCAATGAAGATTTTCCTTCTGTAGCAGAGATATTTGGTAATTGTGAAACCAAATAATAATATGCCACTACTCTGTTCCTTTTGCGGCTTTTTTCATAAGACCTGCAATTTTTGGATTTAAATATGTACTAAACATTTCGGCAAGACTTTCTGCTGAATAATCGTAGAAAGCAGCTCCATTATTTACGCCAATTCTAAATCCGGCCTGTAAAGTTTTATCAGGTTTAATTTCTAATCCTTTTGAAATTTCAGCTTTTAATTCTGATGTAAAAGTAGATTCTAACTCCTTCAAATCTTTTTCACTAAGCAATACAGATAATTCTGAAGCATCAGTATTCTTAGTCCAGGCTTTTACTGTTTCTGGAATAAGCTTTGATAAAACATCCTTTGATTCAGCTTTTGCTGTTTCTGCCTGAATCAAAACATTTAACTCTCCCACAAGTGAATCTCTAAAAGAGAGCAACATATTGCGTCCAGCCTGAATAATTGCTTCTTCTCCAGCTTTTTCCATCTTTTCAGCTTCAGTTTTAGCAGTTTTTTTAATTTCTTCTGCTTTTTCGTTTGCACTGGAAATGATAGATTCAGCCTTTTTTTCTGCAGTGGCAATTATTTTCGCAGCTTCTGATTCTGCTGTTGCTACACCATCTTGCTTGATTTTATCAATCAGTTCTTGTAATTGTACATCCATTACGTACGACCTCTCTAATAAATATCCTTTTTATATAGAATAAGTTTAACTTTTAAATTGTGAGAATTCAAATAAAATCGATTTAATTTAAGTTAATTTCGATTTATTAAAACTTAAATGAATAAACAGTTTTAGCCTTCATTTTCTGACCTGGTTCAAGCACACAAGTTGGGAAATTCTGTTTATTAGGAGTATCTGGGAAACTCTGAGTTTCAAGGCAGAATCCTTCCTGTTTTTTATAAACAATACCAGATTTTCCACAACAACCTTCAATAAAGTTTCCTGAGTAGAACTGACATCCTTCCATATTTGTAAATACTGTCATTTCTCTACCAGATTCAGGATCTTTTACAGTACAAAATTCAACTAAATCTGTATCATCTAAAGGTAGACCACACTGAGGATTTTCAGGATCATAAATTTCTGTAACATAACAGTGATCGTACCCCATTCCAATAGAATCAATATCTTTTCCTATAGCTTTAGGTTCTCTAAAATCAAAAGCATTACCTTCAACTGAAACAAGATTACCTGTAGGAATAAGTTTTTCATCAACTTCAACTATTTTATCTGAATTCATCTGCATAATGTGATTCTTTATTGTTCCACGACCAGCAAGATTAAAATAAGAGTGATTTGTCAGATTTATTGGAGTTGCCTTATCTGTTGTTGCAGTATAAGTCATAGAAATATTATTGTTGTTATCAAGAAGATAAGTAACAGTCATTTTAAGATTTCCAGGATATCCCTGTTCACCATCTGGAGATGTTCTTGTAAATTTTACACCAGCTCCGTTCTTTCCTTTTATAATTTTGGCATTCCACATCATTTTATCATAACCAATAAAACCACCATGAAGAGAATTTCCACCATCATTATTTTCAAGCTGATATTCTTTACCGTTCAAAGTAAACTTTGAATTACCTATTCTATTACCAAAACGACCAACCACAGCTCCATAAAAACAATGTTCATTAATGTATGCTGGTAAAGTAGAATATCCTAAAGTGACATCAGTTTTTGTGCCATTAGGATTATTAAGCATAATCGCTGTAATTGTACATCCATAGTCCATTACACTGAAAGACATATTGTCATTAGAAACAGTGTACAATGTTACCTTTGAACCATCATTTAATAAACCAAATTTTGATTTTTCAACCTTCATTTTTATAACCCCCAAAAAAATATCAATTGATATCTATAATTAATTGAACTTCTGTAACAGAACATGAAAGTTCTGCCGCTATCTGTTCAACACTCAATCCTTGATTTAAATATTCCTGAACTTTAGAAACCATAGATTGTTTATCAGAAACCTGTAATTTTGCCACTTCTGATTCCTTAAAAACAGGTTTATCTTCATAAATATTTGAAACAATAAGAGGAACTTCCTTATAAGCAGCCCCATCAGAAGTAATTTTAGCTTCATCTTTTAATATTGAACCAGAATCATCTGAATCAAATAAGGAAGGCTGATTATTAACAACTGTAAAACTGTCATCTGGAGAAATTTTGTTACTTTTATATCTTTCGGCCACTATTTCTTTATTAAGTTGACTTACAGTTTTTAAACTGGAAACATTTTTATTTTCTTCATAGCCTGAAGTAATTCTACTGATTTGTAAGCGTTGGTTTGGAATTGAAGGCTCTATATTTTTATCACTAAGTCGTTCTACTTCAGCAATCATATTTCTTAAACGTTCAGTCGCTTCATTATAATACACTATTTTCTGTTCAGACTCTGCAATTAAAGCCCGCATTCTGGCAGAGGCTTCATTCATTAAGTCCATATCAATTTTTGCATTTTTATTCAGATCTTTTACCATTTTTTCCATATAGATCTGTGTTTTTTCAATGATTTTTTCTGTAGAGAAAAGTTTCTTAAAACGAATGAGAATAATCAATAATAATAAAATACAGGCCAGACTAAAGAAGATTGCAAGATATGAAGCCATTTTTTTCCTCATTATTGAATTATATCAATAATCTGACCTAAATAGGAGTGTTTATTCGCAGTTTTTTTTACATTTTCAGTTTCATCATCTTTTTTATTTTCTTGATTTTTAGACTGATAAGAAGATGAATTATGCCCGTTTGAATTTACCCCCGATGAAGTAGACTTTTCATTTGAAGTCTGTTGAACAGATGAAGTTTTTTCCAGATTTTTTTGAATATTATTCTGCTGCTGCATAGCTTCCGTAAGCTGAGCCTGCTGAGGTCCAGACATAGTTTTGGAAACATTGGAAAGCTGAGAATACATGGTTTGTAAATCAATTGGCTGAATACCCATCTGGTCCCTCATCAACTAAAGCAGGAGGTTCATAAGGACCTCGTTTACTGAAACTCTTTTCGTAGTAAAATGTAACAGCATTTGTATCCATTTTTACTTCGTCAAGAACATCACGAATATAAACTTTTACACCTGCGTAAACAGTTCCTTCAACTTTAACTTTTCCAATAGCTTTAAGTTCCCTTAAATGAGCCTGAATTGTATTTATTTCCGAGGTCATTTCATCTAATTTTTCAGAAATTTGCTGAAGTTTTTCTTTAAAATCCTTTAACTTATCTTCTTTTTCCTGAGGTAATTTTTTTCTAAGTTTCTTCTGTTGTTCAAGATTCTGAACATCAAGGTCGATTTTTTCATATTCCTTTGTACCATCAGCCTGCATTTTCTGAAGCTTTTCTAGTCTGGCTTTTGCACGAGGATCAATACCAACTTCAAGAATAGTTTCTGTACCTCCACCAGGGGAACCAATTTTTCTGGCACAAATTTCTTCTGTAGCAGAAAGATGCCCGCCAATTATCTGAGCCTTCTTTCCTTTTACAACAATATTTTTCATGGCAGTAACAGTGGAATTTACAATGGAATCAGAAACAATTACATTCTCTTCAACTTCAACTGTTGTATCATTAATAAATTTAGCCCACAAAGATTTTCCGGCTTTAATTCGACCTTCACCTTTACCAAAGACACCATTTCTTACAATAATATTTCCAGTTGCTTCCAAAGTGGACTTATCTACAATACCATTTACTTCAATATTTGTAGCTTCTACAGTATAACCTTCTTCAACATTACCTTTAATAATAACAGTTCCAACAAATTTAACGTCACCAGTTTTTACATTAACAGCATCAAGATATTTAATTGGTTCTACAGTAACTCTTCCGTTTACAAGCATAACTTCACCGTCAATTTCGGCTTTAATAGTTACACCATCCCTGTCTAATTTTACGTTAGCTCCAAGTTGAATCTGAATATCTTTTCCATTTTTGGCTTCAAGATAACGCCCAAGCAGAGTCTTCCCGCCTTTTCCACGTTCAGCAGGAATTTTTGTAGCAAGAGGCTGATCTGCTATAACATTCTGAATTCTATTTAATTGCTTATAGTTAATATTACCAGTTTTTGAAATTTCCGCTTTAATTTTAGAAGGATCTGTTTCAAAATTATATGAAATATATGCATCATGACCATCCACAGGAAGAATTGCTTCAGCAACTTCAAAGGGATTATTATAATCTGGATGATCTACAAATTCCTGAACTTTCTTTTCATTAATACACTGTTCTATTACACCCTGAGAAATAAGACAACGTTTTATCATTTCAAAAGAAGCTTCTGAACCACTCATAGCCGGTGGAGATACAACAATACTACCATGAAGTTCATCTTTTGAAATCTCAACACCAATTACAACGTCACCAGCCTGAATATGTTTATAAGAACCACAAATAACATATTCATTATTAGTTCCATTTTTTACAGCTTTTTTAATTACATCTTCATCAAATGTTAGTGTATCTGGACGTTTTACATCAGCAAGTACATCCCTTAATTCAACAGGAGCACCATCTCCAACTGGAGGAATAACTTTTAATCCAATGTCAGCGTTAAAGTGACGTACAAAGAAAATTCCATCTCTATTCTGTACTACAGCTTCTTCTTCAACAGCTTCATCATCAAACAATCCATCAGAAGCAAGTTTTTTAACAACTTTAACTGTATTCGGATCCTGGTAAACTTTTATTTTCCAGGGCTTTTTTCCTAACCCAAGAAAACCATCACTACCACGTTCAACAACTTCGTAAAGAAGATTTGAAACTTTTGTATCAAGCTGAACCGCAGCATCAGCTAAAGCTTCATCAACAGTATCAGCATTTACATCAACCTGATGTAGCTGCTGATCAATTGCAAGTTGAGCTTTCATGTCTGCACGTAGTTTTTCAAGTGTTACCATATTTTTACTCTATTAAACAATTCCCTTCTTTAAGCTTGTAAGTTTAGCTCTAAGATGAAGATTTGCTTTTGTATGAAGCTGAGAAATACGCGATTCACTGACTTCAAGAACTTCACCAATTTCTTTAAAAGTAAGATCTTCATGATAATACAAAACGATTACCATTTTTTCTTTTTCTGGCAATTCATTAATAGCTTGTGCAATTACTTTTTTTATTTCATCACGTTCAGCAATAACATCAGGATTTAAACTTGCAGGAGATTCAATGTTACTTCCAATAGACATAGAATCATTATCATCACCTGAATACCAGGCACTATCCAAAGAAAGTACTGTTGTACCAGAGACCTTCATAATAGCACGATGATATTCTTCTTCAGTCATATTCAAAGCATTTGAAATTTCAGAATCGGTTGCTGTTCTTCCAAGCTTAGCTTCCAAAGCTACAATAGTGTCTTCAATTTCACGTGATTTTTGTCTTACAGAACGAGGAACCCAGTCTATCTGACGCAGTTCATCAAAAATTGCACCACGAATACGAGTAACAGCATAAGTTTTAAATTTAACATTTTTAGACAAATCATATTTATTAATAGCATCAAGTAAACCAAACTGGCCAAAACCAACTAAGTCATCAAATTCAACACTATTAGGCATTCCTACGGCTACTTTACCTGCAACATATTTTACAAGTGGCATATACTGTCTGATAAATTTCTCACGCAATGCAGGAGATTTAGTCTTTTTGAATTCATCCCAAAGATTATCTTCTTCTTGTTCGTCATTAATTGGCATACTTCCCACCTATATTTAAGATTCCTCACCAGACAATATTGAACTGATGGCTTTAGCCATTAGAGAGGCATCTTTAATTTCTATATTTTCACTACTACTGTTTCTGCTTGAAAAACTGGAACGTCCAGAATCAATAGACTCTGTAGAACTATATTCACTCATAGAATCTTCTTCAGAATCATTAATGTTTCCACTTTTTTTGATTTCCAGATTTCCTAAATCAGGCAATGTATCTAATTCATCTGTAACAACACCAGTCTCATCATTGTTAAGTGAAATTGATGCATCTGAAACAGAAGAATTTGCAGTAGAATGATTTTCTATTGTAGAGTTTACATTTTTAAAATTCATTGGAATAAACTGTTCTCCAATTGTGTTATGTTCAACAGCATTTAGATTTGACTGAGAAATACTTTCAACTTGAGATGAAGTTTTTTCAGCTGTATTTATGGGAGAACCTGAAGCGATATCTGACGGATTAAGCATCTGAAAAGAAGAACCTACTTCAAAACTATTAGGACTATCACTTCTTTCAATTTCCTGATCCTGAATAACAATATCTACATTCTGGCCTTTTGCAGCTACAGTCCCTGTATCTGGTATGCTATCACCATCTTTAGAGTCGTCACCTAAAAATTTAAAATACAGAAAGGAAACAGCAAATCCTAAAAGAGCAAAAACAACTGCAAAAATCAAGGCTTTTAATAAAATAGATAAAATAGAACCATGAGAGAATAAACCAAAAAGAAAAGATAAAAGAAAACCCAAAGCTGCAAATATGCCGGTTATTTTTAAGTTTTTCTGCATTTTTCCTCCCACTATTTTAATAATTTTATTCTTAATTATACTACATTATATTGAAAAATAATATATTTTATTTCTTTTTTCCCAAAAACTTCTTTAAGAAGCTGGCAACACCTTCATTATACTCAGGTTCTGTTTTTTCAATTCTACCCACAATATGTTTTAGACATACCGAAGGTTTTGATGTTGGATTTACAACAATAAAAGGTTTCTGTCTGATAACAGAAGCTTGAACAACAGAATCTTCATAAACAAAACCTAAATAATCAACCTTATATCCAAGGAATTGTCCTACGATTGTAATAATACGTTCAGAAATACGTTTACCTTCATCTGCAGAATGAACACGGTTTACAATCAATTTAATATCAACATTTCTATCTACAATTTCTGTTGTAATAATTTTTATAATTCCGTAAGCATCTGTAATAGCTGTAGGTTCAGGAGTTGTAACAACAAAAACTTCATCAGCAGCAGCTACAAACTGTAAAACATTATTTGCAATACCAGCCCCTGTATCAATAATGATAATATCCGCATTACCTAAAGAAGAGAACTGCTTAGCAAAATAATCAAGTTCTTCAACACTTAAATTAGCAATTTTTGAAAAACCGTTAGCTCCCGCAACAAATTTTATACCAAATTCAGTATCATTAATAATTTCTTTCATTGTCTTTTTCTTATTAATGACATGCATAAGATTATACTGAGGAACAACATTCAAAAGAACATTTACGTTGGCCATTCCTAAGTCACCATCAATTAATATTACTTTTTTTCCAAGTTGAGCGTAGGCTATAGCCATATTTACGGCAATATTACTTTTTCCAACTCCACCTTTACCACTAGTAATGGCTATAATACGGGTATTTCGTTTTTTTTCTTCAGAAGAACTGCTCTTTCTTCCTGCATCATCCCCTAACAACTGTTTTAATTCTTCTACCTGTTCTTCCATTATTCTTTTTCTCCAAATTTATCTTCGATGTGACTTCGGTCAATATTAAATCCTTTTAATGAAACCAAAAAATCTATTACACTAGCTTTTCTGATATTTGCAGGAACATGTTGTCCATCAGTTATGTAAGAAACTGTTTTATGTTTATCATAAAGGACACTAATTACATTACCTATCTGAGTTGTTTCATCCCATTTAGTAACGATAATTGAATTATAACCAAAAGGTTCATAATTTCTAAATATGTTATTCAAATCTGATGCTTTTGTTGTTGCACACACTGAAAGATAAACATCAGGATTCAAATTATCCACACTCAAAATATTTTTCATATAACCAATATGTTTTGAATCATTTGGACTATAACCTGAAGTATCAATAAATACATAATCAACATGCGCTTTATTTTCATCATAGATTTTTTTTACATCTTCTGATGTTTCAGCCTTTAAAACTTTTTTTCCTAAAATATCACCAAATTTAGAAAGCTGTTCCAAGGCTCCTACACGCATTGTATCAATAGTAATGAGACATAATTCTGGACGAACTCTGTTATTACGTTTAGCTTCAATAATTTTTGTAGAAGCCATTTTAGCAATAGTTGTAGTTTTTCCTACACCTGTAGGACCTACAACAATAATAACATGAGGAGGACGATAAACTTTTTCTTTTGCAACGTTTATGGTTTCTCCAATCCAATCAACTACATATCTTTCTACAAGTTCAAAATCCTCAAGCTGATCTAATGAAAAAGCAGAACGAATCTTTTCATCTATCATTTGAATATATGAGAAGGTAAATTCATTTTCCTGAAGCAATTCTTCTATTTTCTTTATAGTTTCATGTTTTTCAGAAGTAGCATTTGCAATAGAAGTAAAATTTTCATTCATATCCTTCTGAATGTTTTGAATCTGCTGAGCCATTTCTTTTAATGTACTTGTAAGAAAATAATTCTGATTGTTTTTTAAAATATCTTCTCTGTTTTTCTGCATCAATTCTGCTTCTGATAAACGATTTTCAGTCTGTTCAGCATCACGATTCATAATAGAAGTCTTATTTTTTTCATAAGAATTATTATGAGTAACAATGTAGTTTACATAATAATAAGGTTCCTTTCTAAGGCCCAAAAAACCAGCACTTTTAAAATCTGTAGCCATATTTATTACTTTATAATCATATCCATACATATTATAAAGTTTTGTAATACATTCTTTTTTATCTTTTCCCGTTACTGTTTGAATCTGCTCGTTTTCGTACATCATTTTTTAATTATTCCTCTACATCCGCAATTTCATCAATAATCTGAACCTGAACATTGTTTCCAGCAGCTAAAATTTCCATTTCCGAAATAACCACAACTCCAGGATTTTCTCTTTCAATAGCAGTTTTTACCAATTGTCTGACAGGGCTGGCACAAAGAATAATTGGCATTATTCCAAGAGGACTTATTTTAGCAAGTGAAGAACTCACTGCAGAAAGCCATCGTCTTCTATCAACAGGATCCAATGCTACATAAGGTTTTGAACCATCCGGCGGATAATAAGCATGTTCAGAAATCAGTTCCGATAAATTCTGAGACAAGCGCATAACACGAAGAACCTTTTCAGCAGGATCAACATATTGCATACAAATCTGAAGTCCTAAAGCTTCACGAACTTTTGCTGTTAAATCCCAGGAATTTTTAGAAACATTAGCGTAATTTGCCATGGTTTCCAGAATTTTAACATAATTTCTTATAGAAACTTTTTCTTCAAGAAGATTCTGGAACACTTTTTCGATTGTTCCATAACTGATATTTGCTGTATGTAAAACCTCTTCAACAAGAACAGGATTCTTTTCTTTCACTTTATCCACAATAACAGAAACTGCCTGTCTATCAAGCATTTCAGCTGCATGAGAACGAATTATTTCTGTAATATGAGTAGAAATAATAGTTGGAGGATCCACAACAACATAACCTGCAGCCTCAGCTTCAGACCTACGATTTTCCGGAAGCCAGATTGCATCCATGCCAAAAGCAGGATCCTTTGTTTTTTCACCATCCAAAGGTTCATTAACAGTACCAGTATCCATACACATTACATATCCAACACGAATACTAGCATGACCTGCCTCAATACCATCAATCTTGAAAGAATAATCATCTGGTTGAAGAGTAACATTATCCTGAATGCGGATTTTTGGAATATTAAATCCCATATCAAGTCTTGCTTCAGTTCTGATACGGGTAATTCGTTCCAGAAGTTCAGCTCCTTTTTCTTTATCAACAAGAGGAATTAAAGCATATCCTAACTCAAGAGAAAGAGGATCCAGCATATCAACTGAATTATCATCAATAGGTTTTACAGTCTGAGTTTTTGCAGCCTCAGCTTCCTGTTTAGCAGCCTGTTCTTTTTTATCATTCTTTTTAGATAAATTAATTCCAAACCAGATTAAGAATGCCCCAAAAGGAACAAGTATAAATTGAGTACCTTGTCTAAGAACAATACCAGAAAGTATTAAAATTCCTCCAGTAATGATGTAAATATGACCATCTCTTGTAAAGTTGTTAACAAGTTTTTCATCAAATGGTTCATCTGATTTAGTACCAGTTACAAGTAAACCTGTAGCTACAGAGATAATGAGAGATGGTAATTGAGATGTTAATCCATCACCAATAGTAAGCTTTGTATATGTTTCAAGGGCGTTAGAAATATCCATATTATTTCTAACCATTCCCATAATAATTCCACCAAGAATGTTTACTATGGTAACAACAATTCCAAATTTTACGTTACCAGAAACAAATTTAGACGAACCATCCATATTTGAATAAAAATCTATTTCCTTTCTGATAGAAGCTTTTAAACGTTCTGCTTCATCTGCATCAATTGCTCCACTATTCAAACGGTTATCAACATCAAACAATTTCTGATTCATAGAATCCAAAGAGAATCTGGCTGCAACTTCAGAAATACGGGAAGAACCTTTTGTAACAACAATAATCTGGAAAATTACCAGAATTACAAATACTATAGTTCCGATTACAAGATCATTTCCTGCAACAATTTTTGAAAAAGCCTGAACCATGGCACTCTGTTTCTGTAAATGACCACCAGCAAGTTTTCCTGCAAGAATAAGACGTGTTGATGAAATATTTATAGCTGTACTAAAAATAGTCTGAAAAAGTATGATTCTTGGGAAAGTTTCAAAATCTGAGGCACGAGGAGTTGTAACTACAACCAGCAAAACAACAATAGCTAAAGTCAGATTTAATATCATACTGACATCAACTAAAAATTGAGGAATTGGAATTAAAATAAGAATTACACCAAGAACAGTTAAAATTGCTACAGCATTATGCTGTACAAAATTAAAAAAGCTCCCTCGACGTTCGTTTGCCATTAGTCCCCACCCAGCAATCTACTAATTTTGTTTAAATTTTTCCAAATGTGAATAAATTAGCGCAATAGTTTTATAATACTTTACTGGTATTATATCACCGATGTCTGTTTCTGTATACAGTCCACGGGCTGTTGGTCTATCTTCTACAATTGGAATGTTATTTTCTCTTGCAAGACGTTTTATTGTTTGAGCAACTTCATCAACCCCTTTAGCATTCACCTGAGGTGAATCAGAGACAGAAGTGTCATATTTTAATGCAACTGCGTAATGGGTTGGGTTGGTAATTACAACATCAGATTCTGAAACAGCTTTTGGAATATTTTGAGACAACAACTGACGCTGCATCTGCTGAAGTTTACCTTTTACCTCAGGATCTCCTTCCATTTCTTTATATTCTTCTTTTACTTCCTGTTTAGTCATTTTTAATTCTTCAAGAAATTCTTTACGTTGAATAAAATAATCAGGAATGGAAATTACAAGAAATATAATGGAAACAATTATCAAAAGCTGAGCTCCCATCTTTGCAATTCGTGAAACTGCACCAAATAAATCTCCATTATTAATTACTTCAAGTAATACAAAAATATCTTTTCTAATACAAAAAAAAGCTACTGCAACAATAATTGCAACTTTACCTATAGATTTAAAAAAATTAAAAAATCCTTTTCTTGAAAAAAGAGTTTTTTTAAAATACTGACCAAAACGAGGAACAATATTAGAAAATTTAACCTCAATAGGTTTTAAACTAAAAACAATTCCTCTAGTCTGTAAAACATTTCCTCCAAATGCTGCAATGGCACTTATTATACAAACTGGTAAAACACAGCGTATAAAAAACTCAAAAAAGGCTCGTACATAAGCAGGATTAGTAAGATCTTGTTCTGAAGTCCTGATAAAATAGAATTCCAAAACTCCAAGAAGCTGATTTAATATCCATTTTGCTAAAAAAATCAAAACTACAACAGAAAGAAGTAAAATCAATGCTCCACTGACTTCCTGACTTTTAGCAACACGACCTTCCTTTCTGGCCTTTTCAATTTTATAAGGTGAGGCCTCTTCTGTTCTTCCTTCATCTTCTGCAGCCATTATTTAATACCTCCAGAAAGTTGAATAAACAGATTCTGAATATCTGCAAAACCAGAAGAAAAACTTCTTACAAAGAAATCTGTCAAACCTGGAATAAAAGTAAATATGACATAAAAAGCAACTAAAATCATAATAGGAAAACCTTCGGAAAGAAGATTCATCTGAGGAGCCGCTTTAGTCAACAATCCTGTACACACGGTAATCAGAAGCAATGTTCCCATTACCGGTAAAGATATAATCAGAGCATCAGCAAACAAATTTGTAAGTCCTTTTAAAAGAAAATTTATTACAGTCTGACGCTGTTCTACCATATTGAAAATATTTACAGTCTGAAAACTTGTAGAAAGGACTCCTAAAAAAAGTTTCTGAAACCACTTTGTCTGCATAAAAACAAGCATAGCCATTAAATTGAAAAACTGTCCCATCAAAGGATTTTCAATTTGCGATAATGAATCATAAGCACTTGCAGCACCAAATCCCATCTGAAATGCTACAAATTGACCAGCCGAACTGAATGCAGAAAACATTAAGGTTATTAAAAAACCAAAAGTAATTCCAATTAAACCTTCACCAACAAGATAAAGAAAGTAAATCATAGAAGAAGTACCTTCATCATTTAATGCATCTAAATAAAAAGATAAATCTGAAGCTCCAAAAATAAAAAAAGCCATATAACCGGCAAGAGCAATCTTAGCAATTCGAGAAATAGACCGCATTGAAAACAAAGGCAAAGTCATTATCATTCCAAAACAACGCACAAAAATCAGAAGAAAGACTGGAGCCTGTAGTAAAACTTTATCCATGACTTGAAATTATCGTGAAAAATAAGGAATCCTATTAAACAATTCAATTGTATATTCACCTAAAGAAGACATCATTGCTCCCCCAAGTAAAGCAACTATAACAAGAATAACAATTAATTTTGGCAGAAATGTTAATGTCTGTTCCTGAATTGAAGTTACAGCCTGCAAAATAGCCACAACAAGGCCAACAATCAAGGCAAGTCCAAGAACAGGAAGAATCATCTGCATTACCTGACCAACAGCACCTCTCATAAGTGCATTTATTTCACCAACTGACATCTATAACTTCCCCCACCTGTATCTAACGGAACACAGAAACAAACAGCTGCTGAGTCAATAATCCCCATCCGTCTACCAGAACAAATAAAATCAACTTAAAAGGCATTGAAATTTGAACTGGAGGAAGCATCATCATACCCATAGCCATAAGAATACTTGCCACAACCATATCTATTATAATAAACGGTATATATAAAAGCACACCTATTTTAAAAGCAACAGTTAATTCATGCAGAATATATGCAGGTATGAGGATATAAGTAGGCACATCAGCTTTTACATTAGGTTTATCCAGTTTTGCCATACTCATAAACATCATGATATAACTAGGATCATCTTCCATCTGTGAATACATCCAGTCTCTTACAGGCTCTTCTGCACTTTTATACGCCTGCTCTAACCCAGCTTCACCATTAGCAAGTGGTTTATAAGCCTTTTCATAAATATTAGTGAATGTAGGCCACATAACAAACAGAGTCATAAAAAAAGCAATTCCATTCAATACAGCTGTAGGAGGAACCTGCTGTAAAGATAAAGCTCTCTTTATAAAATCAAGTACAATAGAAAAACGTAGAAAGCAAGTAAGTAGAATTAAAAGACTAGGAGCTAAAGTTAGAATTGTAAGAAGGATTAAAAGTCTTACGGAAAATGCTACCTCTCTACCTGATTGTGGCTGTGTAATCTGAACTGCAATATTAGGAACTGTGGCACCCCTGATTGTTCCATTCATCTGAGTAGTTCCACCAGAAGACCCCTGTGGAAAATTATTATTTTGACCAAAAACAGGAGTTACAATACAGAAAAAAGCAAGAAACACAATGATAAATTTTAAATTCTTCATATTAACCTGCTCTATTTTTTATTGAAAATGTTATCCATTTTCTTTTCAGATTCATCAAAAACGCTTTTTGATTTTCCACCTTTTTGAGTAAGCATCTCTAATACTTCCGCAAAATTAACAGGCTTCTTTGTATTCTGATTTTTATCTGCATTAACATTCATGGCAGAAATTAATTCCTTATCATCAATTTCTCCCAGTAAAGTAATCTTATCTTCTGTAACTCCTATAAGATAACCTTTATCCAGTAAAGTAATAACTTCCACAGATTTACCAGGTCCAATATCAATATAGGCAGCTCTTCTTAAATAATCATCTTCACTTTTTACAACATGAGTTTTCTTTTTAATAAACCATAAAACTCCGTATATCAAAGCAACAACGATTACAAGAACAACAATCATTTTTACAAGATAACCAGATGTTGAGGATTTTTTATTAGATGCGACTTTTTCAGCACTATTATTATAATAATCAGAGAAATAAGTATCCTGTTCAGTTGCAATAACCTCCGCAGAATCAGTTAAATCACCACCAGACTCTTCAACTGCAGAGAAAACAGAAAAGTTAAATAAACTTAATAAAATTAATATTAAAAGAGATTTTCTACTTTTTACCAATTTTTCCCACCCTTAAAAATCGGTTTTAATTTAAATCATTAACCCGTTCCATTGGCGAAAGAATTTCAGTTACACGAACACCAAAGTTTTCATCAATAACTACAACTTCACCTTTAGCAATTGGTTTATGATTTACAAGAATATCAACAGGTTCACCGGCAAGCTTATCAAGCTCGATGATAGTACCCTCACCCATACCTAAAATATCTTTAATAGATTTTTTTGTACGACCAAGTTCTACTGTCATCTCCATGAAAACATCCATAATCAAACTGATGTTTCCCTGTTCGCCAGATGTCATTGCCCCCTGCAAATTTGGATACTGCAACTGCTGTACATTAGGAACGTTCATTCCCATATTTACGCCCATATTCATACCCATATTTGGCATACCGCCCATATTCTGCATTCCCATGTTCATACCCATATTAGGCATTCCACCACCCATGTTCATATTCATATTTGGCATGCTGTTCATATTGTTCTGCATACCCATGTTTGGCATACCGCCACCCATATTCTGCATTCCGCCACCTAAATCTACAGGAGTAAGCACTTCTTCAGCACCACCACCTAAAGCTTTAGTAATACCTTCGGCAGCATCACCACCTAAACATTCCCAGATTGTATAAGAATTACCATCAAGAGTAAGAGGATATGAAGAAAGGGCAAAATCTCCCTGAGCAAACATAACCATAGCCTTTGATTCACTTACACTTTCTGGAGTTGCATATGCAAGACCTGGAACTTTTCCAACGGAATCAATCTGTGTAATCTGAGAGCTGATATGAGTAGCAATAACTTCTGAAACAATGGACAAAACCATATCATCAACTTCAGAAGCTTCCTCATTATTCATCAACTGGAAAAGTTTAAGAGCCAGCTCATTTGATAAAAGATATGTATGGCTTCCTTTTATACCTTCGTTATAATCTGCATTTACACAAACTACAACTTCAGGAAGTTTAGCAAGAACTTTATCTCTATTAACCTGTTCAACAACAGGATCACCAACAGAAAAACTTGCTCCAGTATATTTATTAATATTTTCTTCAAGTTTTGGTTTTAAATCATTTGCCAATTTTTGAAGAGTTGGAATATCAAAATGATAATTAGGTCCATTACCTACATGGCCAGAGGAATTTAAACCATCAATTGATACACCAGAAAGTAAAGCATCAATTTCATCTTGAGAAATAGCACCATCACTCATAACTTTCGTCTCCTTCTACAGAAAGCTCTTCAAAATCGTCATTATCAACGTTTTCAATTTTTCCTGTAATCTGCACAGCCATTTTTTTACCTACTACACCAGGCTGACAGTAAAACTTTTTCTGATTTCCTATACTTAGTGTTAAAGGATCTCCCACCTTTATATTCGACAAACTAACAACATCTCCAACTCTTAGAGAAAGAACATCTCGAATTGGAAGATTTATAGTTCCGATTTCAGCAACAACATCCATATCAACAGATGTCAACTGCTGTTTAATAGTTCCTAAATACTGAGTTGTGGAACTCTTTCTAACAGAAGAGAACCAGAACTGAGAAGATAATTTTGAAATAATTGGTTCAAGAACAAGATACGGAATACAGAAATTCATCATACCTTCTTCATCACCAACTTTTGTTTCCAAAGTAACAAGCACAACCATTTCTGTTGGAGGTACAATCTGAGCAAACTGAGGATTTGTTTCAATCTGAGCAAATCGAGGACGCAAATCAATAACCTGAGTCCAGGCTTCACGAATATTTGCAAGAATACGAACAATTACACCTTCCATTACTTCCTGCTCAATATCAGTTAAATCTCGATTTTTATTTCCAATAGTTGCACCACGTCCACCAAACAAACGGTCAATCATACAGAATGTAATTGCAGGATCAATTTCAAGAACTGCGTTTCCTTTTAAAGGATCCATGTTAATTACAGCAAGTGTTGTTGGAGTTGGAATAGAACGAATAAATTCCTCATAAGTCAACTGATCTACAGAAGCAACATGAACATGAACTAATGAACGAAGCTGAGCTGATAAAGATGTAGTTGTTAAACGTGCAAAGGTCTCATGCATATTTGAGACCGTACGCAATTGTTCCTTTGAGAATTTATCAGGACGTTTGAAATCGTAAATTTTTATTTTTCGAGCACTATTTACCGGTTTAAAGTCATCAGTATCACCAGAATCTCCGGAACTGATGGCTGTAAGCAACTGGTCAATCTCATCCTGTGACAGAACGTCATTCATTCAAAATCCACCTTACACTAATTTTGTTCAATTACATCTTTTTGTAAGAAAACAACATCTCTGATTCTTGAACTACTTAAAATCTTATCATTAATAAGATTTTTTATTTCATTTTCTAATGCATCTTCATTATTTGCATTACGCAATTCTGAAGCAGTCTTACTGTTAAAGTATCGACGTAAATTTGATTTTAATTCAACAGTTCTTTGAGTAATTTCAGTAGATGTAGCTTTATCATCTTTTTTATAAGCTAAAGCAACTTGAACACGAACTGTAGCAGGAGGCTCATCACAAGAAGATGTTTGAATCACATCAAGAGATGTATACCAGTCATAAATTTCACGCTGACCGGAAACATATTCTTCTGAGGTTGGAATAGATGTAACAGAAGTTTTATTACTGCCAACAATCTTAATTGTAACTACAACAACTACAACAATTAATATAACTGCAGCAACACCAATAATAATCCATTTTAAAAAACCTGTAAAAAGTCCACCAAGTTTTCCACCTTTTTTGGCTGAAGCTCCACCATCGCCACCATCACCATCAAGGTTAATTTCATCTTCGTCTGCCATTTCCCCTCCAGCAAATTCTTTTACATAGTAACATTAAAAATGTCCTTCGTCTAGGATGATAATATCTACGCGCCGATCATAAGCTTTAGCTTCCGGTAAATCACTATCCTTAAATTTAGGTTTAGTATCCGCGTAACCAGCTAATGAAAATTTATTTTCATTTACTCCATAATCGGCTAAAAAATGCAATACATTAGCAGCTCTTGCAGTAGAAAGCTCCCAATTACTTGGATATATAGAAGAAGCTGGCACTGGAGTGCTATCAGTATGACCTTCAATTCTATAATTAAAATCTTTTACTTCAGGAGAAGTAAAAAACTCAGCAAGTCGAAGTAATGATTCCCGAGTTTCATTAATATTCAACTCTGCACTACCTTCTTCAAAGAAATTATCTGACAGCAAAGTAATAATCAAACCCCGTTCATCACTAGTCCAGGTAATCTTATTAGTTTTTTTATCAGGAGCAAAAAGACTTACTGCCTTTTTCTTTGCAAGACCTAAAGATTTTCCTTTTTCTAAAGAAGGTAAAGAGTTTATGTTATTTCCTAAATCAGAAAGACGTCCTGCAGACAAAGAAAGACCACCAGACACAGTTTCTGTTTCCTGCATCTGTAAACTCTGAGTAATAGTTGCAAGCTGTGTAACATCTACTTCGGAAGGATCATACATCATTACGAAGAAACACAACATTAAAGTAATCATATCACCATAAGTACCTTGCCAGGCACTGGATGGTTTCTCAGGCTCTTTAGCTTTTCCCATTTTTATCCCACTTTATAAACTAGTCTTTTAATACATCAGCTTCAATTGCTTTTCTTGTAACAGGATCAAGATATGTCAAAAGTTTCTGAGCCATAATACGAGGGTTTTCACCTGCCTGAATAGCAAGAACTCCCTCAATAATCATTTCTTTTGACCTGATTTCCTGAGCATTAATATTCATAAGTTTTGTACCAAATGGACTAATCAACCAGTTGGCCATCATAGAACCGTACAAAGTTGTAATCAAGGCAACGGCCATGTTTGGACCAAGTGATGATTTATCTTCAAGGTTGTTTAACATACCAATAAGACCTACTACAGTACCCATCATACCAAAACCAGGAGCGAATCCAGCCCAGGCATTGATTAAACCAATCCAGTTCATATGACGGGCTTCTACCTGATTCATTTCATTTTCCATGATTGTACGAATTACAGCACCATCAGTACCATCAACTACAAGGCGAAGTCCCATTTTCATAAAAGGATCTTCAAGATCATCCAGACCATCTTCAAGAGCAAGAATACCTTCACGTCTGGCTTTTTCAGAAAGAGCCTGCATATTTATTACAATATTCTTTTCACCAAAATCTGGAACCTTAAATGCCTTGCCCATTACTTTAAACATACCTAAAGCTTTTTTTAATGGAGCCGCGATAAACATGGCAAAATAAGAACCACCAATAGTCATGGCAGCAGAAGGAATATCAATAATTCCACCTAAACTACCACCTGATGTAACAACTGACATGACGATCATGGCAGCACCGCCCACAATACCAATTATTGTTGCTATATCCATTACAAGACCTCTTGGCTATCAATACCGATTTTTCTTCGATATTCAATAATTTTATTTATAATTTCTTCTGGGGAATTTTTGACGATGATTTTTTTACCAGATAACATAGTCAACGTTAAATCTGGAGTAGTTTCCATACTTTCAATCATGTGCGGATTCACCCAATATTGTTTCCCATCTAACCGCAAGACATCAATCATAAGATATGAAATCCTTTAAAATTAAACTTTGTTTTTAATTATAACCTTTTTTTATGATATTTCAATGACTATTTATTTTAAAAAAAACCTTTTAAAAAAAAACAAAATATTATGATATAAAAAACAGAAAAACAAAATTTTATTACTCATTTAATCTCAAACACAATATAATAAAAAATATGAATAACGAAAAGAATTATATATACATAATAGAAGATGAAGAATCTATTTCAAAATTAATCAGCATGTATCTGGAAAAAGCAAATATTAAGACAAAGGCATTTTTCAATGCAGAAGATGCTCTTGTTCAAATAACAAAAGATACAATACCAGATTTAATTATTCTGGATTTAAACTTACCTGGAATGAGCGGATTTGAATTTCTTCAGGAATTAAAAAAGCAGCTTTCCAATAATATGCCTTCTGTAATGATTCTTTCTGCAAGAGATGCAGATGAAGATATTATTCAGGGATTAGGATTGGGAGCTGATGAATTTATCACAAAACCTTTTTCTCCAAGTGTGCTAGTAGCAAGAGTTCAGGCTAATTTACGAAGACAGATTTCAGCAACTGCAAAAGCAGAAGATTCCATTATTTTTGATGATTACACTCTTTTATTAAATTCCTGTGTACTAAAAAAAGGAAATAAAAAAATTCCACTTTCAACAAAAGAATATGAAGTGCTTGAATTTCTTGTAAAAAATGCAGGACAAGTTTTATTACCTGAAACAATTTACAAATCTGTATGGAATGTTGAATTTGGTGACATTACCGCAGTAGCAGTTTATATTCAGAGATTAAGAAAAAAAATTGAAGAAGATGCATCTAATCCAAAATATCTGAAAACTGAATTTGGAAAAGGATATTCTTTCAATAAAGAATGCATAAAATAATTTAGAGTTTTTCACTATGACAATCAGAAAACAATTTTACATATTAGCTTTAATACTTTTAGCAATACCTGTTACTTGTGTAATTTTTGTAACAACTTATCGTTACGTAAAATCACCAGAACGCTACATGGAAAATGGTTTTAAAGAAATTAAAGATCTTGATTTGTCAGAAAAAGATATAAAAACCGTAGAAGATAATTTAAAACTTCTTCCTCCTGATATAGAAACAGCAATTATTGAAGATTCTGGTCATGTTTTATATTCCACCATGGAAGAGTTTCAAGCGGATACTACAATTAGTAAAGTTGAAACCTGGCGTTATTTTAATGATACTTCAAGTTCATATTTTTACCAATTTACAGCATTAAATCTGGAACTCAACACAAGTACAATCCTCATTTCCAGAATTGACAGGGATAAAAAAAAATCTGCAAAAAAAAGTCATCTTATGACTTATCTTTTAATTTTTCTTTTCTGTATTGTCTGTTTTTGTGTAATGTTCATTGCACTGTTGTCTAAAAATATTTTTGATTCAATTATCATCATAAAAAATCAAACTGATCAGATTTCAAACGGAGATATTAATACTCCAATTACCCGTAAAGGCGGTTCTGTCAAATTAAATGAAATTACAAGCATTCTTCAGTCTCTTGAAAACATGCGCATATCTTTACTTGAAGTACAAAACAGAAAAAGTAAATTCATCATGGGAATAAGTCATGATTTACGAACTCCTGTAGCCATTATAAAAGGCTATATTGAAGCTTTAAAAGACGGTGTTATTACTGATAAAAAAGAAATTAATCAGACTTATGAACTTATTGAAGGAAAAACTGAACGTCTTGAAACAATGATTAACACATTGATTAATTACATGAAATTAAATGATAATGACATAAGAGAACAGCTTATTCCTTCTTCCATTTCCAGATTAATTATTGATTTTTCAAAAGAAGCAGAAATTACCGGTACTATTTACAAAAGAAAAGTTGTTTCAAAAATAGACTTACCTGTTGATATTGAAATTCCATTAGATAAAAATCTTGTAAACAGAGCTTTTGAAAATATTTTCAGTAATGCAATACGATACACTGAAGAAGGTGATCAAATTACTCTTATTTCTTTTATTGATGAAGAAAACAATATTATTTTTAAAATCCAGGATGATGGTATTGGAATTGCAAAAAAAGATTTAGATCATATATTTGAACTTTTTTATAGAGGAACAAATTCCCGCAGAGAAGAAGGAATGGGAATAGGTCTTTCTGTAGTAAAAAACATCATTGATACACACCAATGGAAAATAAATGTTGAATCAGAAAAAAATAAAGGAACTACTTTTATTATCAAAATTCCTGTGAAAACTAAATAATCTCCTCAAGAAAAGCATTTAGAAACAAAATACCATCTTTTCCAAGAGTGAATACAGTGTCTTCCTCATTTTTTGTGATTTCTGCCCTGTCATATTTCTGCCATTTACAGAAACAGTCTTTTATTTTTTCAGGAATTTTTTCACCAAAAAGTTCTTCATACTGTTTTTCTGAGATTCCAGAAATTTTTCTTAATCCCATCATAAAAAATTCAAACTTCGAAGTATCCAAATCTATTTTTTCACCCGCCTGAGGTAAATCATCTAAAAAAATGCTGTTTATCCAAAAGTTAATGTATTCAGTAAGATTATTTACATTAGTCCATCTGTACCCTGTACCATTATTAAAGTAAACAGTTCCTGTACCACCACTACCTGTGCCAATATAGTCCTGATGATTCCAATAAACAAGATTATGTCTGCATTCTTTGCCAGTTTTACAGAAATTTGAAACTTCATAATGAGTATATTCTGATTCCATTAAAAACTTCCGGCCTTTTAACCAAAGTTCATCTGCTTTATCAAAATCATAATGCAATTCACCTTTTTCCCATAATTTTCCAAATACTGTATTTTCTTCTATTGTCAAAGAATACATAGAAATATGAGATGGACTATATGAACATATTTTTTTTAGTCCCTCAAGAAAAGATTCCTCTGTTTCTCCAGGTAAACCACAAATAAGATCAAGTGATAAATCTTTTTTCCAGAATTTTCTAAAATTTTCCAATGCTTTTAAGTTTTCTTTTAAGGAAGCTCTTCTTCCAGAAAATCTCAGGCATTCATCATTAAGAGACTGTATTCCACAGGAAATTCTGTTTATTTTATTTTTTTCAAACATTAAAAGCAGCTGCTCAGAAACATCATCAGGATTAACTTCAACAGTGAATTCAAAATCAGAGGAAAGTACTATACCCTCAAATAAAACATTACAAATTTCAGAAAGTTGAGTTTCTGTCAGTAAACTTGGAGTACCACCACCAATATAAACTGTTTTTAACACTGAAACATTAAACTGCTTTTTGCGATATTTAATCTCATTACAAAGTGCTTCAACATATTCTTGAGGAACAAATGTTTTATGATTTTCAACACTAAAAAAATCACAATATTTACATTTTGAAACACAATAAGGAATGTGAATATAAATTGAGGTTGATTTATTCAAATTAGTACAATTTTAATTTATTAAATGGGAAATAACAAAATAATGCTTTTCCACGTATATTCTGAACAGTAACTGGCCCTGACAATCTGGAATCAGTGCAAGAAGATCTGTTATCTGCCAACACAAAATATTCATTATCTTTTAACGTATATTCTTCAGAATAACCTACAATTCCTATAGAAGTATCCCAGGAAGCCGGATAAGCATTAAAAGTAACATTATAGGGATGATTACATAATTCAAATTCAGTTAAAAAATGTTTTTCACCTTTAGGTTTAATATACATTACGTAATCGCGAATATAGAAAGTATCACCTGGTAAACCAACCACCCTACGCAAAGAACACTGTGTACCAGGAAATGAAGGATTTACTTTTAATGAATAGTTCTGAAAAGTAAAAAAAGTAGAAAACAAATCAGCTGCTTTTACTGAAAAAGAAGACTCATCTTTTACTTCAGGTTTCAGCAGCACAACATCACCACGTTTTGGAGTTTTTACCAAAGGTGTTACCATAAGTAAGGATGTATCAGGAACATCAGGAATCATTGAATCAGAATTCTGTCGTACAGGAAAAATTAAAAAATTAATGATTAAGTTTACAAAAACAAATATAAATAAAATTAAAAGAAAAACAGATAATCTTTTTCGCTGTTTAGCTTTTTTTATAGAATATGAATATTGCTCAATTTTCTGACTCATTTTTTTTACCTTTATGTTAAACTATCATAAAAAGCTGTTTTCGTCATTAATTTACAAGTAGTTGAAAGCAATTTAACTATAATTTATAATAACAGATATGTCAGAAGGACGAAAAGTAATAGCAGAAAATAGAAAAGCTCGATTTGATTATTTTATAGAAGACACTTACGAATGCGGAGTTGAACTACAGGGAACTGAAGTAAAATCTGTAAAAAGTGGCAGCATGTCATTTCCTGATGGTTTTGCTGAAATCGTAAATGGTGAAATTTGGGTCAAAAACGTTCATATTTCCGAATACTCATATTCTTCTATTTTTAATCACGATCCAGACAGACCTAAAAAACTTCTTCTACATAAAGAAGAAATAAAAAGATTAACTAGAAAAGTTGAAGAAAAAGGCTATACTTTAATTCCATTAGAATTCTATTTAAAAAATGGTCGTGTAAAAGTTAGTCTTGGAGTTTGTAAAGGTAAAAAACAGTTTGACAAAAGGGCAACTATAAAAGATCGTGATGTCAAACGTGATTTACAGAGAGAATTCTCTCAAAGATTAAAGGGATAATTTGAAAGGAAGAACAGGTAAAATATCAATAATTATTTTTTTCCTCTCTGCACTATTTTCAGGTTTATATGGCCAGAGTTATATAATTGACTATTATGGAATAAACTATGAAGCAATTGACTCAAACATGGCAAAAATGACCAGTGATTTGTACTATACTCAACTTTGTGAAATTCCAAACTTTACTGTTAATGACAAACGTATAGACAGTTCAAAAAGTTTTTCTCCCGATCAAAATATTTTTTCAGAAGATAATCTTACTTTTTACACTGAAGTTAAACGCATTACTAATTCTTCAAAGTGGGAAACTATAATTCATGTTTTAAACAAAAAAGAGGAATCTGAACATACAAAAAGAAATGAATATGACTCTTTTTACAAAATCCTAATGGAATCTAAAACCACTTTACAGACAACCATTAAAAATCTGATTGAAAATAAGCAGGAAGATCTTCCAGATCAAAATGATAGTATTTTCTCAAATTCAAATGAAGTTGTTTCTTCTGAAATTCTTTCAGGAACATGGAAAGGTGAAGATTTTATAGACAAAATTGTCATTCTCCGGGGTGGAAGGGGATTTATCATTTTCAAAAACGGTGCTTCCATGAATATTCTTATTTCAATAAGTGAAGAAAGTGGCAAAAATTATGTAAAGGTAACTCAAAATGGAAGATCAAATGCTTCTTTTTTCCCGGAATTACCTCGTCCCACTGCTTTAGTTGCTGCAGTTTCTGCTGACCCGATTGAGTGGACACTTTTACTAAATGACATGAACACTTTAACAGGTACTAAAAAGACTCTACTGCCAGAACAGGACAGCTACTCGGTAAAAACAGTAAATGTAACCTGGAACAGAATCAATTAAGATTCAATATCTACAGCACCTTTTCTTAAAATTTTTATTTCACCATTATTAAAACTAACAATAGTTGAAGGAAGTGCATTATTTTTATTTCCATCCAGAACAATCAAATCAACTTCATCTTCAAATTCTTTCACAATTTCAGATTCATTTTCAAGAACAGGACTTCCACTTCTATTTACACTGGTAGAGTACAAAGGAAATTCACATTTAGAAATTATATCTCTTAACCATTTATCGCCGGGACATCTGAAAGCTGTGGTTTTATTTTCAAGACGATTATCATTTACAATTATTGTAAGTGGACCAGGCCAGTAAGATAATAATTTTTCAGGAATTTTATCAGATGTATACTTGAAGATATCTGAAGGATTTGCAATGAGCTGAATAAAAGGTTTATTTTCACCCCTGCCCTTTATTTCTTTTATTCGGGAATTTGCACTTTCATTTACAATTCCAGAAAAGCCGTAAACAGTATCAGTTGGAATGATAACAACTTTATTTTTTTGTAAACTTTCAACGCACTTTTTTATAGAATCAACATCAGATTTGTGGCAAGTCATATACCGGAATTCCTGTAACAATAGTTTTTTCTTTCTTAAAAGAAATATTACCTTTTACAAGGTCAATCAGGAATATTGTAAGCAAACTGAAGAAAAATGAAAATAGCCCTAATAATTTACATACCATTTCTGGAACAAATGGAACTTCTTCATGATGTAAAACTGAACCTGTATCATACAATGTTGTTTGAAGAGGTTTTAATCCATTAATTTTTACTAGTTTTTCATCATTTGAAACATAATCAAGTCTTCGTGCATAGGCAGCAATTACAGCTTTATCATTTTCAAGGGCAGTTAATTCTAACTGTAGTTCACTATTTATATTTTCAATTTCGGAAGTCTGTTTACTAATTAATTTCTTCTGTTCTGAGAGCTGATTATAGCAATTTACACTATTTTGTCCAAAAAGAAGACTTAGACCTACATACACAAATGTCCCAAGAAATACTGTTATTAAATATTTAGCACGTTTCATCCGTAAAATTATCGGTATATATTTATGTTTTCTGAATAGAAAAAATATGATAAAATATCTTCTGACAGGTAAAAAATTTTCTATTTTTTAAATCCCATCTGCCGATAATAAAAAAGAACATTTATCTTATGAGAGGAAAAGATATGAGCAAAACTATTGACGACACAACAGAACTTGAAAGCTACGGAGTATGGGTGAAACATCCGGCTGGAGAAAACACTGCAGAACAGACTGATAACTCAGCAGCAGCTGAAAAAAGTGATTTAGAGGATTTAGATTTGCCTGATTTTGATGAAACAGATTTTTCAGATATGTTTAAAGAAGAAACAGTTACAGAACCAACAGATGAAAATAGTTTTGAAAAAGATATAACAGATGATTTTGCAGATATTGAATCATCTTTGGACAGCACATCTTTTACAGACGACTCAGATACAACACTTACAGCAGATGAACTGGCAAACATAACAACAGACATTGAAACAGTTGATGATGAAAACACTTCTGTTGAGTCAGACTTCGATTTTGCTAAAGAGTTTGATGAAATTGGTGAAGAACTTTCAGCAACAGAAACTTCAACTGAATCAGAAGACTCTCCTTCCGATACAGAAATCAATTTCGACGATTTATCAGAAGAACTTGCAGCCGAAGATACAGAAAATGCAGGTTTTAATTTTGAAGAAGTTACAGAAGCTTCAGATACAATTACAGAAACTACAGAAGACACTCCTGTATCAGAAGAAACTTCAGATTTTAATGTTGAAGAATTTGATCTATCTGATTTTGAAAACAATAGTACACCGGTAACAGAAAATACAGAAACAGAAGAAATAAGTATTGAAAGTTTTGGTGAAGAAGAAATTTCTTTAGATGATTTTATGGATGAAGGTTTTTCTGATGAATCTGTAGCTGCAGGAAATAATGGTTTTGAACCTGGAAAAGGACCTCAGGCACAATCTTCTGGAACAGAAGAAATTTCTCTTGATGATTTTGGATTTACTACAGAAGAGCAGACTCCTGCAGAAGAAATTATAGAAGATGAAGCTCCTCTTGAAATGGATGTTTCATTTGATGATTCTACAGAATCTGTAGAAACTGTTGAAAATAATTCTGATACAGAAGAAACAGAAAGTTACTTTATAAATGATCCAGAAGAACAGCCAGTTGTTGAAGAAACAGCTTCCCCAGAAACACCAGTAGTTGAAGAAACTGTAGATGTAGCAGATTTTGGAGCTAGTGCTGACTCTTCAGATTTTGAATCAGAGGAAATTGATCTTTCAGACTTTGGTATTGATGCTGAAGCAGAAGATTCTGGAGCTAACGGTGGTATTGAACATTCTTTACAGGAAGAAAAAGTAATTGATTACGATCTTTCAGTAGGAAATGACAATACAGAAGTTGCACCAGTAATCAACGAAATTAAAGAAGCAGAAGAAACTCCAGTAGAAAAAGAACCTGTTGAAAGCATAAGCACTTCTCTACTTCAGCAGATTGTGGCTGATCTTTCTGGATTACGAGAGGAAATTAACTTACTTAAATCAAATATTGCAGAAATCAAAGCTAATGAAAATAAAGTGCCAGTTATTCAGGAAAGTGAACCTGAAACTGCAGGTGGTTTCTTTGGAAATGATGATGGTGATGATACATTAGCCTTATCTGGCGATGAACTTAGCAATATTATGAATTCAGCAGAATTTGAAGAAAGTACTGAATTCACAAGTTCATCTGAAAATGAAGTGCCTGTAGAAGAAACTTCAGCAGAAGAAACAGCAACTGAAGATACATTAATTGAAAACGAAGTTCCAGCTTTTAAAGAAACAATTATTGAAAATGAAGAACCTGTAATTGAAGAAACAGAAGTTGATATTCCAACAGATGAATCTTTCCTTGCAGAAAATGAATTACCTTCAGAAATTACAATTGAAGATGATGACTTACCAGAATCAATTACCACTGATGATACAACAATAAATTTTGACTACACTCAGGAAAATCTTCCTTCAGAAGAAATTGATGAATCTGCTATTGAAGAAGAAATCAACAATGATCTGGAAGATGAACTTCCAGATGAAATTTCAATTTCCACAGACGATGACATTTTAGTTGAATCTAACGGTTCTGATTTTATGGACAGTGTTTCAAGCTCAACATCAGGAGAAGAAGTTGTTACTGAAGAAAAAACTGAAGATAATGATTCAGAAGTAACATTTGCAAATGATACAATTGCATCTGAAGAACCTGTAGTTGATGAAATTTCTTCAGATGATTTTACTTTTGAAGATACAATAGAAGACTCAGAAGAAAATGAACCAGAAGATTCTTTACTTGTTGAACCTGATCTGGAAAATAATGATATTTCATTTGAAGATTCAATTGTAGAAAATGAAGAACCTGTAATTGAAGAATCATTTGAAGACTCAATTGTAGAAAATGAAGAACCAGTAATTGAAGAAACTTTTGCAGATATAACAGAAACTGTTGAAAATACTGATAATTCCTTCCCTACTGTAAATGAAGAACCAGAAATTGAAACACAGGAAGATACTGCAGAAAATTCAGAAACAATTCCAGCCGATGAAAATTTTGAAGCAGAGACAGTAAAAGAAAACTCAGTTATTTCTGATGAACCTGTTATAGAAGAATCTTTTACAGAAAATTCTGTTGAAGAACCTGTTTTTGATGAAAGCACTCCAACTGAAGAAAATACAGTTGAATCAGAATTAGAAGAAACAAATTTTGCAGATACATTTAATTCAACAGAAGATGAAGAGTTAGTAAATGAAAATTCAGAACATTTCAGTAAAGAAGAAACAGCTGATATTTCAAACCAGTCTGAAACTACTGAATTTGATGATACTTCTATAGAAACAAAAACTTCAGAAACTGAAGATACATTAATAAATGAACCTGCTAATGAAGATGAAGATTCATTTGATTCAGTGGATTCTTTTGACAACTTTGAAGCTGAAAATCAGCAGGAAGAATCATCTGAATCAACATCAGAATCTGAAGTAGAATCTGTGGTAACTGAAGAACCAGCCACACCTGCTGAAGAAAATTTTGATATATTTGATAATGTAGATTCATTTGATACATCAGATACTGTTGATACAACAGACTCATTTGATACACCTGATAGTTTTGATACATCAGATTCATTTGATACACCTGATACTTTTGATACAACAGACTCATTTGATGATATTTCCAGTGAACAGAATGAAACAACTGATGAAAAAGTAGAAATTTCTGAAGAAGATGTAATTTCTGAACCTGAAGCTCCAGTTTTTGAAGAAAATAAGATTGAAGATGATGTTTTTGACAGTGTTGATAATACTGACAATGAACTATCTGATGATCATTTTAATTATCTTACTAATAAAGACCAGTCTACAGAAGCTGAGTTTGGAGTTCCTGCAGATGAACCTTCAATGACTTCAGATTTAAAGCAGGACATAAAATCTGTTCTTCTTTATATGGATCAATTACTTGAAAATCTTCCTGAAGAAAAAATTGTTGAATTTGCAAAATCTGCAGAATTCTCAACATATAAGAAATTATTTAAGGAATTAGGATTAAACTAATAAATGTCCGGATTACTTCAAAGAGCTAGTCTCTTGTCTGCAAACAAGGGATTAGCTTTTAATTCTTTTATTCAAAAAAATAAGTTTACTCTTTTAGGTATTTTTACTCAGTACAATACTTTTTATTATATTTCAGAAAGCATTGGTTTTAATGGAAAATCTATTTTAAAATCCTTTTCAACTTTAGATTTTTGGGATGGTACTATTCCTGAAGAAAATAAGATTTACCGTTTTTCATTGGATGATAATAATATTTATCCTTTTTTACAGTTTTTTTCTGAAGAAGTTCAAGAAACTCTTTCTTCTCTAAATATTATAAAAAAAGATGATAAAGTTTATATTCTTGGTAATGAAGATTTTTCAGAAAATACTTTAAAAGAATTAACAAAACTAACAGAATCACAATCTAATTTATCAAATCAGATTTTTGATACTAACAGCATTGAAATTAATTTTGAAAATGCAGTATTAAATTTCCTGGAAGAAAATAAAGTTGAAGATTTCCTTAATTCACAGGCCAAAACTGCTTTAAAAAATGAGATTTATAATAGACTTTCGCTTTATTTCAGCAAAATTGGAAATATTGAAAAAACATCTGATTTTTCTGCAAAAATTAGTTACGATTCTTCAATAGATAGTTCACTTTTAAAAGATCATCTTTTAAGTAATCTTGAAGAAGTTCTGGAAAGATCTGTTTCTAAAATTATCTGGAACTAAAAATTGAATATTGAATTTTTAAAAGCTAAAAACAACGAAGATACAGCTTTTTCAAATGAAACATGGCTTCATTCTTCCTATAATCCAACAAAAGAAGCTGAACGTTATGTTGAAAACATTAAAATTCCCTTTGAAACTGATTGCATCATTGTTACTGAACCTGCTTTAAGTTACATTGTACCTCTTATAAAAAAGAAATTTTCCTGCCAGGTTGGTATCATCAGATTCTTTCAAGATTTTTCTAAATTCGATAATGGAGATTTTGTTATCCCCTATTATGCTCATAAAGATAATTTTTCTGAATATCTTTTTAATTTTTTAGGTGAAGAAAAACTTATGTCTTCATTTTTTTTAAGTTTTGAAGCATCAGCTAAAGCTTTTCCTCAGGAAAATAAACAAGTATGGAATAACATAAAAAACGCTATAGAAAAAGCAAAGACTTTACTAATAACAAGGCAATATTTTGAAAAAAAATGGCTCTTAAACTCTGTGAAGTTGCTTTCATATAGTAAAATTAATGCTTCCATAATAAAAAAAACAGAAAAACCTGTAGTAATATGTGCTTCAGGACCAAGTCTGGGTGATGTTTTAAATGTTTTAAAAAAATATCGGGATAATTTTTTCTTAATATGTCTTTCGTCAGCAATTTCAGTTCTAAATAAAATGAACATTACTCCAGATTTATATTTTTCTACAGACGGAGGTTTTTGGGCTGGAGAACATCTAAAGCACCTGAAAAAAAATATTCCACTTGCATTCCCATTAGAAGCATATTGCAAAAAAAGTTCATTAACAGATCAAACAATTTTACCTTTATTTTATTCAGACGGAATTTCAAAAAAATTATATGATCTTTGCGGACTTTCCTATTATCCAGCAGAACGTAACGGTACAGTAAGCGGCACTGCCATAAAATTTGCAGAAAATTTAACAGATAATGATATTTATTTTCTTGGGCTAGATTTATGTTCACAGAAAGGATATCAACATACTCAACCAAATGAAATTGAATTTAATAATCAGATTCAGGATTTCCGCATAAAAAATTTGGAAACAAGAGTTTATCCAGGATGTTTTCCTTCGGAATCGCTGAAAATTTATGAAAACTGGTTTAAAAACCAAAATTTCAAAAAAAACATTTTTAGAGTAATTAATAATAAGAAAAATAATCTGAACAATATAAAAGACATTTCTTCTAATCTATTTGAAAAAAAGATAAGTAATTTTCAAAAAAAAGAAGAAACAATATTTCAGATTAAAGAAAACAAGAATATTAAAAAAAATCGGGAAATGATTTATGAATTTATTTTAAAAAATAATAATACCTTAAACTGGAAAAAATCATTATTCCCATTAGATTTTGTCTCCCTAAAACATTCTCCTTCTAATAAAGATTTAGAAAATAAAATCGATAATGAAAATAATAAATTATTAAAAAAAATCTGGAACTTATTAAATGTCTGAACAAACTATATATAAAAATTTTATTGATTCAAAAACTGGAAGTAAAATTCCTGTTTTGAAAAATGATAAGACAATAGAATCTAAATATAATCCAGAAAAAGAAGCTGAAAATATAATAAATCAAATAACACAATCCTTTAAATATTTTATTGTCATAGGAATAGGAAGTGGAATAACTTTAAGCTTATTAAACCAGAAATTTCCAAAAGCAAAAATTATAGGGATTGAATATTCGGAAAGTGACATTCAGTTTCTTTTGCAAAATGAAAGTCTTCAAAAACTCCAGATTAATTCAAATATAAAACTGATTACAGCAGAATCGGTTTTTTCTACAATTCAAAATACATATTTACCAGTAATTGATGGAAATATAAGAATTATTGAAAACAAAGCATGGGTTAATGAAAACAAAATTTCATATCAAATAATTGCTAAAGAAATTAACCGTACTTTAAAAAATATTGGTTCAGATTATTCTGTTCAATGTCATTTTGGTAAAATCTGGCTTAAAAATGCCCTTAATAACTTAAAATTGATTTCAAAAATTAAAAACAAACCTTTTAACATTGATTTAGAAAAAAAAGCTATGATTATTGCAGCTGGACCTACCCTGGAGGAGCACATAAAATATCTTAAAGAAAATAAAGATAAATTTTTTATTATTTCTACAGATACTGCTTATAAAAGTTTATTAAAATATAATATTTTAAGTAATGCCGTAGTTTCTATTGATGGACAATTTATTTCATCTACTCATTTTTCAAAAATAAATAATCAATCCTCTGAAACTATATTTTTTATTGATATATGTGGAAATAGTTCTGTGTGCAAAAAAATAACTTCAATAAATAACAATTTATATTTGTTCAGTTCAAAAAATCCCCTTTCCACATTTTCAGAACAATATTTCAACTGTAAACCACTTTCATTGGAAAGCGGTTCAGGTACAGTAACAATAAGTGCTTTAGACCTTGCTGTTAAACTAGGATTTAAAAAAATAGAAATTCTTGGAGCTGATTTTTCATATTCAAAAGGAAAAACATATACAAAAGGAACTTACCTTGAAGAAAATTTTTCTATTAATCAGAACAAATTGAATCCCCTGGAATTAAATTATGATAAACTGCTTTACAGAACTGAATTAAAAGAAAAAAATAAAAAAGTTTTTACAACAGACATTCTGGAATCATATAAAACTTCATTACTTGAATATTTTAGACAAAACAATTTGTCATACTTATATGAAAATAATATTTACAAGTTAGAAATCGAAAATAAAAACAAATATACTTTTTCAAATCAATTTTTTAACTATAAATTATTTCTCTCAGAACTTAATGACAATAAAACAGTAATACCTTTACTCCCATTTATGGCTTTTTTAAAAAATAAAGAAGAAAATAAAGATAAAACTTTTGAGGAGTTATGCATTATTGCACACAATCAACTCCTAAGATATAATTAAAACTATGAAAAAAACATTTTGTTGTATTTACTCCATTTTTGCTGTTTTAGTATTTGTATTTTCTATTTCATTTTTTAGCTATAGCATTTTTACAGAATACAAAACTGGTTATGAAAGAACCAGAAGACGTTTTGAACATCTTACAAATACAACTAAAACCATTTCAAATGAAACAAATTCTAATCTGTTAAATTCAAGACTTGTTAAAGCTGTTGGAAACGAAAACGATTTTTCTTATCTAAGTTTTGAAAAAAATGAAAAGCTGATATTTTCAGTAAATCCAGAAAATTCTCAGTCACAATCAAAATTGATAAAAAGTTTTGAAGAAAAATTTATTTCTGCAGATAATCAATTTATCTTAAAAGCTAACTTATATATCATTAGACCTTCAGTTATTTATTATTATGCAAGAATTTCTTTTTTAATTGTTCTTTTTATAACTATAGTGACATTAATTTTAATTCTTGTAATTAAAAATCCCAAAACAGAATCAGTAAACAATCCAGATGAAAAACCTAATTCAGATCCTCTTTCTTTTACTACACAAGAATCTGAAACTTCAGAAGAAATAATTGATGAAAAAAAAGAAAACATTGATGAAATTTCTGAAGAACAGGATGATACAGATAAAACTTCCTCAAATTTACATGAAGAGGAAACAAATTCTAAAGTAAACTTACCAAATGAATATGTTAAACCGCTGGAAATTCTTCATGATGACAGTTACGATGCAAATCCTGCAGGACTTTTTTCACCATTAACTGGATTTGGCTGGGAATCATATTTGCTGACAAGATTAAACAGTGAATTAAATAGAGCTATTGCTTGTGAATTTGATCTTTCTTTGTTTATTTTTAAATTCCCTGATATTTCCAGAACTGATGATAAAATTAATACAATTTGTGATTATTTATTATCCCATTTTCAGTTTAAAGATCTTCTTTTTGAATACAAAGAAGACTGTTTAGTTGCCATAAAAATATCAACAAGTATTGATGAAGCCATAGAAATAGCTGATACAATTTATAAATCAATTACAGATTTTATGAAAGAAAGTCGCTGTTACATAGGAATTTCTTCACGAACAATCAGAATGATAAATGGTGAAAGACTGTTGAACGAAGCTGAAAATGCCCTTAAAATTGCACAGGAAGACGTTTCAACACCAATAGTGGCATTTAGAGCTGATGCAGAAAAATTCAGAAGATTTGAAGAATCTAAATAATTAAATTATTTATCTGCGTCTGAATGATCCTCATTAACTAGAGCTGTTTCTTCTTTATTATTCTTATTTTGAAGTTCTTCAATTTTTGCTTTGAATGCAGAAAGATTCTTTGAATCAGGATTGTTGTTTTCTAATCTGTCAATATTTATCTGAGCTTTTTCACAATCTTCATTTAGCAGAAGCAGCGCAATATAATTTTCCAGAAATTCAATATTATCGCTTTGTTTCTCTAACAATTCTTCATATAATGCTAATGACTTTTCAGTGTCACCTTTCATGGCATAAATATATGCAATAGAAGACTTTAAGGAATAATTATCAGGGTCTCGTTTCAAAAGATCTTGAAAAACTGATAAAGCTATATCCCATTTTTCTTGAATGACATATATTTTTCCTAATTTGTAATAACAATCCCATTTAAATTTACGATTATTCATGGCTAGTTCATAATAAGAAACAGCCTTATCGTACTTTTCTAAAGAATAATAGATTTCTGCAATATTATAATATTCGTTATAAATATTCTGTTTAAAAGCTGAAGAATTACCTGGAACAAGATTAGAAGATGAAATACATGCGGTTAGTGAAAACTGCAAAAAAAACAGAAGAAGAGAGACTACAATAGAAGTATAAATTTTTTTTACAGTTTTCATTTTCATCAAATTATCCTAATACTGTTTTTTCAATTTCAAACAGTTGTTTTCTGTATAAACCTGAAATGTTATGACCATAATCAGCAATGAGCTGAATCATATTTCTAGGAGAATCTTTTGTATCACAGCCATTAAGACGATCCCCTGCATCTCCAAGTCCTGGCATAATATAAGCTTTTTCATTCATGACAGGATCCATCCACAATGTATAACATGTACAATTTTCCAAAGCTCGTGTTACACGAATAGAACCTTTTAGAGTAGAAATAGTATTAAAGAATGCAATAGATTTTGGCTGAACCCCCTGACTCTGAAGATATTTAACAACAGTTACAAGAGAACCGCCTGTTGCATTCATAGGATCAGCAAAAATTAAATCTTTTCCATTTAAGTCTTCAAGCTTAAAGAAAGATTTATTTAAATCCATAATGTATTCCATATCATTTTCATTTTTAGAATCATTACGACTGATTTTAAATAATGCAAATGGAGTCTGATATCCTGTTGAAGAATAATCCTGTATTTCTTTAGACATAATCATACTTGGAAGCAAAGCACCTCTAAGCATTACACACATAACTGTATTATTAAGTTTTTCATCAACATCAGGAATTTTATGAACTGCATAATTCTGAACAGGGAAATTTACTGGTGTTTTTACAAAAATATGAGATTTTTTATCAGTATGTTTATCTGTATAAGCCATTCTAAAAAGCATTTCATAGGCACGCTGAGAATAATACATGAATTCCTGATGATCTGTATTAATATCTCTTAATTTTGAAATAACATGAGAAGCTTCTGCATGGGCACCCTCTTCTGTTTCAAAAGAGTAAACTTTAATATTAGGATGTTTTTTACAGATTTCCTGCATTGCTTTTCCCATTTTATCGTAGCCATCAACAATTTTTTCTTCATCAACTGGATCAAAAGATTTCATTGTTTCTTTGAACATGCCATCCAGCAAATCTAAATCCTGCATATCTTCATTTGTAAGATATCCATCCAAATCTTCAGCTTTTAAAATAATTTTGTTGTCAGCCATTGAATAACTCCTGTTATAATAATCTTAACGAATAAATCAATTCTTTTTTTATAGCAAAACCATCCACAAAAAGATCTGTTCCTTCAGTTCTAATTGTACCACCATTTTCATATACAATATTATGTAAAATTGCTTTTGCAGCCTTCATATAGTATTCTTTTGAAAATGAAATTTTTGCATCCATTATATAAAAATTTTTGTTATATAAATCAGGTTTAACGGATGCCATAATAAAATCAGATTTAACTATTCTTCCTAATTCAGGCATAAAAAGTGCAACTATATAGGAAATATCACAACAGGTAAATCTGATTTCATCATCACTTTCCATTAAAAATGATGTGAAATTATAATCAAAATCAGATTCTTTTTCAGAAAGTCCGTATAAACAGTCATGATAATTCTTTAACATAGAACTGTTATCACGACCAAATAAAACCATTTTATTAGAAGGAACTGAAAGTTCAAATCCATTATTATGAAAAATTTTATATTTCTTATTCTGATATATTAAATCTTCCCGTGCCCAGTTCTTTTCCAGATTTTTTTCTATAATTGAAGAAGGAATATTACCTTGAATTACACCTTGAACTTCCAGAAAATCACCAGTTTTGCTCTGAGAAAAATTAAAAAATATTTTATCTATATTTTTTGAAATCTGCTTAGGATTAGAAAAACCACTGTTTTCCAGAATTCTATTATACAATTCAGGATCACAATTTTTTGGAACAGAAAAATAAATAAAGCCCCGTGAATCCATCACATCAAAAGGATTCACAGAGTTTTTTTTACTTTCAGGAAGAGATCTACATCCCGAAAGTAAAACTAAAAAAATACAGATTATGGAAATAAGTATTGCCTTAAGCTTTTGCAACTTTCAAACTCCATTTTTTATCATCTGATTCAACTTCAACAGGTAAAACTGAATCTGACCATTCAACATAAACTGCAAGTGTTTCATTAGCAATTAAGTCTTTGAACATTTCCATAGAAGATTTTAATGTTTCATCACCAGAAACACAAAGTGTTATTCTATCTGTAACATTAAATCCGCTTTCTTTACGAGCATTCTGAATACCACGAATTAAATCACGAACATAACCTTCTTTCTTAAGTTCTTCTGTAACTTTAGAATCAAGACCAACAGTTAAGGTTCCATCGTTTAATACCTTAAGATCATCTTTTTCAAAACGTTCTACAATAACTTTCTCAGTATTTAATTCTACAGAAGTTCCATCTACATCAATAGTAACTTTTGCGCCTTCAAGAATAGAAGAAATCTGTTCATTTGTAAGAGTTGTAATTACAACTGCAGCAACTTTCATCTTAGGACCAAGTTCTTTTCCTAATACCTTAAAGTTTGCCTTAGCTTTGTATTCAACAAGTTCATCTTCCCGATCATGGAATTCAACAGTCTTAACATTCAATTCTTCTGTAATAACATCCTGCATTTCTTCAAGTACAGCTTTTTCATCAGCATTACGTGTAACAAGAGCTACAGATGCAAGTGGCTGACGATTCTTTAAGTTGAACTGATTGCGTAAACTATGTCCCATAGAAACTGCCTTTTGTACAGTTGCCATTTTAAATTCAAGTGCTTCATTTATCCAGGCTTTATTTGCAACAGGATAATCACATAAATGAACAGATTCTTTATCTTCATCTGTACGAAGATTCTGGAACATTTCTTCTGTAATAAATGGAACAAAAGGAGCAGCTACAGTAGCAACTGTTTTTAAAGCAATATAAAGTGCTTCGTAAGCTTCTGCTTTATCAGTATCATTTTCTGATTTCCAGAAGCGACGACGACTACGACGAATGTACCAGTTATTGAGCTGATCAATAAACTTAACAATTGGATCAATAGCAGCTGATAAATCATAATCATCAAGAGCTGCAGTTACATCTGCAACAAGTTTCTGTGTAATAGAAAGTAACCAGGCGTCAAGAGGATTTGAAGGAAGTTTTTTATCAAACATGTGTCCTGTTGGCTGAACTTTATCAATATTTGCATAAGTAACAAAGAAAGAATAAGAGTTCCACCATGGAATGATGATTGATTTTAAAACATCACGTACACCATCATCTGAATATCTAAGATCATCTGCTTTAACTACAGTAGAATGAATTAAGAATAAACGAAGGGCATCTGCACCAAAACGATTGATTGCTTCAACAGGATCTGTATAGTTGCGTAAAGATTTAGACATCTTACGACCATCTGAAGCAAGTACAAGTCCATTTACCACACAGTTCTGGAATGCAGGTTTATCAAATAAAAGAGCGGCAAGAACTGTAAGTGTATAGAACCATCCGCGAGTCTGATCAAGACCTTCTGAAATAAAGTTAGCCGGGAAGTGTTTTTCAAAATATTCTTTGTTTTCAAATGGGTAATGCTGCTGGGCATAAGGCATGCTACCTGATTCAAACCAGCAGTCAAATACTTCTGGAATACGGTGCATTGTGCCACCACATTTTTTACAAGGAATAGTGATTTTATCAACATACTGTTTGTGTAAATCATCAGGATAAGTTCCGCTTAAATCAGCAAGCTCCTGACGGCTTCCAACACAAAGTGCATTCTTACATTCTGGATCATCACACTTCCAGATTGGAATTGGATTACCCCAATAACGGTTACGGCTTACAGCCCAGTCTCGGGAATTGGCAAGCCATTTACCAAAACGACCTTCCTTAATGTGTGAAGGCTGCCATTTAATCTGAGAATTTGCACGAAGCAATTCTTCATGATGATCAGCTACTTTTACAAACCAGGAACCAATACCACGATAAATCAAAGGAGAACCACAACGCCAGCAGTGTGGATAAGAGTGCATGTGCTGTTCTTTCTTAACCAGCTTACCTTCTTTTTTCAGGCGGTCCATAATGTCTTTGTCACAGTCTTTTACAAAACGGCCTGCATAATCAGGAACTTCATTTGTAAATTTACATTCTGCATCAATAGGTTCAACTTCAGGAACACCAGAACCTGCAAAAACTTTATGGTCATCTTCACCAAAAGCAGGTGCAATATGAACAATACCAGTACCATCTTCTGTAGAAACATAGTCTGCATTGAACATACGGAATGCGCCATCAGTACATTTCTGTTTTGAATCTTCTTCACATTTTGCAGCATCAGCATACTGACTAAAATATGGGAACAATGGTTCGTAGCGGGCACCAATAAAGTCTCTACCTTTTGCTTTGTAAATGATTTCGTAATCCTCTGGATTTTTATAATAAGCAGGAACACGAGCTTCAGCAAAGATATAGTAGTCACCTGATTCTTTATCAAGAAGTTTTACATAATCCAAATCTGGTCCCATACAAAGGCCAAGGTTTGAAGGAAGAGTCCAAGGTGTTGTTGTCCATGCAATAAAGTATGTTTTACCATTAGCCATATCAGGATCATCAATTGCGTCAGGAGCTTTTGTAATCTTAAAACGAACAGTAACAGTCATATCATTTACATCTTTATATCCCTGTGCCAGTTCGTGAGTAGAAAGAACTGTAGAACAACGTGGACAATATGGAAGAATGTATTTTCTTTCATAAATAAGCTGTTTATCCCAAAGCTGTTTTGCAATCCACCAGATAGATTCAATGTATTCTGGGTTCATTGTTTTGTAATCATGGTCAAAATCAACCCAGCGTCCCATACGAGTAATTGTCTGACGCCATTCTGATGTATATTTAAGAACAGAAGCTTTACAAGCATCATTGAATTTATCAACACCAAGTTCTTCAATTTCGTGTTTTGAGTTTATGCCTAATTCTTTTTCAATTAAATTTTCTACAGGAAGTCCGTGACAGTCCCATCCAAAGCGACGTTCAACTTTCTTTCCCTTCATTGTCTGATAACGAGGAATAATATCTTTAATTGTAGATGGAATAAAATGTCCAAAGTGAGGGAGTCCTGTTGCAAATGGAGGACCATCAAAAAATACAAAATCCTCTGCACCTTCTCGCTGGCTAATAGACTTATTGAAAATATCATTTTTCTGCCAGAATTTTAAAACTTCTTCTTCCTGTTTAGGAAAATCAACCTTTGGGTCAACTGGTTTATAACTCATTTATTTATCCTTTATATAAATATTATTTAATTTAAAATCATAAAATAATATCGTATTTAACGTAAATATTCTACTATGTTGAAAATTTCTAATATCGGAGATTTTATACAGGAAGCTATTGTTTTATATTATTTTTTGAATCAGACATCTTTCTGTTGTAAACAAACATTGAATATCCCTGTTTATTAATATCTGCAAGAAATTTTATATAATAACTTTCAGGATAAACTTTCAAAGCATTATTCAAGTGAACAGAAGATTCTTCATATTTTTTCATATCAAATAAAACCTGACTTATAAACATTTCTGCATAAAAAACATCACAAGGTTTCTTAGAAATTTCCAAAGCTGTTTCTAAAGTTTTTAAAGCTTTATTTTTTCCACCACCACTTACAGCAGGAGCCCAATAGAACCACTGTGCATAATGAGTTAAAGCATAAGCATCTTTTGAATCAAGATTGAGAGCTTTTTCATAATACTCTTTTATTTTAAGACCGTATTTTATAGTACCTGAAACAGGGTTATAAGTCATAATACAGGAAAAAAGATCTGCGGTTGTAGAAAATAACCATGAACTTACAGAAGAATGACCTGCTATATAAGATTCTGAAATATCAATTTGTTTTTGAAAACCACTTACAAAATAATCATCATTAGCTTTGTTATCCCACATGTAGTTGTATTCTTCAAGAATAAATAAATTATCAAGAATAATTTTTTCCTGTTCTGAATCAGAATCCAATTCATTTTTCTGCCAGAAATCACTCCAATAAGAATGAAGATAATCTGAAGCTTTATTTCTGTCTTCATATCCGGTAAGTTGAACTCTAAGATCAAGGAAAGTTTCCAGGGCAAAATTAAAATTAACTTTTTCTTTTGAAAACAAATTTACAGAAATTAAAAACAAACTAAGTAAAATACAAATTTTCTTTTTCATGATAAAAAAATAACATATTTTTAAGTACCTATCAAACCTTTTGAAACAGGGCAAACGCATTATAAACAAATATCCGATTTTTTGGCTCCCAGTCACGGTTGCGTGATTCAAAACCGCGCAATAATGCGCTACACGCTTTTTGTGGTATAGAAACTATTGAACTGCCGCTTCGCAGCAGCCACAAAAAGAGTTTTTTTGAACCACGCCCCGCTCCTTCGCACCAACATTACGGAAAAGCATTTATAATGCGTTTGCCCTGTTCATAACATTGACTTTACTTGAAAATCTTACTAACTTTTTAAAAAGGTGAACTTATGATAAAGAATATTATTTTTGACATTGGTGGAGTTCTTGTTGAATTCAGTCCTGAAAAGATATTAAGAAAAATGGGACTTCCAGAAACAGAAGTTTTAGAAATTGCAAAAACAACATCGTTGGGTCCACATTGGAAAGAGCTGGACAGAGGTGTTATGTCAAAAGAAGAAGTTTTTGAACTTATGCTTTCCGAAACAAAAGAAGAATACAAAGCTGATGCAAGACGTTTTCTTTATGATGAAGTTTTATCAACTGTAAAAAGTTTTGATTATTCTGAAGAATGGTTAAGAGAACTAAAATCACGGGGATACAACATCTACCTGCTTACAAACTATCCTGACTGGATGTTTGACTATCATTGGACTAATACTTTTACATTTACCAAATCTGTTGATGGAAAGGTTGTTTCTGCTGTTGTAAAGCAGATTAAACCTGATGAAGAAATTTACACTACACTTCTAAAAAAATACAATCTTATTCCAGAAGAATCTGTTTTTATTGACGATAAAGCAGAAAATATTCAGACTGCAAAGGCATTAAAAATAAACGGAATCCAGTTTACAAATATTAAGGACGTAAAAAATAAACTGAACTCCCTTTTAGAAAACCAGAATGCCATTTTATAGATGGCAAGAATATCCTCATAGACCCATTTTATACCGCTGCTGTTTTTCCATAAAATCCCAGAAATCTTCTGAAGACTTTGGTTTTGAAAAATAGAACCCCTGAATTGCATCACAGTTTAGTTTACGAAGAAATTCCAGCTGGTCAGAATTTTCTACTCCTTCAGCAACAATTTTCATTTCTTTAAAATGAGCCAGTTCAATTACATGACGAATAATTTCATCGCCACCAGGATCACCAATAAAATCAATAAGACTCTTATCCAATTTTACAACATCAAATGGCAGAAGATTTAAATTTTCCAGAGAAGAATAACCAGATCCAAAATCATCCATGTGGATTCTAAATCCATTTTCTTTTAAATCTACAGTTAATTTTTTAATCTGCCTGTCTGCTGTGGTTGCAGATTCGGTAAGTTCAATAGGAACAAAGAACGAAAGAATTCCTATTTCATCTACAATCTGTTTGTAACGTTCAATTGTACCTTCGTGAAGAAGACTTACTCTGGAAAGATTTATGGAAACTGGCACTGCTTCCATTCCCGCATCCTGCCAGGCTTTTATATAGATGCAGACTTTTCTGAAAACATATTCATCCAGACGAACAATTAACCCATCCTTTTCAAAAACATCTATAAATTCTGCTGGAGGAACCATTGTTCCATCCTGACGTACCCAACGAACTAAGGCTTCTGCACCAATAACCATTTCTGATTTTGCATCAAATTTTGGCTGAAACCAAACTTTAAACTCTTCGTTTTTTATGGCATCTTCAAAGGAAGCTTCCAGCATATTTGTTTTATATAACTTTGAACTAACAGGACCTTCAAAATTTGCAATATTTTTCTCAAAATTATGTTTTATACTTTTTGCAGCAAGTAATGCTCTGTCACATATTACATTTGCAGGAAGTTTATGATCTACACTTTTATATTCACCATAGTTAACTTTAAAATTTTTGATTGGTGAATTATCCTTAATCTTTTTGCAGTTTTCTTCAAACACTGCATAATCATTTACAAATTCATTTTCGCAGATACTGGCAAAACTGTTTGAGCCATAACGGGAAACATAAATACAATTTTCAAGAGAAGAATAAGTATCTGCCAGATATTTCAATACCTGATCACATTTTTTTGTACCATAAAGGGCATTCAGCTGCTTAAAATTTTCAATATCCGCCATGATGACTGTATAAACTTTATTTGGATTATTTCTTAAAAGTTTATCTACATAATTACAAAAGGCATTTCTAAGAAGAAGTCCAGTAAGTTCATCATGTTCAGCTTTGTAAACCTGTTTTGCACTGGAAGCCATCTTCAAAATCAGAAGTACCATGATAATACAAATCATAACTGAAGAAATAATACTTTCAGGTATTACATTTGCACTTTTTGACCACCCGCCAACAGGTTCAATAGACAGATGCCATACATCATTAGGCACTTCAATAGGGATATCAACTAATCTGGAAATATCACCATAACAGTCTTTAAAAATAAAGCCATATTCATCTGTTACAGTATCTGAATTATCCTCTTTCCAGACTGCAAATCTATATCCTGAATTAATATGATCAACCTGATTTAAAGCCTTAATTACAAATTCATGCCAGTCTAAAACAACAACGGCAAAAGCCTTAAATTCATTATCTTCAAAAATAGGATTACGGATAATAAAACCTACACCATCTTCTACCAGACGATGAGGTCCTGCTACTGTAATTTGTTTTGTATCAATAGCAAGTTGAGCCCTTGGTCCCTGAACAGGATCCTTAAGCATATTAAATCCTATGGTAGCTGCATTTACTGATTCAGGATACGCAACTTCAATAATACCAGCTGGAGCAATATAAAGACTTCCTAAAGAGTTATCATGGGAAAACAAAGTACAAAGCTGATCAAAATTTTCACACACCTGGTCGCCATATTGTATGTAAATATTTTTGAGGATTTTACTGGTTTCTATACTGTGGTTAAGCGAAAGAAGAATTCCAGAAGCAATACTTTCTCCGTAGATTTTTGCAGCCGAAATATCATTCTTCTTTTTATACTCTTGTATATTAGAAATAATCAGAACCTGAAAAATAATACACAAAAAGAGTATAAGGAAAATAACCTTCAACTGACTACTGGAAATAAATCCCAATAATCTGATAACTCTATTCCGATGTTTCTTCATACATTAATATTATATACCTTTTTTCCAAATTCTTGACTTATTTTTTTTGTTATTTTATCTTTTTACCGTCACTGAAAGCTTTTCCTACAACCTCTCCCAGTTTTACATAATTATGGTTTACAGAATCATAAGTTATGGCTTCAAGCTTTGTAACATCAATTTTTCCATCAGTAAGAACAGATTCATCAGCAGAAACATTGATGATATTTCCTACCATACAGCCAGTTGATTCTTCATAACTTACAAGTTCACATTCAAGGCACATAGGCAATTCGTTTATTACAGGAGCATCTACAAATTCAGATTTTGAAACTGTAAAACCACATTTTGCAAGTTTTTCAGGTTCATTATTTCCACTGACAATACCAAGATAGTCACATTCTACAACATGTTTTGCATCTGCCATGCTTACTGTAAAGGCTTTTTTTGCAAGAAGATTCTTTGAAGTCTTATGAGAAGGATCAATACAAATACCAATTTGATTAGTATCATGGATTCCACCCCATGCAGCATTCATTGCATCAGGTTTTCCATTTTCATCATAAGTACCAATAATTAAAACTGGCATAGGATACAAATAAGTCTGTTTACCAAAATTCTTTTTCATATTTAACCTCTTATTAATTATTTTATATCACAATTAGATTTATAATCTATATCATCAGGGCAAACGCATTATAAATGCTTTTCCGTAATGTTGGTGCGAAGGAGCGGGGCGTGGTTCAAAAACACTCTTTTTGTGGCTGCTGCGAAGCGGCAGTTCAATAGTTTCTATACCACAAAAAGCGTGTAGCGCATTA